>CAYPTW010000151.1:0-4665 GCA_964413755.1 uncultured Thioalkalivibrio sp. | reverse complement strand
CCTTCATGGCCCGCACCATCTCGAAGGCCTGCTCGGTCTCGACCTGCTCGGCGATCACCTTCACGCCGAGCGAGCGCGCCAGCTCGATCATGGCCGTGACCATGGCGGTGCTGACGTCATCCTTGCCGAGAGCGCGGATGAAGGAGCCGTCGATCTTGAGGTAATCCATCGGCAGCTGCTTCAGGTTGGCGAAGGAGCCCATCCCGCTGCCGAAGTCATCCAGCGCGAAGGTGCAACCGAGCCCGTGCATCACCGCGATGAAGCGGGCGGCATGGGCGTGGTGGGACGCCACCGCAGCCTCTGCCAGCTCGAAACACACCTGCTCGGGCGGCACCGCGCCACGATCCAGGCACTCCACCACGAACTCAAGGAACTGTGGGTCGGCCAGGGTCTGGCCCGAGATATTGATGGCAACGCTGCGTCCGGGCGGGATCTTCAGCGCGCCGGCACCGACCGCGGCAAACGTCGCCTGCACCACCCACCGGTCCAGGTTCGGCATCAGGTGGTAGCGCTCGGCCGCCTGCATGAAGTCCATCGGCAGGCTCTCGACGCCTGCCGCGTCCTTGAGCCGCAACAACACCTCGAACGCCGGCCCGGTATCCGGACGGCCGGCGACGGCGACGATGGGCTGGACACGCAGCTCGAAGTGGTTCTCCTTGAGCGCCGCCTGCAGGCGCTGCAGCCAGAGGATCTCGCCGCGCTGCCGCGCCGCCGCCTCATCGCGCGAAGAATATACGTGGATGCGGCCGCGTCCCTGCTGCTTGGCGATATAGCAGGCCGAATCGGCGGCGCTGAGCACGTCCTCGATCGAACCGCTCTCGCTGGCCATCTGCACCATGCCGACGCTGACGCCCACGCTGTAGATCTTGTCGCGCCAGACAAAATTGAAATCCCGCACCGCCGCGCAGACGTCGTCCGCGATCTGGCGCGCCTTCTCCAGCGGACAGCCGATGAGCAGCATGCCGAACTCGTCGCCGCCGAGGCGTGCCACGACGTCGGAATCGCGCACCTTCTCTTTCAGTATCCCGGCCAGCTCGCGCAACATGTTGTCGCCGGCGGTATGGCCGCTGGTATCGTTGACGGCCTTGAAGCGGTCCAGGTCCAGATAGCAGAGGACATGGCTGACGCTGCGCGCGCGCGCGTCCTGCAGCGACTCGTCCAGCCGGCGCTCGAATTCGCGCCGGTTCACCAGCCCGGTCAGGGCGTCATGCGTGGCCTGGTAGGACATCTGCCGCGTGATGCCGCGCATCTCCGAAACGTCGTGCAGCACGATGACGCAACCGGTCGGATCGCTGCCGCCGCTGCGGATCGGCGAAGCCCGCATCTCCACGGAGATCTCGTCGCCCGATGCCTTGGCCACCAGCAACGCGCGCCGCCCCAGGTCGATGCGGCGGCGCTCCTCCAGGCAACGGTGCACGGGATCGGCCAGGGCGCGACGATCGCCCTCCTCCACCAGCGCCGCCAGGTCTGCCAGCACGCGTCCGCGCGCCTGCTCGACCTTGCAGCCCAGCATGTCCTCGGCCGCCGAGTTGAGGTACTCGATGTGCCCGCGCGTGTCGGTGATGATCACGCCCTCGCTGATCGACTCCAGGGTTGATTCGGCGAGTTCGGCGCCCTCGCGGCGCACTGAGCGCAACAATTCCTCGCGCGACACGCGCACCACCGTGCCCAGGGCACCGTCCGCGCCGGGCACGGGAAAACCGGAAAGCTCGCAATTCAGGGTGGCGCCGCTGTCGTCGCGCAGGCGCAGGCTGACGACTGACTGGCGCCCGGCCCGGCGCGCCTTGAGCCATGCGGAAAAAGACGTTTCCTGTCCGTCCTCGACCAAATCGGCAAGCCGGCGGCCGACCAGCGGACGACCGGCCCCCAGCAGGGCTTCCGCTGCAGCGTTGGAGTATTGAATCTCGTCGTCGTGCAGGAGCACCGCGTCGCTGACGCGCTCCGCCAGGCTGAGGAACAGCGGCTGGTCGCCGAGGTTCGCCGGGGTGCGGGGCCCCTGCGGGGACGAGCCCCCGCCGGCGCGTTGCGGCAGCGGGATGACCCTGCCCTGCGTCGCCGTCATCGACATGGCCGCAGCCCCGGTCTCGTCGCGCGTTTCAGCGCGGCGGCGCCACAGCGAAATGCCGAGCCAGGCGAGGGCTCCGGCGGCAACGGCGATGGTGGCGGTTTCCAGCACTGGCATTCCTGTTGCTCCCCTGCGCCGTCCTCAGCCCCGACGGTAGACCCTGGCGGCATCGCGGCGAAACTCGACCGACTTCTCCGCCATGCCGCGCCGGCGCGCCTCGTCCACGCTGGCGTGCCCGTGGGCCGCGGCGTACTCGCGCACTTCCTGCGTGATCTTCATCGAGCAGAACTGCGGCCCGCACATGGAACAGAAGTGCGCCAGCTTGTGTGCCTCCTTGGGCAGGGTCTGGTCGTGGTACTCGCGCGCACGCTCCGGGTCGAGGCCGAGGTTGAACTGGTCTTCCCAGCGGAACTCGAAGCGGGCTTGCGACAAGGCATTATCGCGCAACTGGGCACCGGGGTGGCCCTTGGCCAGGTCCGCGGCATGCGCCGCAATCCGGTACGCAATCATGCCCTCACGCACGTCCTCGCGGTCGGGCAGGCCGAGGTGTTCCTTCGGCGTCACGTAGCAGAGCATGGCCGTGCCGTACCAGCCGATCTGGGCGGCGCCGATGGCCGAGGTGATGTGGTCGTAGCCCGGCGCGATATCGGTGGTGAGGGGACCCAGCGTGTAGAACGGCGCCTCGTGGCACGCCTCCAGCTCCTTGTCCACGTTCTCGCCGATGAGCTGCATCGGCACGTGGCCGGGCCCCTCGATCATGACCTGGACATCGTGTTTCCAGGCCCGCGCGGTGAGTTCACCGAGCGTCTCCAGCTCCGCGAACTGGGCCTCGTCGTTGGCGTCCGCGATCGAGCCCGGGCGCAGGCCGTCGCCGAGCGAGAAGGCGACGTCGTAGGCCGCCATGATCTCGCAGATCTCGTCGAAATGGGTGTAGAGGAAGTTCTCTTCGTGATGCGCCAGGCACCACTTCGCCATGATCGAGCCGCCGCGCGAGACGATGCCGGTGACGCGCTGCGCGGTGAGGGGAATGAACGGCAGGCGCACGCCGGCGTGGATGGTGAAATAGTCCACCCCCTGCTCCGCCTGTTCCACCAGCGTGTCGCGGAACAGTTCCCAGCTGAGGTCCTCGGCACGCCCGTCGACTTTTTCCAGCGCCTGGTAGATCGGTACTGTGCCGATGGGCACCGGCGAGTTACGGATGATCCACTCGCGCGTCTCGTGGATGTGCTTGCCCGTGGACAGGTCCATCACCGTGTCGGCGCCCCAGCGGATGGCCCAGACCAGCTTCTCGACCTCTTCCGCAATGGAAGAAGTCACCGCCGAGTTGCCGATATTGGCGTTCACCTTCACGCGGAAGTTGCGCCCGATGATCATCGGCTCGAGCTCGGGATGGTTCAGGTTGCAGGGGATGATGGCGCGGCCGGCAGCAACCTCGTCGCGGACGAATTCCGGCGTCACCCGGGCAGGCAGGCGCGCGCCGAATGGCTGCCCGCCATGCCGCGCCAGCAGGCCGGCCGCAGCATAGGCCTCGCGCCGCGCTTCGAGCTCGGCGTTCTCGCGCAGCGCAACGTACTCCATCTCGGGCGTGACGATGCCGCGGCGTGCGTAATGCATCTGGGACACGTTGCTTCCCGGCAGCGCGCGCCGCGGGCTGCGCCCGCCCGGAAAGGCGAGCGCCGCTGCCTCGTTATCGCGCGCACGCTGACGGGCGAAGGTCGAGCTGCGATCGTCCAGCGGCGCGGAGTCGGCGCGCTCACCGATCCACCCTGCGCGCAGCGCGGGCAGGCCCTGCAACAGGTCGACGCGATATCCGGGGTCGGTGTAGGGCCCGGAGGTGTCGTAGACCACGATGGCCGGGTTCAGCCGCGGACCGTCCGCACCCGGGGTAGGCGTCTGGCCGATCTCGCGCATCGCCACGCGCAGGTCGTCCCTGCTGCCGGTGACGTGGATCTTGCGGGACCCCGGATAGGGCCGCGTCACGGCCGCACCAAGTCGGGCCGGATCCCGGAGTTCGTCGCGAGGGCTTGCGCTCATATCTTTCCTTGCCGCCGGGGACGACGGGTCTTGTTGGCCAGGCAGAGCTTAACCCATTGACGCCCCTGCCCTGGAGTGGGCTCACGATAATCCAAGCCGCCGCCGCTTGTCACACTTCGCGGCAGCCACTAACCTCAGCACGCTCCGCCGCCGCCGCGGCCCGTGTGAAGCGTTCCCGAAATGGACCTCGCTACTGCAAGACAACAAATGGTGGGCCAGCAGCTCCGCGCCTGGGACGTGCTCGACGAGCGCATCCTCGAGGTGATGGACTCCGTGCCGCGTGAGCGCTTCGTGCCGCCGGAGTGGCGCGGCCTCGCCTACGCCGACGCTGAGATCCCGCTCGGCGCCGGCAAGCTGCTGGCGCCGCCCAAGCTGCAGGGCCGTGCGTTGCAGGCGCTGCTGCCGGAGGCCGACGACAACGTGCTCGAGATCGGCACCGGTACGGGCTACATGACCGCCTGCCTGGCGCTGCTGGCACGCAGCGTGACCTCGATCGAGCTGCACCGCGCCCTGGCCGAGGCGGCGCGCAGCAACCTGGCGGCGCTCGACATCCGCAACGTGGAAGT
>CAYPTW010000150.1:0-4689 GCA_964413755.1 uncultured Thioalkalivibrio sp. | reverse complement strand
ACCAGGTGCTGGTCTCCAACGGCGCCAAGCAGAGCCTGTACAACCTCTGCATGGCGCTCCTCGGCCCCGGCGACGAGGCTGTCATCCCGGCCCCCTACTGGGTGTCCTACCCGGACATGGTCCTGCTGGCGGAGGCCACCCCCGTCGTCGTAGCGGCCGGGCCGGAACAGCATTTCAAGATCACGCCCGAACAGCTCGAGGCTGCCATCACGCCGCGCACCCGCCTGTTGTTCCTGAACAGCCCCAGCAACCCCACCGGGGTCGCCTACAGCGCAGCTGAACTGGCCGGCCTCGCCGACGTGCTGCGGCGCCATCCGCAGGTGCTCGTCACTACCGACGACATCTACGAGCATATCTTCTGGGGGGACGAGCCCTTCTCCAGCCTGCTGACGGTGGCGCCGGACCTGCACGAGCAGGTGGTCACGGTGAACGGCGTCTCCAAGGTCTATGCCATGACCGGCTGGCGCATCGGCTACGCCGCCGGTCCGCGCAAGCTCATCGGGGCCATGAAGAAGATCCAGGGCCAGAGCACCTCGAACCCCAACTCCATCGCCCAGTACGCTTCGCTGGCGGCGCTGACCGGCGACCAGGGCTGCATCGCCGAGATGCGCGCCGCCTTCAAGCAGCGGCACGACTGGCTGCTGGCGGCGCTCAACAGCCTGCCCGGCTTCCGCTGCCTGCCCGCAGACGGCGCCTTCTATGCCTTCCCGGACGTAAGCGGCGCCATCGCCGCACTCGACGGCGTGGAGGACGACACGGCCTTCGCCGGCTACCTGCTGGAGAAAGCCGGGGTGGCGGTGGTCCCGGGCACGGCGTTTGGCGCACCCGGCCACGAGCGGCTGTCCTACGCATGCTCGCTGGAGACCCTGGAGCAGGCCGTGGACCGTATCCGCGCCGTGCTTTAGGGATCCGCCTTGACAGTGGCAGGCGGCGTCCTAGAAAATTGCGCGCTTACCCGGCCCTGGGCCGGGTACCGAAATTCCCCGGTAGCTCAGTTGGTAGAGCGACGGACTGTTAATCCGTTGGTCGCTGGTTCGAGTCCGGCCCGGGGAGCCAGACATGCAGAGGGGTCGCGGCGCCAGCCGCGGCCCCTCTTCTTTTTCGCGCCGGCCGTGCGGAGACATGTTGCACCGGAGACCGGGCGATGAGTGAAAGCGCGCCCGCCTACACTCTGCGCCAGCGCATCGGCCTGTTCCTCGGGCCCGCAACGTTCCTGCTCTTGCTCCTGCTGCCGGGGCCGGAGGGCATGTCGGCCCAGGCGTGGGCGACGGCGGCGGTAGGCAGCCTCATGGCCATCTGGTGGATCACCGAGGCGATCCCCATCCCGGCGACGGCCTTGTTGCCCATCCCGCTGTTCCCGCTGCTGGATGTCGGCACCGTCGCCCAGGCCACGGCCCCGTTCGCCAATCCGCTCATCTACCTGTTCATGGGCGGTTTCCTCATCGCCATCGCCATGCAGCGCTGGAACCTGCATCGGCGCATCGCCCTGGGGATCATCGACCGGGTCGGAACGCGACCGTCTGCGATCATCCTGGGGTTCATGATCGCCTCCGCCTTCCTCAGTATGTGGGTCAGCAACACGGCCACGGCGCTGATGATGCTGCCGATCGGCATGTCCGTAATCAACCTGAGCAAGAAGCTCCCCTCCACCACCGACGCCGAGAGGCGCGAACTCACTCACTTCGGCATTGTGCTGGTCCTCAGCATCGCTTACGCCTGCAATGTCGGCGGGCTGGGGACGCTGATCGGCACGCCGCCCAACGCACTGCTCGCCGCTTTCATGCTCGAGAACTACGGCCTGGAGATCGGTTTTGCGCAGTGGATGGTCCTCGGCGTGCCGCTGGTGATCATCGGCATCGCCGCGGCCTATTTCGTGCTGACCCGCGTGAGCTTTCCCCTGCACCTGCAGGCGCTGCCCGGCGGGCACGACATCATCCATGCCGAGCGCGAGAAGCTGGGCGCGATCTCCACGGAGGAGAAAAAGGTCGCGGTGGTGTTCGTGCTCACGGCCGTGATGTGGATGTGTCGCCCGTTGCTGCAGGACTGGGTACCGGGGCTCAGCGACGCCGGCATCGCGGTTGCCGCGGGACTGTTGCTGTTCCTCATCCCGGTCAATCTCGCGCGGGGCGAGTTCCTGCTCGACTGGGAGGACGCACGCAAGCTGCCGTGGGGCATCCTGGTGCTGTTCGGCGGCGGGCTGAGCCTGGCCTCGGCCGTGACCCGCAGCGGCTTCGATGCCTACATCGGCATGCTGGTGGGGGGCTTCGATGCCTGGCCGACGCTGCTGCTCCTCGCCCTTTGCATCGTCATCATCCTGCTGCTCACCGAGATGACGAGTAACACGGCCACAGCGGCCGCATTCCTGCCGATCCTTGCGGCGGCTGCGCTCGGCGTCGGCGAAAACCCGCTGCTGTTCGCGGTGCCGGCGGCCCTGGCGGCTTCCTGTGCATTCATGCTGCCGGTGGCCACGCCGCCGAATGCCATCGTCTACGGCAGCAAGCTGCTCACGATCCCCATGATGGTGCGGGCCGGCCTGTGGCTGAACCTGGTGTTCGTGGGATTGATCCTGGCGGCGGCCTACCTGGTGCTGCCGGCAGTGTTCGGTATCGAGCCGGGCGTGGTGCCCGACTGGGCGCGTACCGGCTGAGACTCAGTCGGCGTCCGCCAGCCCGGCCGCAGCCTGCGCGCCGTGCTCATGCTCGTGCTCGTGCTCGTGGTGATGGTCGTGCTTGCCGTGCCCGGCCGCGCGACACCGCTCGCAGTCCACCCAGGCCGAGACGCCCTCGATGTAGTGTTCTTTCTTCCAGATGGGCAGGCGCTGCTTGAGTTCGTCGATCACGTAACGGCAGGCCTTGAACGCCTCGTCGCGGTGCGGCGCAGCTGCGCCGACCCACACCGCGAGGTCGCCGACCGCCAGGTCGCCGATGCGATGCACGCAGGCCAGGCGCACCGGACCGTATTTCTCCTCGGCCTCGCGCAGGATTTTCATGCCCTCCGCCCGCGCCAGGTCCTCGTAAGCCTCGTAGTGCAGGCCCGATACCGCGCGGCCCTGGTGATGGTCGCGCACCCAGCCCTCGAAGGCCGTGTAGCCGCCGCAACCCGGGCTCATCAATTCGCTGCGCAATGCGGCGACGTCGACATCCTGACTGCTGATTTCGAATTTCACAGCGCTAGCCTCCAGATACCGGCGGAATGAATACCACGCGATCGCCCGGACTGAGCGTGGCGTCCCACTCGGCAAAAGCATCGTTGACCGCCACGCGCAGATGGCGCCGTTCCGTGGCGAAATCATGGCGCGCGTCCAGTTCAGTCCATAGCTGCGCGGGGGTGACCGCAGACGTATCCAGCGTCTCGCCCTCGCAACCCGCTTTTTCGCGCAACCAGGCGAAGTAATTGACCTGCACTTGCATCAGTCCGCAGCCCTCCAGTCTCCGCTCTTGCCGCCGGTCTTCTCCAGCAGCTTCGCTTCCCGCAGCACGATGCCCTTGGAAAGCGACTTGCACATATCGTAAACCGTCAACCCCGCCACCGTGGCGCCCGTCATCGCTTCCATCTCGACGCCGGTGCGGCCGTGCACGCTGGCGCGGCAATCGATGATCGCGTCGTCTCCCTCCATGGCAATCTCGATGGCGCAGTCATCGAGGCCCAGTGGATGACAAAAGGGTATCAGTTCATGGGTGCGCTTGGCCGCCATCACTCCGGCGACGATCGCCGTATGGAACACGGGGCCCTTCGCCGTGGCGAAGTCCTTCGCTGCCAGCGCGCGCGCGGCCGCGGACGGGAAACTCACCCGCATGCGTGCATGCGCGGTGCGCCGCGTCACCGACTTGCCGCCGACGTCGACCATCCGCGGCCGGCCCGCCTCGTCGAGGTGGGTGAGCGTGTCTTCGGACATGGGCATCATCCGCCGATGTAATACATCTCGATCTTCTCGACCCGGACCTCGCGCCCGCCCTCGGCGCGCAGCTCGCTGTAGCGGTCCGCCCGATTCGACCAGACGCGGTCGATGATCTGTCCGAGCTCGGCGTCGTCTGCTCCTGCCCGAAGCGGGCCGCGCAGGTCGGTGCCACGCGCGGCGAACAGGCAGGTGTAGAGGCCGCCGTCCGACGACAGGCGCGCGCGCGTGCAATCGCCGCAGAAGGGCTGGGTCACCGAGCTGATGAAACCGACCTCGCCGGCACCATCCTCGAACTCCCAGCGCTCGGCCACCTCACCGCGATACCCGGCCTCGAGCGGGCGGATCGGCCAACGCTCGGCGATACGCTGCACCAGTTCAGACGACGGCACCAGCTCTTTCTCGTTCCACTTGTTGAGCGTGCCCACGTCCATGTACTCAATGAAGCGCACCACGACGCCCGTATGGCGGAAGCGCTCGAGCAGTGCATAGATGCCGCGCTCGTTGATGCCGCGCTGCACTACCGTGTTCACCTTGACCGGCTCGAGACCGGCCTCGATGGCCGCGTCAATGCCTTCGAGCACCCGCTCGGGCGTGCCCCTGCCGCCGCTCATGCGCCGGAAGGTGGCCTCGTCGAGCGCATCCAGGCTCACGGTGACACGGTCCAGCCCGGCGCCCTTGAGCGCCGCCGCATGCTGCGCCAGCAGGATGCCGTTGGTCGTCAGGGCCAGGTCCTCGACCCCCTCGATCAGGCTGAGTTCGCCGATCAGGTCGACCAGGCCGGGCCGCAGCAG
>CAYPTW010000149.1:0-4769 GCA_964413755.1 uncultured Thioalkalivibrio sp. | reverse complement strand
GCGTCCTGCTCGATGGCGCCCGACTCGCGCAGGTCCGACATCACCGGGCGCTTGTCGGTGCGCTGTTCCACGCTGCGATTCAGCTGCGACAGCGTGATCACCGGCACCTCGAGTTCGCGCGCCAGGGCCTTGAGCGAGCGCGAGATCTCGGAGATCTCGGTGGCCCGGTTCTCCGCCGTACCGCTGACCTGCATCAGCTGCAGGTAGTCGACGACGATCAGGTCGAGGCCGTGCTCACGCTTCAGCCGCCGCGAGCGGGCCCGCAGTTCGGTGGGGTTCAGCGCCGGGGTGTCGTCGATGAAAACCCGCGCCCGCGACATCACCGAGACCGCGGAATTGATCCGGCTCCAGTCCTCGTCCGAGAACCTGCCGCGGCGCAGGTTCGACTGGTTGACGCGGCCCAGGGAGGAGATCATGCGGAACGAAAGCTGCTCGGCTGACATCTCCATGCTGAAGATGGCCACCGATTTCTCCAGGCCGATGGCGGCGTGCTCGGCCATGTTCATGGCGAAGCTGGTCTTGCCCATGGAAGGCCGGCCCGCGATGATCACCAGGTCGCCGGGCTGGAGGCCGGCCGTCATGGTATCGAGGTCCTTGAACCCGGTGCCGAGACCGGTGACGTCGCCCTCGTTCTTCTGCAGCTCGTCGAGCCGGTCGATGGTGGTGCCGAGGATGCGCTTCAGCGGCTGGAAGCCGGCGCCGCGTCGCTTGCCCTGCTCGGCGATCTCGAACACCTTGCGCTCCGCCTCGTCGACCAGCGCGCCGGCGTCCCGCCCGTCCGGCTGGTACGCGCTGGAGGCGATCTCACCGCCGATGCGGATCAGCTCGCGCAACATGGCGCGCTCACGCACGATCGCGGCATAGGCCTTGATGTTGGCGGCGCTCGGGGTCTCGCGCGCCAGCTGGCCGAGATAGGCCAGCCCGCCGGCATCCTCCAGCTCGCCCTTGCGGTCGAGCAATTCGGAGACGGTCACGGCGTCGGACGGTTCACCGCGCTCCGCGAGCTCGCCGATGGCGGTGAAGATGAGCTTGTGGTCGCGGCGGTAGAAATCGCCCGCCGAGACGGCGTCGGCGATGGTGTCCCAGGCGCTGTTGTCCAGCATCAGGCCGCCGAGCACCGACTGCTCGGCTTCCACGGAGTGCGGCGGGGTGCGCAACGCCTCGGTGTTGCGGCCCGGATACACCGATTCAGGGATACCTGCCAATGGACTACGACCTTGCCCGCGAACGCGAGCTTGCCACACTAGCACAGGCAGGCCGTGCTGCGAGGCAGCACGGCCGCCCGATCATTCCTCGGCTTCCACCGTCACCTTGATGGGCACCGAGACCTCGGAATGCAGGTGCACTTCCACCTCGTGCTCGCCCACGGCGCGCAGCGGGCCCTCGCCCAGGCGGATCTCGCTGCGCTCGATGCTCACGCCGGCGGCTTCGGCCGCCTCGGCGATGTCCACCGGGCCCACCGACCCGAACAGCTTGCCCTCGGAGCCGGCCTTGGCGCGGATCGTCAGGGCCAGGCCCTCGATCTTCTCGGCACGCGCCTTGGCGTCCGCGATCACCGCGGCGGCCTTGGCTTCGAGCTCGGCGCGACGCGCCTCGAACTCGGCCACGTTCTCCGCCGTCGCACGCGCCGCCTTGCCCTGCGGCAGCAGGTAGTTACGGGCATAGCCCGGCTTCACCTTGACCTTGTCGCCGATGCCGCCGAGATTCTCGACCTTGTCCAGCAGAATTACTTCCATCGTCCTCGTCCTCTCTCTCCTCCGGAACCCCGCCCCGGAGCCTGTGTGATCAATTCCTTCCGGCCGCCCTGCGGCGCAGGTCCAGGAAGGTGTCCAGCAAGCCGTAAAACGCAAATGCCATCATGGCCCAGGGCGAAAGCAGCACCAGCGCCACCCATCCCCCGATCAGCCAGCCGCGATGCAAGCCGCGGATCTTAACCATGCCGTGCATCACCGCGATGCCCTGCAGCATCAACGCCGCCCCTGCGGGCAGCGCCACCGCCGCGGCGCCCGCGGGTCCGCCGGCCAAACCCACCACCATCGCCACGGCGCCGATGCCGCCTACTGCGGGCCCGAGCTGCAGCGCGCGAAATGCCTCGCCGAATGCGCCCGGCGTCCGCAGGGCCGCGTGCAGCCACATCGCCAGCAGCGTGCCGCCCAGCGACACCAGCAGCAGCGATGCCGCAATAATCCCCGGCATCAGCGCCAGCAGCCGCTCCGCCAGCAGCACCGGATCCGTCCCGGTCTGGGTCGCCAGGGGCGTCACCAGCTCGTTCACCAGCCCGGTCCAGGGCTCGCCCTGGATCGGCGCCGCCAGCGCCCAGCCGCCGGCCAGCAACAGGGCGCCGATGGTTGCCAGGCGCGCCGCCGCGGACAACGAGCCGCTGCTGATCAGCAACTGCGTCACCGCCAGCGTCGGCGCCCAGATCATCACCGCCGAGATTACCGCCGCCAGCGGGTGCATCCCCGCGGCCCAGCCCACCACTGCCAGCAATACCGCGGCACCTGCCGCCGCCCGCCAGCCGGCCCCCGGCCCGCGTTGCAGCGCCGCCAGTGACAGCACCGCGCAGCTCAACGGCGCCAGCATGGGCAAGAGGGCGAGACCGGCCGCCATCAGGGCGGCCCGGTAATCACGCTCCGTTATCCAGCGGGCAAATTCCGGCATCCCGCGCCTCCCGGTTGCTGCGCAGCGTCCGGGCGGCACCGCCCGTCAGTGACGGTCGGTGTAGGGCAGCAGGGCCAGGTAGCGCGCGCGCTTGACGGCGACCGCGAGCTGGCGCTGGTAGTTCGAACGCGTCCCGGTGATACGGCTCGGGACGATCTTCCCGGTCTCCGTCACGTAGGCCTTGAGCGTGGCGAGATCCTTGTAGTCGATCTCCTTCACGTTGTCTGCCGTGAAGCGGCAGAACTTTCTCCTGCGCATGAAACGTGCCATTTCCTGCTACTCCTCAGTCGTCGGACGAGCGACCGCGATCATCGTCGTCGCTGTCGTCGTCGTCGTCGTTATCGTCGTCATCGTCGCGGCTGCGGCGACGGCCCTCGCCGCGCTCCTCCTCCGGCTTCGCCATGGGCGAAGGCTCGGTGACGGCCTCGTCACGGGCGATGACCATGTGACGCAGGACGGCGTCGTTGAAGCGGAAAGCGCCGGTCAACTCGTCCAGCGTGGCCTTGCTGCACTCGATGTTCAGCAGCACGTAATGGGCCTTGTGGACCTTGAGGATGGGGAAGGCGAGCTGGCGCCGGCCCCAGTCTTCCTGGCGGTGGATAGTGCCCCCTTCGCCCTCGATCATCCCGCGATAGCGTTCGATCATGGCAGGGACCTGCTCGCTCTGGTCCGGATGGACCAGGAACACGATCTCGTAGTGCCGCATGTTGTCTCCCTTCGGATTGGTGCAGCCGCCCGCCCGGCATGGCGGTGCGGCAGGGAAATCACGCCGGCCCAATGCCAGCGCGAAGCCCGGCAGGATACCGGTTATGCACCCCGGCGCGCAAGCGCCAGGTAAAGCAGGATGCCGGCCGCCACGGAGACGTTGAGGCTCTCGACCGTGCCCTTCATGGGCAGGCTCAGCAGCAGGTCGCAGTGCTCCCGGGTGAGGCGGCGCAGGCCGGTGCCCTCGGCGCCGAGCACCAGCGCCAGCGGGCCGGACAGGTCGGCCTCGAACGCGGGCTTGCCGCCTGCCTCCGCGCCGGCCAGCCAGATGCCCCGATCCTGCAGGGCGCGCAGGCAGCGCGCCAGGTTCACCACCTGGACCAGCGGCATGGTCTCGGCAGCCCCGGCTGCCGCCTTGCGTGCGGCGGGCGTGAGACCGGCGGCGCGGTCCTTCGGCACGATCACCGCATGTGCGCCGGCGGCGTCTGCCGTACGCAGGCACGCGCCCAGGTTGTGCGGGTCCTGCACTCCGTCCAGCACCAGCAGGAATGGCGGCTCCTGCAGCCGGTCCAGCAACTCGTAGAGGTCGTCCTCGTCCAGCGCGGCTGCCGGCGCGAGCCGTGCCACCACCCCCTGGTGCACGCCACCGCCCGCCATGCCGTCGAGGGTCTCGCGCGGCACGAACTGGCAGCGGATACCCTGTGCTTCCGCCAGCGCCAGCACCTCGGCAATGCGGGCATCCCCGCGCCGCTCCAGCGCCCATAGCTCCAGCACCCGTTCCGGGGCGCGCCGCAGCGCTTCACGCACCGGGTGCAGCCCCCACGCCAGGTGCCGCGCGCTCATCGGCCGCCGCTCTTGCCGCCCTTGCCGCCGCGCTTACTGCTGCTCTTGCCGCCGCCCCGGCCGCCGCGTTTGCGCCCGCCTTTCGCAGTGCGCTCCGGCGGCGCCTGCTCCACCAGCTCGAAGTCGATCTTGCGATCGTCCATGCTGACGCGGATGAGACGCACGGCCAGCCGGTCGCTGAGACGGAACACGCGGCCGCTGTGTTCGCCCACGAGGCGCTGGTGCACCGGGTCGCGCTGGTAATAATCGCCGCCCAGCGAGCTGACATGCACCAGGCCGTCGATCTGGTATTCGGGGATCTGCACGAACAGCCCGAAGTCGACCACGCCGGTGACGATGGCGTCGAACTCTTCGCCGACCCGGTCCTGCATGAACTCGCACTTCAGCCAGTCCATGGCGTCGCGCGTGGCCTCGTCGGCGCGCCGCTCGGTCATGGAGCAGTGCCGGCCGAAGCCCTCCATCTCGCGCCGCCCGTGCTGGAAATCCTCCGCCTTGCCGCCGCGCAGCAGGTGCCGGATGGCGCGGTGGACCAGCAGGTCCGGATAACGCCGGATGGGCGA
>CAYPTW010000148.1:0-4785 GCA_964413755.1 uncultured Thioalkalivibrio sp. | reverse complement strand
GGCCGTTCAGGTCGAGGCTGAAGTCCAGGCCCTCGATGTCGATGTCGCGGTTGTTCGGATTGATGACGCGCAGGCCGACGGCGAAGCGCTGTTCGAGGGAGTCCTGCTCATGCTCGAGCATGCGAAAGCTGGTCAGCTGCAGCTCGGGTGTCTCCAGCGAGCTCACGCTGGCGCAACCGCCGGCGAACAGCGACAGCCCCAGGGCGGTGAGCAATGCAATCAACCTCGACATGGCGTTCTCCGGTGTGCGCGTGGCGGCCATTATAGGGCGCGGCCACGCGTTGCGGGCATCGGGCGGCGCTGCCACACTGCGAGACGGGATCCACGGCAGCGACAAGGAGAGCGACGCATGCCCACTTTGTTCGAAAAGATCATTGCCGGCGACCTGCCCGCAGACTTCGTCTATCGCGATGAACGGGTGGTCGCCTTCCGCGACATCCATCCCCAGGCGCCGGTGCACGTGCTCATCATCCCGGTGAAGCCGATCCCCACCGCCAACGACATCGAGGACGGCGACGCGGAGCTGGTGGGCCACATGTTCTGCGTGGCGCGGGACATCGCGCGCCAGGAGGGCCTGGCCGAGGACGGATACCGTCTCATCATCAACTGCAACTCGCACGGCGGCCAGGAGGTGTATCACCTGCACCTGCACCTGGTGGGCGGTCGCCCGCTCGGCCGCATGCTGCAGCGGCAATGAGCGTCGCGGCACTCGCCTTGGCCGGCATGATGCTCGATCCCTCCGTCGCCGGCCGCTTTGCCGACCTGGCGCTGGCCTGCGTGCACCGCGAGTATCCCAACAAGATCGCGCACGTGCTCAACGGCGACCAGGACGCCAGGCCGCCGCGCGAGCTGACGCCCGTGTTCTGGGGCTGCTTCGACTGGCACTCGTCGGTGCACGGGCACTGGTTGCTGGTCCGCCTGGCGCGGCTCGACCCTGCGGCCGGATATGCGCCCGCCGCGCGTGCGGCGCTGGCCCGCAGCCTGACTGTGGAGGGCATCCAGGGCGAAGTGGCCTACCTGGAGGCGCCGGGGCGCGAGGGCTTCGAGCGGCCGTACGGCCTGGCCTGGCTGCTACAGCTCGGCGCCGAGCTGCGCGAGTGGGACGAACCCGAGGCGCGGCGCTGGTCGCAGGCCCTGGCGCCGCTGGAAGAGCTCGCCGCGAGTCAGCTCAAGACCTGGCTGCCGAAGCTGGCCTATCCAATCCGCTCGGGGGAGCATTCCCAGACGGCCTTTGCGTTCGGCCTGGCGCTGGACTGGGCGCGCGTGGCCGGCGACGCCGAGCTTGCCGCGCTCATCGAGCGCACTACGCGCACCTTGTACCTGGACGACCGGGATTGCCCGCTCGCCTACGAGCCCTCGGGGCACGATTTCCTGTCGCCGTGCCTGGCCGAGGCCGACCTGGTGCGCCGCCTGCTGCCGCCCGATGAATTTGCCGCCTGGCTGACGGGTTTCATGCCGGGCCTGCCGCGGGATGCCGGCGCGGACTGGCTGCCGGTGGCGCGGGTCACGGACCGCACCGACGGCAAGCTGGCGCATATCGACGGGCTGAACCTGAGCCGCGCCTGGATGCTGCAGGGTATCGCGGCCGGCTTGCCCCCGGGCGACCTGCGCCGCAGCAGCCTGCACGCGGCGGCCGCGGCGCACGCGGAATCCGGCCTTGCCGGGGTGAGCGACGCGCATTACGCCGGCAGCCACTGGCTCGGCAGTTTCGCCACCTACCTGGTGACGGGGCGAGGACTGCCCTCAGGCGCCGAGGCGCGCCGGCAGGAGCCGCAGCGGGACGAGTAGCACCAGCATCGCGGTCAGGGTGGCGCCGAACGGCAGGTCCAGGCCGAGCGCGAGGAGGAAGCCCGCCAGGCAGGCGGCCAGGCCGAGAGCGGCGCTGAGCGCCAGCGCCCGGTACCAGCCGCGCGCCAGGCGGAAAGCAACCCATGGCGGCAGCAGCATCATGGCGAAGGTGGCCATGACGCCCATGGTGCTGATTCCCAGCACCACGCCGCACACCACCAGGGCCTCGAAGCCGAACTCGTGCGGCCAGGTCGGCAGCCGGTTGGCGCCGTAATGGTCGGGAAACAGGCGGCCCAGTACGAGGCGCCGCGACAGCCATCGGCCTACCGCGAGCAGGCACACCAGCAGCGCTGCGGCGCCGGCCAGGTGCGCGGCCGTGGTGAAGTACAGCTGGCCGTGCAGCAGGCGGGTCGCCACCAGGTCGGCATGGTGGCCGCGCGTCGCCAGGAGGAGCACGGCCGCCCAGCCCGCCAGCAGCATCACGGCGTAGTGCTCGTTGCGCGTGCGGCCGGTGAAAAACCGCACCAGGCCTGCGGCCAGCCCGCCGAGCAGGGCAAAGACGAGCACCGGCGCGTGCAGCAGGGCGCCTGCGACGCCGCCGGCTGCGGCCGCCTGGGCAACGCCGAGACTGGATAACCACTGCTCGCGCAGGCGCAGCCCGGCGCCAAGCAGGGGCAGGGCAAGCGCCAGCAGCAGGCCGGTCGCCAGCGGCAGGCGGAACAGCGGGTCCCAGGCGAGGCTCAGGGACATGGCGCTACGATCCGGTGACATGCGGCGGCGAGAAAGCCGGCGTCGTGGCTCACCATGAGCACTGCGCGTTGCGGCGACAGGCGCGCGATCTCCGCCAGCAGCAGCCCGATGGCGTCGGGGTCGAGGTTGTTGGTCGGCTCGTCCAGCAGCACCAGTCGCGCCGGGCCGGTGAGGCAGGCCCAGGCATGCAGCAGCTGGAACTCGCCGCCGCTCATTTCTTCCAGGCAACGCTCCAGCAGCGCGGCGAGCCGGGGCGGTAATGCCGTGCTGCGCGCGCCCGCGGCGCGCAGCACCTCCCGGCCGGTGATGGGCAACTCAGGCGGGCGCTCAGGCCGCTGGCGATGATGTGCCACCGTGAGCCCGGCTGCGCGCTCCAGCCGGCCGCCGTGCAACACGGCAGTGCCGGTGATGAGTCGCAACAGCGTGGTCTTGCCCTGGCCGTTGGCGCCGCTCAGGCCCAGCACCTCGCCGGGCTCGATGCGGAAAGACACGGGCCCGACCACGGGCCGGGCGTACCCGGCCCGTGCGGCCACCAGTTCCAGCAGGGGTTGCGCGGCGTTCAGTTGCCCTCCAGCCGCAGCACCCAGTTCTCAATGAGCGCCACGTAATCGTCGGCGGTGCCGTCCACCGGCACGTTGTTGCGCATCCGGTGCACTGGCCAGCCCAGCGCTGTGCCGACCCGCTCGGCCCCGTCCGCCGGCTCGTACTCCATGTGGAAGACCTGGCCTTCGCGGCCCTGCAGCTCGGTCACGAGCTCGGCGATGTGCCGCGCCGTGGGCGGTATGCCCGGCAGGGGCTCGAGATAGCCGAGCACTTCGACGCCCAGCCGCCGCATCAGGTACACCGCGTCCTTGTGATGCAGTAATGCCCCCGGCGCGCCGGCGGCGCGCTCGCGCCATTGCGCGGTCTGTGCGCGCATGCGTGCGGCGAAAGCGGTGGCGTTGGCGCTGAAGGCCTGTGCGTGCTCCGGATCCAGCACGGCCAGCTGGGCGGCGAGTGCCTCTGCGGCTACCCCCATGCGCAGCGGATCGAAGTAGATATGCGGATTGCCCATCGGGTGCACATCGCCCAGCGCACGGTCCGCCGGTGTCCCGGCATCTTCCAGCGTGACCGCCGCGGCCGCCTCGAAGTAGCCCGGACGGCCGGGCAGGACGCGGGGATTACGTGCAGCCTGCAGCGCCGCGGGGAGCCAGCCGATCTCGAGCTCGGCGCCCACCGCCACCGCGAGGTCCGCACGGCGCAGGGCCACCATCATGCTGGGACGTGCCTCGAAGTGGTGCACGTCGCGATCCCCCGGGGCGAGCACGACGACCTCGACGTGCTCGCCCCCGACCGTGCGCGCCAGCATGGCCATGTTGGGCGTGGTGGCTGCTACCTGGAGCGCGGCCATGGCCGGCAGGGCGCTGGCAAGCAGCGCACCTCCGGCCAGCAGTCGTTGCAACATGCGCATGCCGTGCTCCTAGAACGAGTGCGCGCCGTGCGCGCCGAAGTTCATCTGGAACTGCAGGAAGAACTGGTTATAGGTCTTCCGCTCGCCGTCTTCCACCGAGATGTCGCCGCGGCTGAGCTGCAGGCGCAGGAGCGAGTACTCCGTGGGCAGGAAGTTCAACGCTGCCGTATAGCGCTTCGAGCTGTCCCATTCCTCGCCGCCGTTGCGGCCGGTGCTGTTGGTGAGGCCCACCTCGTCGTAGCGCAGTCCCGCCGTCCAGCGCTGTGCCAGACCGTACACGGCCTGCACATAGAAGCCGTCCTGCTTCTCCTTGAACGACTCCTCGATGCCGATGTCGCCAGGCTGGAACTCGTTCAGCGGGTCGTCGCAAGCGAGATCTTCCGGCTCGCAGGCAAAGAACACGTCGCGCCGGTCGATGTCGCGCGTGCGGTAGTAGTACTCGCCCTGCACCTTGAACGCCCCGCGCAGGCCGGTGCCGCCGGAGGGCAGGTACTTGTAGACCGCATCGAGCCCCCAGAAGCTGGCGCTGCCTTCATGGTCCTCGTAGTAGGTCTCGTGCTCGATGCTGTTCTGGAAGCTGCTCGTGTACCCCGCCGAGGCGCCGATTTGCAGCGCATGCTCGAAGCCGAGGTCGGGGGCGTACTTGGCGAAGCCGGTGAACAGGCGCGGGCCGGCGGTGTCTTCCAGGATGCGGGCGGTGCCTTCGACATCGTCTTCCTCGCCGAGATAGTTGGCGATGCCCGCGGTCTCGCCCTGCAGGGCCTCCACGCCGAGGCGCAGGTACTGCGAAGTCGGGG
>CAYPTW010000147.1:0-4841 GCA_964413755.1 uncultured Thioalkalivibrio sp. | reverse complement strand
CCGGCGGCCTTGATCTCCAGTGTTTCCTTGTGCTCGCCCTTGCTCTCGAGCACGAAGCGCCGGAAGAAGCCGAGCGGGACGTCGTAGCTGGCGGCCTGCCGCGCCAGTGCCGCGAGGAACACCGCCTTGCCGGAGCCCGAGGCGCATTCGGCCAGCGCCTTGCGTACCTTCTGCACCAGCGCGTCGTCGCCGTGGATACCGCGCAGGTCGAAGAAGATGCTCACCTGCAGCACGGCGCCGGGATCGGGCAGGCGCGCCCAGTCGGCGAAATGTTTTCGCCAGCCGGACAGCGGCTGGCGCCATTTCGGGTTGCTCGCCATGATGTCGCCGGGGCAGTAAGGGTAGCCGCAGGCATCCAGGCCGTCGCAAACGAACTGCGCCAGCCTGGCGAAATAGTCCGCGGCTTCCGGCGGCGCGTCGTCGGCATAGACGATGCCGTTGTCCTGGTCCGTCTTGAGACTCTGCTCTTCGCGCGCCTGTGAGCCGAAGGCGAGCCAGGCGAAGGGCACCGGCGGCGGGCCAAGTTCTTTCTGCGCCAGCTCGATGAGCCTGCGGGTCACCGTGTCGGTGATCATGGTGAGCACCCGCGGCACCTCCTCCGGACGGATGCCGGAGATCAGCATCAGCTCGAACAGCTTGGGCACGCGCTTGCAAGTCTCTACCAGGCCCTCGACCGAGTCCTGTTTCTGCAGCTGCGCGGCGAGGTACAGCGGGTGGTGGGTCTGCAGGCTCATGAGATCGCGGGTGGTTACCATGCCCACCACGCGATCGCCGCGCGCCAGCGGCAGGTGGTGGATGCCGCGCCCGGCCATGGCCAGGATGCCGCCGAGCACCGGCGTCGAGGCATCCAGCGTCAGCGGGTCGGCGGTCATGATGCTGGTGACCGGTTCGGCGGGGTCGCGCCCCTGGGCGAGCACGCGATTGCGCAGGTCGCGATCCGTGATGATGCCCGTGACGCGATCGTCCTCGTGAATGAGCAACGAGGAAATGCCGTGTTCCGACATCCGCTTTGCTGCGGCGGCGATGCTGGTATCCGGTGACACCATGATCGGCTCACGCGCCACCAGCTCGCCCATGGGGGTCATGAACAAGGTCTGGGTGCGGCTGCGCCCGGCACCGGGCTGGAGGGCCAATGTGAGGCGGTCGTCGAGGCTGCGGATATAGAAGGTGTCGAAGGCCTGTGAGGCGGCGCGCAACTCGTCGAAGGCGGTGCGCGGCATGATCCACAGCAGGCCGTCCTCGATCAGCGTGACCCGGAAGCGCACCGGTTTGCCGGTGAGCAGGGACTGCAGGCCGAAGCTCTCGCCTTCCCCGAAGCGCATCACCAGGTTGTCGTCCTGGTCGTGCGCCTCTACCGCGCCGCGCCTGATCAGGTACAGCTGGTCGTTCTGGGTCCCGATCTCCAGCAGCTCGGTGCCCTTGCGCCGGTAAACGGCCTCGAAGGCAGCCGCAGCGCGGCGCAGCAACTGCGGTTCCAGCAGGTCGAAGGGCGGGGTCTGCTGCAGGAAGGTTTCGACGTCGGCCAGGGGATTGCTCATGCCGCAATCATAGCGCCAAATGAATCCGCCGCACGGTCACGCGCGACCGTATAATGCTGGTCCAGCTGCAAGGATCCTGCCGCAAGCATATGACCGGTTCCCGCAAGCCCGGCGGCCAGCGCATCGTGCCGCGCCACGTACCCGCGGAGCGCGAGCGCTTTGCCTGGAGCGACCTGCGCCCCGACCGCCTGTGGGGCACCGTGAAGTCCTATCTCGGCGCCACCGGGCGCAGCCGCGGTGAGCCGATCCAGGATCGCGCCGCGCTGCTGCGCTTCATCGACACGCGTGCCAGCCACGTTGCCCAGACCTCGCTGTACGGTTACCTGCGTACCCGCGCCGGGATGCGCTACCCCGAGCTGTTCGAGGACGATCCCTTCATCGCCAGCATCAACATCGCCAAGTGGCAGACATGGCTCGCCTGCGTGTCCGACCTGGCCGTGTTCGCCGGCAGCCGGCTGGCACAGCATGCGCCACGCGAAACCGGCCGGGTGCGCTGCATGATGCAGGGGATCGTGGACGAGATCCTCGAGTCTGCGGGCAATCCGGCCGAGGCGGGCGACCAGTTCGCGGCCGAGGCCGAGCGCGTACGGCAGCGCATCGCCCGCGTCGACCTGCTGGCCGTGGGGGAGTTCGAGGCCGCTTTTTCCGAGAGTCCGGCCGCGCTGGTGCGCTGGGCGCCGGTCATGGCAGAGCTCAAGGAACTGGACGAGGAGATTGTGCGCAACTCGGTACGCTTCCGCTGGCAGGAAGTACGCCGCGACCTGTTGCGCGACCTCGATCCCCAGGCGGTGGCGGGCAGCCTGCCCGACGATCCGGCCTGACCTGCCTGACCGGCCTGCGGCCGGCCATGCGCCCCTAGTTCAAGAGCAGCCCGACCAGGTAGGCGACGCCCTGCGCGATCTCGCTTTCCAGCGGGAATGACAGCATGCCCATGACGGAGTAGCCGAGCATCCAGGGCATGACGTAGAAGCGGAACATGAAGAAGAACCAGGCGACGTAAAGCGGCACCATCGGCGCCACCAGGAAGGCCGGCGTGATGGGCCGGAACAGCTTCAGCAGCGGGTCGGTGACGCGGATGAAGAAGCGGCTGAAGAAGAACTTGCTCTCTTCGGGCAGGAACAGGCGCATGCCGAAACGGCCGATCAACGTCCACATGATCATGCCCAGGACGTAGTCCAGCGCAACGGCCCAGAAAGGGATCTGCTCGGTCATCCGGAAGCTCCAGCCGGCGGAATCACAATGGTCTCACACGAAAAAGGGCCGGGGCGAGCAGCACTCGCCCCGGCCCCGTCAGGACCAGGCGTACCCGATCAGCTCTTGGAGGAGATGATCGTGTCGCCCCGCGGGATGCGCACTTCGTCCACCATGCGCTGGATCTCTTCATCCGGCGCCGGTGTCAGCAGGCTGACCACCACCATGGAGACCAGGCTGGCCAAGGCGCCCACGATACCGAAGCGCAGGTGGTCGAGGCCGAACCAGGGGTCCATGCCGGAACGCACCGCGATCAGGTACCACCAGCCGGCGCCCAGGCCGACCACCATGCCGGCGATGGCGCCGGCGCGGTTGGCGCGCTTCCACCACACGCCGAGCACCAGCGGGAAGAACAGGCCCGACATGGCGAAGCAGAACGCCCACGCCACCGCGCCCAGGATCCCGGTCAGCTTCATGCTTGCCACGATTGCCGCAGCGGCACCGATCACGACCAGCAGGACGCGGGCGACCAGCAGCCGCTTCTTGGTCTCGGCCTTCGGGTCGACGATCTTGAAGTACAGGTCATGCGACAGCGCGTTCGCGATGGCCAGCAGCAGGCCGTCTGCCGTGGACATGGCGGCCGCCATGCCGCCGGCAGCCACCAGGCCCGAGATCACGTAGGGCAGGCCCGCGAACTCCGGCGTCGCCAGCACGATGATGTCGGCACGCAGGAAGAACTCGTTGATCTGCAGGATCCCGTCCGCGTTGCCGTCCGACACCGCGAGCATGCCGATGGCACTCCATTTCTGCACCCAGTCCAGCGCCAGCACATCCGCGATGGGCTGACCGATGATGGCCGTCGGCAGGCTGGGGTCCAGCAGCTGCAGCTTGCTGAACGTCGCCAGCGCGGGGGCCGTGAAGTACAGCAGGAAGATGAAGAACAACGACCAGGCCACCGAGGTGCGCGCGGCGCGCACGGACGGCGTGGTGAAGTAGCGCATCAGGATGTGCGGCAGGGAGGCCGTGCCGATCATCATGCAGGCTGCCAGGGAGATGAACTTCCAGGCCGCCATGGCGCCTTCGCCCGGCGTGGCATGCAGGTTGGTCAGCACCGAGAGGCCCGGGAAGTCGCTGGCCACGCCTGCGACCGCCGGCGTGCCGACGCCCACGATCTGCTCCAGTTCCATGATGCGTTCCACCGCGTAGCCGTACTGGAACTGCGGCAGCGGGCCGAAGTCCTGTGCGATGGACATCCAGAACACCGGCAGCAGGTAGGCGATGATGAGCACGATGTACTGTGCCACCTGCGTCCAGGTCACCGCGCGCATGCCGCCCAGCATCGAGCACACCAGGATGCCGCTGAGTCCGAACCAGACACCCACTTCAAAGGGGATGTTCAGGGCGCGGGCAGCGATGGTGCCGGTGGCGTTGATCTGCGCCGTCACGTAGGTGAAGGAGGCGACGAACAGCACCACCACGGCAAAGAAGCGTGTCAGCTTGCCGCCGTAACGCGTGCCGATGAAGTCGGGCACCGTGTAGCAGCCGAACTTGCGCAGGTAGGGCGCCATCAGCGTCGCCACCAGCACGTAACCGCCGGTCCAGCCCACGATGAAGGCCATGTACGAATGGCCGCCCATGAACACGCCGCCGGCCAGCGCCACGAAGGATGCGCCGGACATCCAGTCCGCCGCCGTGGCCATGCCGTTGAACACCGGTGGCACGGAGCGCCCGGCCACGTAGTAGGCCTCGACCTGCATGGTGCGCGACAGCACCCCGATGAAGGCGTAGATGGCAATGGTGAAGGCGATGAACAGGATGCCGATGATGTCCGCGCCGAGTCCGAACTGCTCGAGCACCGCCATCAGGGCAAAGAAGGCGAGGAAACCGCCCGTGTATACGCCGTAGATCTTGGGGAGGTTGTCGGTGAAACTCTTCCCCTCGAATGCAATTTTAGCCATGGTCAGATCCTCTCCCTTATTCTTCGGCGACGCCGTAGCGGGTGTCGATCTTGTCCTGCTGTTTCATGAACAGGAAAAGCTGTACGACGAACGCGATCAGCGACCCCTGGGCGGCCATGTAATAGCCGAGCGGGAAGTGGAAGAAGCTGATGTT
>CAYPTW010000146.1:0-4859 GCA_964413755.1 uncultured Thioalkalivibrio sp. | reverse complement strand
TCGTGCAGCTCGAAGGTCGTGCCCTGGGTGCTGTCGTCCCAGATGATGGCCTTCATGCGCAGCAGGTCGACCACGCCCTTGAAGTGCTCCTCGGCGCCGATCGGCAGCTGGATCGGCACGGCGGTGGCGCGCAGCCGTTCCTTCATCTGCTTGACCACGCGCAGGAAATTGGCGCCCGGACGGTCCATCTTGTTGACGAAGGCCATGCGCGGCACGCGGTACTTGTCCGCCTGGCGCCACACCGTCTCCGACTGGGGCTCCACGCCGCCCACCGAGCAGAATACCGCCACCGCGCCGTCGAGCACGCGCAGCGAACGCTCCACCTCGATGGTGAAGTCGACGTGGCCGGGCGTGTCGATGATGTTGATGCGATGCTCGGGGAAGCTCTGGTCCATCCCCTTCCAGAAGCAGGTGGTCGCCGCGGAGGTAATGGTGATACCGCGCTCCTGCTCCTGCTCCATCCAGTCCATGACGGCCGCACCGTCATGCACCTCGCCGATCTTGTGCGAGACGCCGGTGTAAAACAGGACGCGCTCCGTCGTCGTGGTCTTGCCGGCATCAATGTGGGCCATGATGCCGATATTGCGGTAGCGCTCGATAGGTGTCGTGCGGGCCACGGTAGTTACCTCGGAATTCCTTTGGGCGGGCGGCCGCTTACCAGCGGTAATGCGAGAAGGCCTTGTTGGCCTCGGCCATCCGGTGCGTGTCCTCACGCTTCTTCACGGCGGAGCCGCGGCTCTCGGCAGCGTCCATCAGCTCGTTGGCGAGGCGCTGCGCCATGGACTTCTCGCCGCGCGCGCGGGCGGCGTCGATGACCCAGCGCATGGCCAGCGTCTGGCGACGCACCGCGCGCACTTCGACCGGCACCTGGTAGGTGGCGCCGCCGACCCGGCGGGACTTCACCTCGACCATCGGCTTGACGTTCTCGAGGGCTTCCTCGAGCACCTCCACCGCCTTGTCGGCCGGCATCTTGCGACGCTCGGAGATCTGCTCGATGGCGCCGTACACGATGCGCTCGGCGACGGACTTCTTGCCGCTCTCCATGATCATGTTCATGAATTTCGACAGGGTCTCGCTGCCGTAGACCGGGTCGGGAAGAATGATGCGCTTGGGCGCTTGGGCTCGTCTGGACATGTGTCTACCTGGCCGTCGTATTCAGTGAGGAGAGCATCAGGACTTCGGACGCTTGGCGCCGTACTTGGAGCGGCCCTGGCGGCGATCGCCGACACCGGCACAGTCGAGGGTGCCGCGCACGGTGTGGTAGCGCACGCCGGGCAGGTCCTTGACGCGGCCGCCGCGGATCAGCACCACCGAGTGCTCCTGCAGGTTGTGGCCTTCGCCGCCGATGTAGCTGGTCACCTCGAAGCCGTTGGTGAGGCGCACGCGGGCGACCTTGCGCAGGGCCGAGTTCGGCTTCTTCGGGGTCGTGGTGTAGACACGCGTGCACACGCCGCGACGCTGCGGGCTGGCCTGCAGGGCGGGCACCGTCGTCTTTTCCTTCTTGGTCCGACGCGGCTTGCGGACGAGCTGGTTGATCGTTGCCATAAATTGTAATTTCCCGGTTTCGCCTGACGCAGAAAAACCGAGCCGCCCATTGGCGGCCCGCTTCCCCGGTGGAAACTTTTGCAGGCCCGGTTTCAATTGGCCTGCGCTGAGCCCGAGGATTGTAGGAACCGGCCCCCGTACTGTCAAGCACGGGGGCCGGGTAGAGTCAAAAAACCCGTGTCGACTCAGTCGCTGTCGGTCGGCTCCGGCACCTCGACTTCGTCCGGGTTGACGCCGGCCGCGTCCATGGCCTCGGCCATGGTCATCTCGGCCGGGCTGATCTCGACCTTGCGGCGCCGCGCCATGTGGAAGGCGAAGCCCGTGCCGGCCGGGATCAGGCGACCCACGATGACGTTCTCCTTCAGTCCGCGCAGGTCGTCCTTCAGGCCGCGCACGGCGGCCTCGGTCAGCACCCGGGTGGTCTCCTGGAAGGAGGCCGCGGAAATGAAGGACTCCGTCGCCAGGGAGGCCTTGGTGATGCCCAGCAGCACCGGCTCGAACTGCGCCAGCTGGCCGTCCTGTGCGGTGACGCGCTCGTTCTCCTCCAGCAGGCGGGCCTTGTCGAGCTGCTCGCCCTTGAGGAACTTGGTGTCGCCCGGGTCACTGATCTCGATCTTGCGCAGCATCTGGCGAATGATCACCTCGATGTGCTTGTCGTTGATCTTCACGCCCTGCAGCCGGTAGACGTCCTGGATCTCGCGCACCAGGTAGTCGGCCAGGTGCTTGACGTCCTGCAGGCGCAGGATGTCGTGCGGGTTCATCTCGCCGTCGGAGATGACTTCACCGCGCTGCACCACCTCGCCCTCGAACACCGACAGGTTGCGCCACTTCGGGATCAGCAACTCGTGCTCGCCATCCTCGTTCTCGATGATGAGGCGGCGCTTGCCCTTGGTTTCCTTGCCGAACTTCACCTTGCCGCTCTGCTCGGCCAGGATCGCCGGCTCCTTCGGCTTGCGCGCCTCGAACATGTCGGCGACGCGCGGCAGGCCGCCCGTGATGTCGCGGGTCTTGGAGGACTCCTGCGGGATGCGGGCGATGATGTCGCCCACGCCCACCTTCTGGCCGTCTTCCATGACCACGATGGCGCCCACCGAGAGCGGATAGGCGATCGGTTCCTTGGAGTCGGGGAAATGCAGGTCCTTGCCCTTGGCATCCACCAGCTTGGCCACCGGACGCACGTCCTTGCCGGCCGCGCCGCGCTGCTTCGGGTCGATGGCGACGATGCTGGACAGGCCGGTGTGCTCGTCCACGCGGGCTTCCACGGTGACGCCGTCGATGAAGTCCTGGAACTTCATGATGCCGGCGGCCTCGGAGACCACGGGGTGGGTGTGCGGATCCCAGGTCGCGATGATGCGCCCGCCGTCCACCTTGTCGCCGTCGTCCACCATGATGACCGCGCCGTAGGGGATCTTGTAGCGCTCGCGCTCGCGGCCGTAGTCGTCGATGATGCCGAGCTCGCCCGAACGCGACACCGCCACCAGGTGGCCCTTCTCGTGCCGCACCGTCTTGATGTTGTGCAGGCGCACGGTGCCGCCGTTCTTCACGGTGACGTTGTTGCGCGCCGCGGCCCGGGAGGCTGCACCGCCGATGTGGAAGGTGCGCATGGTCAGCTGGGTGCCCGGCTCGCCGATGGACTGCGCCGCAATGACGCCCACGGCCTCGCCGATGTTCACCTGGTGACCACGCGCCAGGTCACGCCCGTAGCACTGCTTGCACACGCCGTAGCGCGTCTCGCAGGTGATCGGGGAGCGGACCCAGACCTGGTCCACGGACAGCTCTTCCAGCTTGCGGACTTCGTGCTCGTCCAGCAGCGTACCGGCTGCCACCGCCACCTCGTCCTTGCCCGGCACCAGCACGTCCTCGGCCACCACGCGGCCCAGCACGCGCTCGCGCAGCGGCTCCACCACGTCGCCGCCCTCGACCAGCGGGGTCATGAGCAGGCCGTCGGTGGTGCCGCAATCGATCTCGGTGACCACCAGGTCCTGCGCCACGTCCACCAGGCGACGGGTCAGGTAACCCGAGTTGGCGGTCTTCAGCGCCGTGTCGGCGAGGCCCTTGCGCGCGCCGTGCGTGGAGATGAAGTACTGCAGCACGTCGAGGCCTTCACGGAAGTTCGCCGTGATGGGCGTCTCGATGATGGAGCCGTCCGGCTTGGCCATCAGGCCGCGCATGCCGGCCAGCTGCCGGATCTGCGCGGCGGAGCCACGCGCGCCGGAGTCGGCCATCATGAACACCGAGTTGAAGGACTTCTCGCGCACGGTCTCGCCCTTGGCGTTGGTGACCTCCTGCACGGAAATCTTGTCCATCATGGCCTTGGCGATGCGGTCGTTGGTGTGCGACCAGATGTCCACCACCTTGTTGTAGCGCTCGCCGTTGGTGATGAGACCGGAAGCGTACTGCTCCTGGAAGTTCTTCACCTCGCCCTCGGCCTCGGCCAGGATCTCGTCCTTCTCCGCCGGCACCACCATGTCGTCGGCGCCGAAGGAGACGCCGGAACGGGTGGCGTAACGGAAGCCGGTGTACATCAGCTGGTCGGCGAAGACCACGGTCTCCTTCAGGCCCAGCTGGCGGTAGCACTCGTTGATGACACGCGAGATCGCCTTCTTGTTCATGTCCTGGTTGATCAGCTCGAAGGGCAGGCCCTCGGGCAGGATCTCGGACAGCAGGGCGCGGCCCACGGTGGTGTTGGCCAGCGTCAGCCTGGAGGTCTTCTCGCCGTCCTCGCCCACGGTCCACTCGCGAATGCGCACCCGCACGGAGGCGTGCAGGCTCACGGCACGGTTCTCGTAAGCGCGGTGCACCTCGGCCACGTCGGTGAAGATGGCGCCCTCGCCCTTCACCGCCGCCTGTTCGCGGGTGAGGTAGTACAGGCCCAGCACCACGTCCTGCGACGGCACGATGATGGGCTCGCCGTTGGCGGGCGAGAGGATGTTGTTCGACGACATCATCAGCGCGCGCGCCTCGAGCTGCGCTTCCAGCGACAGCGGCACGTGCACCGCCATCTGGTCGCCGTCGAAGTCGGCGTTGAAGGCGGTGCAGACCAGCGGGTGCAGCTGGATGGCCTTGCCCTCCACCAGCACCGGCTCGAAGGCCTGGATGCCGAGACGGTGCAGCGTCGGCGCCCGGTTCAGCATCACCGGGTGCTCGCGGATGACCTCCTCGAGGATGTCCCACACCTCCGGCCCCTCGCGCTCCACGGCGCGCTTGGCGGCCTTGATGGTCAGGGCCTCGCCGCGCAGCTGCAGCTTGTGGAAGATGAAGGGCTTGAACAGCTCCAGCGCCATCTTCTTCGGCAGGCCGCACTGGTGCAGCTT
>CAYPTW010000145.1:0-4866 GCA_964413755.1 uncultured Thioalkalivibrio sp. | reverse complement strand
AGTATTTCTTGCGCCGCGTCACGCGGCCATGAAAAAGGCGCCCACACCGGAGTGTGGGCGCCTTGATGGAGGGGAAGCTCCAGTTAGGGTTACGGGCGGGTACCGCCTTCCACCGGATCGGCGGTCCAGCCGAGGCCGGCCCAGTCGATCTGGTCGTTGAAGTGGCAGTCGCCGCAGTTACCGCCCTCGCCGAGCGCGTCGGCGGCGGGCGCGACTTCATGGTTCACTGCCCAGTAGCTGACCGTGTCCACGAACTCGAAGTCGCCGGTGTACGTCTGGCCGGTGCGATCCGCACCGTCCTGCAGGGCGAGGTTCCAGTCGTACGCGCCCCAGAAGGGGTTCGGGCCGCCCGCCGTGCCGAACAGGTGCGGCACGAGGATGGTGCCGTTGTTCGCATCGGCCGGCTGGTTGCCGATCAGCTTCTTGAAGGGATAGATCTTGGCTTCCGGATCAGTGTAGTCCGCCGCCGGACCGCCCAGGTAGACCCGGCCGTCCTCAGAAGGCAGGTCGGCCACGTTGTCGCTCACGTTGATGAGAGACTTGATCGACTTGCCGTTGTAGAAGCGCAGCGTCGGCCGGACGTTCAGCTCCCAATTGAAAGAACCCTTCATCTTGTCGTATGCGGCCTTGCCGGTGTCTGCATCGATTGGGATCGGGTCGATGTCCTGGCCAGCGTCGGCCCAGTACCACTCGGTCTTGGTGGGCAGCTTGCGGGCGATCGCCGGGATGTGGCACGCCTGGCAGGCGAGGCGGTCATGCGAATTGAAGATTGCCTCCACCGACGTGCCGACGTGGACGTTCGGGCTGTGGCAGTCGTCGCACTGGCGCATCACACCCTCGTCCACTGAGTGGTAGGGCATGCCGCCGATCCCGTGGGACAGCAGGTTGCCGTCGAGGTCGCGCTCCACGTCGTGGCAGGTGACGCAGTTGAGGTCGCCGCCGTCCACACCCATGTGGACGTCGTATTCGCGCGTGGTGGCGATCAGGTCGCTCGACAGGTCGCCATGCTTGACGTTGTCGCCGCCGCCGGCGTTCTGATGGCAGAACAGGCAGGCCTTGCGGGTCGGCACGCCGTTGTTATCGCCCACGCTCTGCGCCACCGCCTGCAGGTCCACCGTGGCCGGCGGACGGCCGGCAGCGGGCGGCGCCTTGGAGTAGGTGCCGGTCTGGTCGTGGCAGGCGAAGCAGTCGATCAGCTTGGCGTCGCCGAAGTCGTAGGTGTCGTCCTTCCAGTCGTAGCCGATGTGGCACTGGGTGCAACGACCCTCGTTGGTCGGCACGGCGACGCAGAGGTTGTTGATGATGTCTTTCTTGCCGTGGATTTCGGCTTCGACGCCTTCCAGGCCGGCCGCCACACCTTCCCACTTCCAGTGACCGGTAGTAAGAATGTCGTCACCGATCTTGCCGTGGCAGGTCAGGCAGGCGCCGTCTTCATAGGTCCGGTCGGCGAAGTACGCCGCATGCAGCGTCGCCGGGTCGGAGATCGAGGGCGGCGGCGTCTGGCAGTCGAACACGTCGACCGTGCCGTCACCGTTGGTATCTTCCTCGGGATCAGCGACCCCGTTCTGATTGGTATCCCAGCAGCTGATGCCGTCAGAACCGTCGGCGCCGGGCGGACCCGCCACGCCATCGTCACCGTCGTCACCGCTACATCCGCCGAGCGCCAGGATGGCGGCGGCGAGCAATATTCCTGTCCAGCGGGCAGGCAGTCCGCACCTGGAAGTGTTCATGATCAACCCCTTGCACATTTCTTGTTAGGCCCCGTTGTCGCGGGGCAGTCCCCCTAAATGCAGACGATTCTCAATTAGAGAAGGCTCATTTAGTCACGGGTGAAATGTGCGCCTGCCTCAGGCTGTCATGTTTGACTCAAGTCAGTTTGCTACTAAGCGATTTCCACTAGGTGTGCGCCGCAGCAGACCCAGTGGCGGCGCGGCTTTGACGGCCCAGGAGCCGGGCGAAAAAGCCGCGCAAGTCTTCCAGCACGAGGTAGTTCAGCGGCACCAGGACCAGGGTGATGAAGGTCGCGAACAGGATGCCGAAACCGAGCGACACCGCCATGGGGATGAGGAACTGGGCCTGGGTGGACTTCTCGAAGATCAGCGGCGTCAGGCCGGCAAAAGTGGTGAGCGAGGTCAGCAGCACCGGGCGCAGGCGCGCCACGCCGGCGCTGGCCACCGCCTCCATCAGGGCCATGCCCTCGGCGCGACGGCGGTTGATGTAGTCCACCAGCACCAGGCTGTCGTTCACCACCACGCCGGTCAGGGCCAGCATGCCCATCAGGCTCATGATGGTCAGGCTCATGCCCATGATCATGTGCCCGAGCATGGCGCCGGCGGCGCCGAAGGGAATCACGCTCATGACGATGAGCGGCTGCAGGTAGGAACGGAACGGGATCGCCAGCAGGCAGTAGATCGCGAACAGCACGAACATGAGCCCGTAGCCGAGGCTGCCGAAGGACTCGCGCTGCTCGCGCGCCTCGCCTTCCAGGCTGAAGCTGACGCCCGCGTAGCGCCGCACCTCGGTGGAGAGGAACTCGTTCAGGTCGCGCTTGATGGCTTCGACGTCCGCGGTTTCCTTGTTCACGTCCGCCGTGACGTTGATGGTGCGGTTGCGATCCACGCGACGGATCTGGGAGAAACCGCGGCCGTACTCGGCATAGGCGACATCGGCGAACGGCACTTCCGCGCCGTCCGGGGTACGGATTCGCATCGAGTCCAGGCTCTCGAGCGAGCGGCGCTCGGACTCCGGGTAGCGCACATAGACCCGGACCTCCTCGCGCCCGCGCTGGATGCGCTGGACCTCGAAGCCGAAAAAGGCGTGCCGCACCTGCCGCGCCAGGTCTTCCAGGGTGATCCCCAGGAGCTCGGCCTCCGGCCGGATCTGCAGCCGGATCTCTTCCTTGCCGTCCTCGAAACTGTCCGTGATGTCGTAGACCCCGGGGTAGGTCTCGAGGCGCTCCCGCACCTGGCTCGACAGGGTGCGCAGAGCAGGAAAATCAGGCCCGGTGATCTGCACGTCCAGGGGCGAGCCGCCCATGCCGATCTCGGCGCGGAAGCTCAACTCCTTGGCGCCTGCGATCTGGCCGATGCCGCGCCGCCACTCGCGTACCAGGTCGGAGCTGGTGACGTCGAGGGTGCGTTCCTCCGGCGGTGTGATCTCGAACACCACGCGGCCGATGTCGGTACGCGGGGTACTGCCGCCGCCGGAAGAGCCGACCGTGGAGAGGATGCCCTTGATCACGCTCTCGCCGGTATCGGGGTCGGTGTAACGCTCTCTCAGGCCCTCGGCTTCGGCGTTGATGCGCCGGATGGCCGCCTGGGTCGCCTCGAAGGGTGTGCCGGGCGGCATGGTCACGGTGGCCGAGGCGGTCTCCGCCTGGATGCGCGGGAAGAATATGAAACGCAGGTGGCCGCCGATGGCGATGCTGAGAAGAACGATCAGCACCGCCGTGAACAGGGCGCCAGCCAGGTAACGGTTGTGCAGGGACCACTTCAGCACCGGCGTATAGGCCGCGCGGGTACTGCGCTCGAGACCGCGCTGCACGATCGCCTGCAGCCGGGTGAATCCGCGCTCATTCTGCTGGTTGCGGATGCGCACGTGCTTGAGGTGGGCCGGCAGGATCAGCTTCGACTCGACCAGCGAGAACAGCAGCACCGGGATCACGATGAGCGGAATCTGCGCGAAGATCTGGCCCCGTACGCCCTCGATCATCAACAGCGGCGTGAACGCCACGACGGTCGTCAGCACGCCGAAAGTCACGGGCACCGCGATTTCCTGGGTGCCGCGAATGGAGGCCTCGAGAGGGTCCTCCCCCTTCTGCAGCCTGGAGAAGATGTTCTCGCCGGTGACGATGGCGTCGTCCACCACGATGCCCAGCACCAGGATGAAGGCAAACAGGCTGATGAGGTTGATGGTGACGCCGAACAGGGGCATCAGGGCGATGCCGCCCATGAAAGCGACGGGAATCCCGATCAGCACCCAGGCGGCGACCGCGGGACGCAGGAACAGCGTCAACAGCACCATGATCAGGATGCCGCCCTGGATCGCGCTGTTGATGAGCGTATTCAGGCGGGCCTCGACGACGCGCGACTGGTCGCGCCAGTAGTCGAGCTTCACCCCCGGCGGCAGCCACGCGGGGGTGACGGCGATGTAGTCACGCACCACCTCGGCCACTTCGAGCGCACTCTGGTCGCCGACCCGGTAGACATCGATGAAGGCTGCGGAGCGGCCGTTGTAGCGAAACTCCAGCGGGTCTTCGCTGAAGCCGTCGCGCACCCGACCGATGTCGGCAATGGTCAGCTTGGCGCCGCCATCGGTGCTGCGCACCACGATGTCCTCGAATTCCGTGCCGACCCGCGCCTGTCCCTGGGTGCGGATGAGGATCTCGCCGCCCGAAGTGCGCACCGAGCCGGCTGCCAGGTCGAGCGACGTACGGCGCACTGCTGAGGCCACCTGCTCCAGCGTCAGGCCGTACTCGCGCAATGTCTGCTCCGAGACCTCGATGGAAATCTCGTACGGCCGCACGCCGTCCAGCTCCACCTGGGTGATCTCGGGCAGGTCGACCAGTTCGTTGCGTACCCGCTCCGCCACGAGGCGCAGCTCCGACTCCGGCAGGTCGCCCGAAACCACCACGGTGATCACGTCACGGCGGATCTCCGGGATGTAGACGGTCGGCCGCTCGCTGTCGACCGGGAACGTCGATATCGCGTCCACGCGCGCCTTGACGTCGTTCATCAGCTCGCGCGGATCGGCGCTGTTTTCCACCTCGATCACCACGGTGCCGAGGTTCTCCACCGCGGTGGAGCGCAGTGTCTTGATGCCCTCGAGGTCCTGCACCGCCTCCTCGATCTTGACCGTGATGCCCTC
>CAYPTW010000144.1:0-4868 GCA_964413755.1 uncultured Thioalkalivibrio sp. | reverse complement strand
GTGCCGTCGCACTTCATGCCGCACGAGCGCCGCCCCGAGGAGCCCTACCTGCGCGCCTGGTTCGAGGCCGACGGCTTCGACGTGCGCGTGCTGCCCGAGAATGTCGCCTTCGAGGGCGCCGGCGACGCCCTCATCGACCGTGGCGGGCCCTGGCTGTGGGCCGGGTACGGCTTCCGCACCGAGATCGAGGCGCATGATTACCTGCGTCGCTGGTTCGATGCGCTCGAGGTCGTGTCGATCCGGCTCGTGGACCCGCGCTTCTATCACATCGACACCTGCATGTGCCCGCTGGACGGCGGCTATCTCCTGTACCACCCGCCGGCTTTCGACGAGGTGTCGCGGGCCGAGATCGAGCGCCGCGTGCCGCCGGCGCGGCGCATCCCGGTGAGCGTTGAGGATGCCGGTCATTTCGCCTGCAATGCGGTGAACATCGGCCGCAAGGTCTTCATGAACCGCGCGCGCGCGGGACTGGCGGCGGAGCTAGAGGCGTGCGGCTTCGAGGTCGTGCAGCTGCCGCTGTCCGAGTTCCTCAAGGCGGGCGGCTCCGCCAAGTGCCTGACACTGAAACTCACGGAGCCGGTCGCGCGCGGCTAGAATAACGGCTCGTCCCAAGGGAGAGCCCAGATGTCCGATCGTCCCCGTGTCTGCGTCATCGGCGCCGGTTCCAGCGGCATCGCCGTGGTGAAGGCGCTGAAGGACCGCGGCATCCCCCACGCCTGTTTCGAGAAGGGCGACGACATCGGCGGCAACTGGTACTTCCGCAATAGCAACGGCATGTCGGCAGCTTACGAGTCGCTGCACATCAACACCGACTCGAAGCTGATGGAGTACCGCGACTACCCGATGCCGCCGGACACGCCCGACTACCCCAGCCACCACGTCATCAAGGCGTATTTCGACGATTACGCGGCACATTTCGGCCTGCGCGAGCACATCCGCTTCAACACCGAGGTGACGCGCGCCGAGCGCGCCAGCGACGGTTCGTGGACGGTGACGCTGGACAGTGGCGAGACCGAGCGTTTCGACGCCCTGGTGGTGGCCAACGGCCATCACTGGGATCCGCGCTGGCCGGACCCGCCCTATCCCGGCGAGTTCGACGGCCCGCAGATCCATTCGCACCAGTACCTCAATCCCCACGAGCCGCTGGACTTCCACGGCAAGCGCGTGCTGGTCGTCGGCATGGGCAACAGCGCGATGGATATTGCCTGCGAGCTGTCGCGCCCCGGCATCGCGGAGAAGCTGTTCCTCTCCGCCCGCAACGGCGTGTGGATCCTGCCCAAGTACCTGTTCGGCATCCCCATGTCCCGCCTCGGCATGCTGCCGCACTGGCTGCCGTGGCAGCTCGGCGGCTTTCTCACCCGCCTCGCGGTGACGCTGAATGCCGGCTCGCCGTGGCGCTTCGGCCTGCCGCGCCCGCAGCACCGCATGCTCCAGGCTCACCCCACCATCAGCCAGGAAATCTACATGCGTCTCGGCAGTGGTGACGTGTTGCCGCGTCCCGGCATTCGCATGCTGAAGGGCGACCGGGTCGAGTTCACCGACGGCCGCGAGGAGCGGGTCGACGTCATCGTGTGGTGCACCGGCTACAAGCTCAGCCTGCCGTTCTTCGACCCGGGCTTCATCTCCGCGCCGGGCAACGACCTGCCGCTGTGGGAACGCATGATCAAGCCGGGCATCGACAACCTCTACTTCGTCGGCCTGCTGCAGCCGCTCGGCGCCATCATGCCGATCGCCGAAGCACAGGGACATTTCATCGGCGACCACCTGCTGGGACGCATCGCTTTGCCCGACGAGGCGGAGATGGAACGCGCCATGGCGAAGGAACGCGCAGCGATGTTCCGGCGCTACAAGGACCATGCGCCGCGTCACACCATGCAGGTCGACTTCGAGGCCTACCTGCATCGACTGCGCAAGCACGCGCGCCGCGGGCGACGCCTCGCCGCGGACGCGGCCTAGAACCCGGTGGCGCTGCGCCGGCTCACCGCGCGCTGCCTCGTGCGTACCCTGGTGCGGCGCGACCTGCGGCCGTCCCGCCCCCTGGCGACGCGCCGTCGCGCCGTGGACCGGGCCGCGCGCTTGCTGCGCCTGCCGCGCGGGATCCGTTGTGTCCCTGCCGCGCCCGCCTTCGCCGGCAGCGAGTGGCTGTTGCCGGCCGGCGCCGCAGCGCCCGATAACGGCCCCGCGGTGCTTTACCTGCACGGCGGCGGCTTCGTGCTCGGCTCTCCGCGCAGCCATCGTCCCGTGGCGGCGCACCTGGCGGCCGCCTGCGACCTGCCGGTGCTGCTGCTCGATTACCCGCTGGCGCCGGAACACCGCTTCCCGGCGGCGCCCGACGCGGTGCTCCGCGCCTGGGAGGACCTGACGGCCGGCGGCACGCGCGCGCTCGCCCTGGCGGCGGACTCGGCGGGCGGCTGGCTGGCGCTGCGCCTGGTGCAACAGGCCGCCGCCATGGGCCTGCCGCGCCCGACGGCCCTGGCGCTGTTCTCCCCGCTGCTCGACCTGGCACGTGCGGCGGCCGCGCAGGATGACGACCTGATGCTGCCGCCCGGGTTCGTGGCGGAAGGCAGCCGCGCTTTCGCGGGTGGCATGCCGCTGGCAGATCCGCGGCTGGACCTGCTCGGCCAGCCGCTGGCCGGGCTCCCGCCCCTGTTCCTGTCCTACGACGGCGAAGAAATGCTGGCCGCCGACGGCCGGCGGCTCGCCGCAGCGGTCCAGGCCGCGGGCGTGCCATTGCGGGTCGAGGAGGCGCAGGGCTTGTGGCACGCCTGGCCGCTGCTGGCCGGCTGGCTGCCCGAGGCCGGCAAGACCTTGCGCGCGGCGGCGGCGCTACTCTCGCACCGGCCGGACCAGGCGTCGTGAACCTGTTGCACAACCCGACGCTGCGGCTGCTGGCCGGAGCGGCCATGATCAGTTTCGCCCCGGTGTTCGTGCGCCTTACCCCGGTCAGCCCGACGGACAGCGCCTTCTATCGCACCCTGTTCGGCGGCCTGATGCTGGCCGCCTGGGTGTTGGCGCGACGCACGCCCGTGGAGCGCCGTTCGGGGCTGGCGCTGGTCGCGCTGCTGGCGGCCGGGCTGCTGTTCGCCGCCGACCTCGCGGTGTGGCACCGGAGCATCTGGTACGTGGGCCCCGGGCTGGCGACGCTGCTGGGTAATTTCCAGGTATTCGTGCTGGCCCTCGTGGGCATCGTGTTCTTCCGCGAGAAAGCGCGCTGGGAGCTGCTGCTCGCCATCCCCATGGCCTTCGTCGGCCTCGGCCTCATTGTCGGTTTCGACTGGAGTTCGCTGGACGAGGACTATCGCTTGGGCATCTTCTTCGGCCTGTCCACGGCATTGTTCTATTCCGCGTACATCCTCTCCCTGCGACGCGCGCGGGCGGCCAGCCCGCAGGGATCGATCGCCTCGGACCTGATGATCGTGTCGCTGGTCTCGGCGGCCTGCCTGTACGTCGGTTCCGGGGTCGGCGGCGCCGGCATCGCGCTGCCCGACCCGGGCGCGGCGTGGATGCTGGCGGCCTACGCGCTGGTGGCGCAGGTGGTGGGCTGGCTGCTGATCTCCGGCAGCCTGCCGCATGTGCCCGCCTCGCGCGTGGGGCTGATTCTCCTGTTGCAGCCGACCCTGGCCTTCATCTGGGACGTGCTGATCTTCGCGCGCGAGTTCGGTGCGCGCGAGATGGTCGGCGCGGCGCTGGCCATCGCCGCCATCGGTCTCGGCTCGCTGCCGCGTCGCGGGGGCAAGCGCCCGGCCTGAGCATCGTCCCGCTCAGGTCCAGAGGGTGATGGCGCCTGCCGCCACCTCGATTTCCAGCCGCTCCACCTCCAGGCCCAGCAGCTCGCCGTCTGCCTGTGCCGGCAGCGGGCGCTCACTCGTCACTTCCAGCCGTTGTGTCCGGGCGTGGTGCGCGATGGGCAGCTGCAGGTGCGTGCCGCGCATGACGCGCGGCGCGTGGCGCATGGCCTGGAAACGGCCGAGCGCATCGGCCCACACCAGGTCGAGACGGCCGTCATCCAGCTCGGCCTGCGGCGCGAGGTGGAACAGCCCGCCGGCGTGGCGGCCGTTGCAGGCGGCCACGAGGGTCACGGCACGCCGGTCCTCGCCGCCGTCCCAGCGCAAGGTGCAAACCGGTGCATCGACGCCGGCGCGCAAGGCGTCGAGCAGCCCGGCGGCATAGCCCAGCGCGCCGGGCAGCCACTTGTAGCGGGCCGTGGCGTGCGCGATCGCCGCGTCGAAGCCGAGGCCGACGGCGTTCATGAACCAGCGCCCGTTGACGCGGCCGGCGTCCACCCGGCGCGGTGTGCAGCCGCCGGCCAGCAGGGCACAGGCCCGGCGCCAGTCGCGCGGCAGCCCGGCCGACTTGATGAAATCGTTGCCGGTGCCGAGCGGCACGATGCCCAGCGTGGTGGCTGCGCCCGGCACCTCCAGCAGGCCGCGCGCCACCTCGGACAGCGTGCCGTCGCCGCCGAGCGCGATGATCCGGGCGCGGCCGCGCCCGGCTTCCTGCGCCGCGGCGTCCGCCAGGTGGCCGGGGCCGCGGCTGAGCACGGTTTCGACGCGCATGCCGTTGCTCTCCAGCAGCCGTGCGGCGCGGGCGCCGAGCCGGTCGCCCCGTCCGCTGCCGGCAGCGGGGTTGGCGAGCAGTACGACGGCCTCTGGCATGGGGTTCCTCCGCGGCGACGCCGCGCAGCATAACGCACTCCTGTGGCGTGGCGAGCGCGCACGAGTGCGGCTGTTCCGGGCTAGAATCGGTGCCTTCTTCGCCGCACCGCGCCGCCATGCTCGAACTCGCCTGCAAGCTCGTCCTCGGTTACCTGGCCGGATCCATCGTCGGCAGCCTGGTGGTCGGGCGCCTGCGCGGCGTCGACATCCGGC
>CAYPTW010000143.1:0-4996 GCA_964413755.1 uncultured Thioalkalivibrio sp. | reverse complement strand
TGAAGCCGCGCTCGATGAACATGTGCAGGTCGAGCAGGCCGGCCATCTGCGCCGGACCGTGCGCCAGCTTGACGGCACTGTAGATGAAGGGCTTGAAGACGATGCTGTCCAGCGAGTGGCCGACTTCGCGCACGATGCTGATCTGGCGCCGGCGCGCGTCCATGTTGCCGCAGCGCCGGTAGGCCTCCGCGTAGCTGGCCGCGTCGAGGCCGTCCTGCAAGCCCATTTCGCCCCACAGCATGGCCACCATGTCGAGGTCGAGCTCCTGGCTGATGGCATGCAGCTCGATGCCGATGCTGATGGTCATCAGCGCTGCGCCCGGCATGACCTTGGACATGATCGGGTAGACGCGCTCGACGCCCTCGTCGCGCGCCGAAAAGTCCTTGTCACCGTAGAGATCGTTGAGGAAGAACTCGACCGCCTTGCGGTAGCGCGAGGTCTCGAGCAGGTCGCGGTAAGTGTGGCGCAGACGCGCAGCCTGCCAGGCCGCGAGCGTGCGGCACTCCGGGCGCAGTCCCTGCTCGTCGTACTGGCGCAGCCTGGCCAGGCGGCTGCGTTCCAGTTGCTCGGCCAGCCGCCGAGCGCCGGCGTCCTTTTGCGCGCTGCTCATGGACGGGCATTGTAGGGCCAGGCTGGTGATTTTGCTCGCTTTGTGGCGCGGCGGACTAGACTATCGGATGCCTGTGACGTGGCTCCCTGCGGTGGTATGCTCGGGATATCAAACAATTGTTTGAGGCGGTCAAATGGCAAAACAGAACGGTTCCGGTGCGCTTGCAGACAACCAGCTGACCCGCCTGGTGGTCGGTTCGGCGAGCCAGGTCTGGCAAGTGGGCCGTGGCGCCTACAATTGGGCGGGTTCCGGCAGCGGCCGCCTGGTCGGTGGCTTGATGAACCTGGGCGGGCGCCTGGACCGCGAGGCCAAGAGCCGGGTGTTCGAGGTCCGCTCCAGCGCTACGGTTGCCCTGGAACGGCTCGAGACGGCTTTCGTGCACCGCGTGGCACGGGCCCTGAACGCGCTGCAGATCCCCACGGCGCGTGACGTGCGTGAGCTGAACCAGCGCGTGGAGTCGCTGCAAAAAGCCGTCGTAACGCTGGAACGGCGTGCGGCCGAAGTGGCTGAGGCAGAGGCGGCAGCGGCCGGGGCCAAGGCCCCGCGCCAGGCGGCGGCCACATCCCGGCGGCGCAGCCCGGCACGCAAGAAGACTGCGTCGGCCAAGCGTGCGCCGCGCAAGAAGGCCGGAAGCTGACGCATGCTGCAGACCCAGCGGACGCACCTGGCGGACAAGAAGGGCGGCCCGAAAATCGGGCTCGCGCTGGCCGGTGGCGGCCCGCTGGGCGGGATCTACGAGATCGGTGCCCTGCTGGCGCTGAACGAGGCCATCGACGGGCTCGATTTCGCTGACGTCGACGTCTACGTGGGCGTCTCCGCAGGTTCTTTCGTCGCTTCCACCCTGGCCAACGGCATTTCCGTGGAGGAGATGGGACGGCTCCTGGTGAGCCGGCGCGGCAAGCCGCAGCGCTTCGACCCGGCGCTCTTCCTGCAACCCAATTTCCAGGAATACATCCGCCGCGGTGCGCAGTTTCCGCGCTTGCTGGTGGAGGGGCTGTGGCAGTTTGTCCGCGACCCGCAGACGAATGGCTTGCTGGAGTCGCTCAGCGGCGTGTCCCGCGCCATCCCCACGGCGGTGTTCGACAACCAGCCGATCGAGAGCTTCCTCGCCGACCTGTTCAGCAACCGGGGCATGACCAACGACTTTCGCCAGCTGCCGCACAAGTTGCTGGTGGTGGGCGTGGATCTCGACACGGGCGAGGCGGTGCGCTTCGGCTCACCGGGCCATGAAGACGTGCCGATCTCCAAGGCCGTGCAGGCGAGTACAGCGCTGCCCGGGCTCTACCCGCCGGTGAAGATCGGCGACCGCTACTTCGTCGACGGCGGCCTGAAACGCACCCTGCACGCGTCTTCGGCGCTGGACGAGGGTGTCGACCTGCTGTTCTGCGTCAACCCGATCGTGCCCTACGACGCCAGCGCGGCGCCGCCGGGCGACGACAAGCGCCATGACTCCCTCGTCGAGGGCGGGCTGACCGTGGTTCTGTCGCAGACTTTCCGCGCCCTGATTCATTCGCGCATGAAGGTCGGCATGGCCAAGTACGAGACCAGTTACGTGGATCGCGACGTGGTGCTGTTCGAGCCCGACACCGGCGACTCGAAGATGTTCTTCACCAACGTGTTCAGCTACTCGAACCGCGAAATGGTCTGCCAGCACGCTTATCGCACCACGCGGCGCGATCTGTGGGCGCGCCGCCGCCACCTGGCGCCGATCCTGAAGCGGCACAACGTCACCATCAACGAAGCCATCCTCAAGGATGTCGACCGGCACTTCACCAGCGCGTTGTCGCGCCGGCCCGACCCGATGCGACTCGGCATCTACAAGAACGAGGTGACGAACCGGCTCGACGGCCTGCTCGACCGGATCGAGGTGCTGGTCCGCCCGAGCCACTGAGCCGAGGGCGTTCTGCCCCATGCTGAGTCACGCAGCAGGCTTGCTGCACAAGAAAGCTGTATCCCTGGCCCGCGCTGATCACCTCGAACTCCAGCGGCTTGCACGGGTGCGAATCCCACGCTAATGTCCCGCCTCGAGTCGGCTAACAAAAAAACCACCGAACGCGTCACGGTTTCGTAATCGCGAGTTCTTCGCGCAGCGGGCCTGGCGCGTGATGTTCGACTGATCCGAGGGGAGAGACACGATGCTCGAGTTACCAGGGGCGCACCTGCTGCGCAGGATTGCGCTTGCTGTTACGACTGCCGCGGCGTTTGTTACGTCGGCCCATGCTTCGCCCACGCTGCGGGCCGACCTCGGCGCCCGCCAGGCCCCCGCCGCCATCCAGCAGCTCAGGCTGGCGGAGCCCATCAGTTCGGACTTCGACTACCGGGCCTTGCAGCGCATCGACCCGGCGCTGCTGAGCAGCACCTCGGATACGGAAGAAGTTCTTATTCGCCTGCGTGAACAGCCGGTGACGCAGTACGTCGCGAACGAGCCGTCGCCGGAGGTGCGCCGCGGCCAGGGCCACGCGCGCAAGCAGTACCTACGCGCCGAGCAGACCGGCTTCATCGCGCGCAGTAAGCGTCATGCACGGCAATTCGACGTCTCCGCCCAGACCCAGGTGGTACTCAACGGAGTCGTCGCCCGGGTTAGCACCGCGGACCTCATTGCGCTGGCGCAGGATCCGGAAGTGGAGCAAATCACCCGGGTGAAGCATTACGAGCGCCACCTTTCGGAGACTGTGCCGCAGATCGGTGCTGCGGCGGCGCAGGCGCGTGGTTTCGACGGCAAGGGTGTCAAGGTCGCGGTGCTCGACAGCGGGATCGACTATATGCACGCCGCCTTCGGTGGCCCGGGAACGCTCGAAGCCTATGCTGAGGCTTATGGTTCCGGTCCGGAAGATCCCGCCAACACCATCCCCGGGGAGTTTTTTCCGACGGCCAAGGTGGTCGGTGGCTTCGATTTCGTCGGCGAGTTCTGGCCGTTCGGTCCGCGTACTGAAGATCCCGATCCCATCGGGGCGCCAGGCGTGGGCGGCCACGGTACCAACGTCGCCGACATCATTGCCGGCGCCAACGGCGTGGCTCCCGGCGCCGACCTTTACGCGGTCAAGACTTGCGCCGCCTATGATCCCGCTTGTAACGGCGTGGCCCTGCTGCTCGGCATGGAGTTCGCGGCCGACCCGAACGGCGACGGTGATATTTCCGATCGCGTCGATATCGTCAACATGTCGCTCGGCGCCGATTTCGGCCAGGACTTCGACAATGCGCTGGCGCAGGCGGTCGAGAATCTCAGCGCCATCGGCGTGCTGACCGTCGCATCAGCGGGCAACGGCGGGGACAACCCCTTCATCACGGGCACGCCTGCGGCCGCCAGCACGGCCATTTCCGTGGCCCAGACCCAGGTCGCCTCCCAGGTTGGCGCCAACCAGATGACCGTCATCGAGCCGGCGGTGGCGTCTGGCGACTACGTAGCGGTCTTCCAGTCCTGGTCCGCACCGCTGACCGGGGTGATCCAAGGCCCGGTGACCTTTGCGGGTCTCGGTTGTGAAGCGTTCGACTCGGGTTCGTTGAACGGCCAGATCGTCCTCGTCGATCGCGGCGAATGTTCATTCAGCTTGAAGATCTCAAACATCGCCGCGGCGGGCGGCACGCTGGGCATCATCGGCCTGGTCGCGCCCGGCGAGCCCTTCAACAGCGCCTTCGGCGAAGGGGACCCTTCAATTCCGGGCTTCATGATCAGCCAGGCCGCCGCCGACGCCATTCGCGCGGACGGCGTCGTGCGCTTCGATCCCGCCAACGTGACCACCTATGCGGCGCGGATCGTCGACAGTTCCTCGCGTGGGCCGCGCTTCCGCGACAGCGGCCTGAAGCCCGAGATCGGCGCGCCCGGCGCATCCGTGTCGGCCAATGCCGGCACGGGAGACGGCACGCGGACCTTTGGTGGCACCTCGGGCGCCGCCCCGATGGTGGCCGGTGCAGCTGCGATCCTGCTGGAAGCATTCCCGAAGCGCAGCATCGCTGAAATCAAGGCCGTGCTGATGAATACCGCCAACACGAGCGTGGTGGGCGACCTGGCCGGGACGCCTGCGCCGGTGAGTCGTGTCGGCGCCGGCGAGGTGCGCGTCGATGCGGCCCTGGCCTCGACGATTGCTGCCTGGGACCTCAAGTCGCAGAGTGGCGGCCTGGGTTTTGGTGCTGTCGACGTGGCCGATGACCAGGTCCGCCTCAAGCGTTTAGTGCGCGTCAAGAACTACAGCAGGAAGCCGGTGTTCTACAAGGTCGAGGCTGCGTTCAACTCGGCCGAGGCGGAGGCCTCGGGCGCGGTGGACATCCGCGTGTGGCCGCGCTGGGTGGTGCTGCCCCCGGGCAAGTCACGCGTCGTTCTTGTGGACATGACAATCCGCGGCGCCAACCTCGAGGGCAATTTCCTTAACTCGGGCACCAGTTACAGCG
>CAYPTW010000142.1:0-5195 GCA_964413755.1 uncultured Thioalkalivibrio sp. | reverse complement strand
GCACTTTTTCCCACATAAAGCACGCGTGGCAGGAATTGTGCCCTTATTTGACCGTATCCGTGGCTGACGGTTCCTGGTCCAGCCCGAAGGCCTCGTGCAAACTGCGCACGGCCAGTTCGAGGTATTTCTCCTCGATGAGCACCGAGATCTTGATCTCTGACGTCGAGACCATGCGCACGTTCACGCCCTCGCGCGCCAGCACTTCGAACATGGTGGTGGCGACGCCGGCATGGCTGCGCATGCCGACGCCCACGACGGAGATCTTGGCCACGCTAGCGCTGCCCAGCACGTCCCCGGCACCGATCTCGACCGCCGCCGCACGGGCGAGCTCCATGGCCTGCTCGTACTCCTCGCGCGGCACGCTGAAGCTGAAGTCGACGATCCCGGCACGCGGCGCGTTCATGACGATCATGTCCACGACGATGTGTGACTCGGACACGTTCTTCAGCACCGCGTAGCCGTTGCCGGGCCGATCGGGCACGCCGGTGATGGTGACCTGGGCCTCGTTGCGCGAGAACGCGATACCGGATACGACGGGTGCTTCCACGTCTGGCTCCTCGTAACTGATCAGTGTGCCTTCGCCCTCGCCGCTGTTGTGCAGCACGCGCACGGGCACGTTGTACTTGCCGGCGAACTGGACCGAGCGGATCTGCAGCACGCGCGATCCGAGGCTGGCCAGCTCGAGCATTTCCTCGAAAGTGACGCGCGACAGGCGGCGCGCCTGCGGCACCATGCGCGGGTCGGTGGTGTAGACGCCGTCGACGTCGGTGAGGATCAGGCACTCGTCGGCGTTGAGCGCCGCGGCGAGCGCCACGCCGGTGGTGTCGGAGCCGCCACGACCCAGGGTGGTGACCTCGCCGAGGCTGTCGATGCCCTGGAAGCCGGCCACCACGGGGATGATGCCGGCCTTCAGCTCGGCCTCGAGCCGCTCGGTCTCGACCTTCTCGATGCGCGCCTTGGCATGCACGGAGTCGGTGAGGATGCGCACCTGGTGGCCGAGCCATGAACGAGCCGGGAAACCGAGTTCCCGCAGCGCCATGGCCATCAGGGCCACCGACACCTGCTCGCCGGAGGACAGCAGCATGTCCAGTTCGCGCGGGTTGGGGCGGCCCGAGATCGCCATCGCCCTGGCCAGCAGTTCGTCCGTGGTGTCGCCCATCGCCGACAGCACCACCGCCACCTCGTGGCCCTCGCGGCGCTTGCGCGCGATGACGCCGGCCGCAGCGCGGATGTGGTCCACGGTGGCGACCGAGCTGCCGCCGAACTTCATGATGTAGCGGGCCACGACGATGCTGCTCCCGTCCGGATCCCGGACCGTTACTGCAGGCGCTCGCGGGCGAAGCTGCGGGCCTGCGCCAGCGCCTCGTCGAGTCGCGCCGCCTCGGCGCCGCCGGCCTGCGCCAGGTCGGGCCGTCCACCACCCTTGCCGCCGACCAGTTCCGCGGCGGCATTCACCAGGTCCACGGCGCTGATGCGCTCCGCCAGGTCCTTGGTCACGCCGGCCACCAGGCGCACCTTGCCGCCGTCCGCGGCGCCCAGCAGCACCACGCCCGTGCCGAGCTTCTGCTTGAAGCGGTCCACGGCGTCGCGCAGCACCTTGGGATCGCTGCCGTCGAGGCGCGCAATGTAGATCCGCGCCTTGCCCACGGTCTCGGCCTGCGCCAGCGGGTCTTCCCCGCCGCCGCCGGTGGCGAGCTTGGTCTGCAGCTGCTTGAGCTCTTTTTCCAACTGGCGCGAGCGCTCGAGCAGGTGGCGCACCTTCTCGCCCGCTTCGTCCCAGCCGCCCTTGAGCAGGTTCGCGACCTGCTGCAACGTCTCCTCGTGGCGGCCGATCCAGTCCAGCGCACCGCGTCCCGTGACGGCCTCGATGCGCCGCACGCCCGAGGCGATGCCGCTCTCTGCCACGATCTTGAACAGGCCGATGTCACCGGCGCGCCGCACATGCGTGCCGCCGCACAGTTCCATGGAGAAATCACCGAGGCGCAGCACGCGTACGCGGTCGTCGTACTTTTCGCCGAACAGCGCCAGGGCGCCGCCCGCCACCGCCTCCTCGTAAGGCAGGACCTGGATCTCGGCCTTGGCGTTGGCGCGAATCTCCGCGTTCACCAGCGCCTCGATCTGCGCCAGCTGCTCGCGCGTCACCGGCTCGTAGTGGGAGAAATCGAAGCGCAGCCGGTCGGGCGCCACCAGCGAGCCCTTCTGCTGCACGTGCTCCCCGAGCACCTTGCGCAGCGCGGCGTGCAGCAGGTGCGTGGCGGAATGGTTCAACACGGTGGCCTGGCGCGTGGCGCGATCGACCTCGGCGCGCACCGATTCACCGCCCTCGACGCGGCCGCGACGCATCACGCCGTGATGCGCGTGGGCCTTGCCCCACTTGCGCGTGTCCGTGACCTCGAACTCGCCGGCGGCCGCGCGGATCATGCCGACATCGCCCACCTGGCCACCGGACTCGGCATAGAACGGCGTCTCGTCCATCACGATCACGCCCTGGTCGCCCTCGCCCAGCGCGTCCACCTGGCCCACGCCTTCCTTGAACAGCCCGAGCACGACGCCCGAGGCGCCCAGCGTGTCGTAGCCGACGAACGTCGATTCCAGCCCGGTGTCGGTCTTCGGCCCGTAGTCGGCATCGAAACGGCTCGAGGCGCGGGCACGCTCGCGCTGCGCGTCCATGGCCTTCTCGAAGCCGGCCTGGTCGACGCTCAAGCCGCGCTCGCGCGCGATGTCCGCAGTCAGGTCGACCGGGAAGCCGAAAGTGTCGTACAGGCGGAACGCGGTCTCGCCCGGGATGACCTTGCCGTCGAGCCCGGCGATGGCGGAGTCCAGCAGGCGCATGCCCTGGTCGAGGGTCTCGGCGAAGCGCTCCTCTTCCTGGTGCAGCACCTTCTCCACGTGCTTGCGGGATTTCACCAGCTCCGGATAAGCCTCGCCCATCTGCTCTTCGAGCGTTTCCACCAGGCGCCAGAAGAACGGCTCCTCGATGCCCAGCTTGTAGCCGTGACGGATGGCGCGACGGATGATGCGCCGAAGCACGTAGCCCCGCCCTTCATTGGACGGCAGCACGCCGTCGACGATGAGAAAGGCGCAGGCGCGGATGTGATCGGCGATGACGCGCAGCGAGGCGTTGTCGGTGTCTTCTACCCCCGCCAGTTCGGCGGCACGCTTCAGCAAGGCCTGGAACAGGTCGATGTCGTAGTTCGAGTGCACGCCCTGCAGCACGGCGGCGAGGCGCTCCAGCCCCATGCCGGTGTCTACCGAGGGCCGCGGCAGTGGCGCCATCTCGCCATCCGCGGAGCGGTTGAACTGCATGAACACCAGGTTCCAGATCTCGACGTAACGGTCGCCGTCTTCGTCCGGTGAGCCGGGCGGGCCGCCGGACACCTCGGGACCGTGGTCGTAGAAAATCTCCGAGCAGGGGCCGCAGGGGCCGGTATCGCCCATGGCCCAGAAGTTCGAGTCGGCGCCCAGGCGGCTGAAGCGCTCCGGGCTGACGCCGATGGTCTTCAGCCAGATGTCCGCCGCCTCGTCGTCGTCCTCGAACACCGTGATCCAGAGCTTCTCCGCGGGGATGCCGAGCACGCCGGTGACGTAGTCCCAGGCGTAGCGGATCGCGTCTTCCTTGAAGTAGTCGCCGAAGCTGAAGTTGCCCAGCATCTCGAAGAAGGTGTGGTGGCGCGCCGTGTAACCCACGTTTTCCAGGTCGTTGTGCTTGCCGCCGGCCCGCACGCAGCGCTGCGAGGAGCAGGCGCGCTTGTAGGCGCGCTTGTCGTGGCCCAGGAACACGTCCTTGAACTGCACCATGCCGGCATTGGTGAACAGCAGGGTCGGGTCGTTGCCGGGCACGAGCGGGCTCGACGGCACGACCTCGTGGCCGCGCTGGGCGAAGAAATCGAGGAAACTCTGGCGAATTTCGGCACTTTTCATGGCTTTCGGGCCGCCAGTGCGGCGGCAGGGTCAAAGGTTAGCGGGCCATTGTGCGTCACAGCAGGGCTGGGGCCAAGTGGGCCGGAGCGAGTCCGGCAGCCGGTCAGTCGCCCAGCGCCTCGCGAATCTGGTCGCCGGTGAAGCCCCGGTACTCGAGGAAGCGCGCCTGGCGGGCGCGCTCCTTCCACTCGGCGGGCGCCTGCTCGCCAAAGCGCCGTACGCGGGTCTCGCGCGCCAGCGCATACCAGTCCACGCCGGCGGCCTCCAGCGCGGTATCGATGTCCTCGTCCGGAATACCCTGCTGCGACAGATCACGGCGGATGCGCACCGGGCCCTGCCCGCGCGCGATACGACTGTTCAGCAGGGATTCGGCGTAACGCTCGTCCGACTGCAGGCGGCGTGCCTGCAGGCTCTGCAGCACCTCGTCCACCAGCTCCGCCGGCATGCCGCGCGCCAGCAGCTTGCGCGCCAGCTCCTTGCGGCTGTGCTCGCGCCGCGCCAGCAGCCGAACCGCCGCCACCTCGACGGTGGCGGCCGTCCAGTCTGCATTCGTGGCCTCGGCTTCCTCCCCGGTGTCGTCCTCGTCGAAGAGGCCGAGCGGGTCTTCAGCCCGCGGTTTCTTCCGCATCGGCCTCCTGCGCGGCGCCCGCCTTCTTCGGCAGCAGGATGTCGCGCAGCTGCCGCTCGATGTCGGCCGCGATCTCCGGGTTGTCGACCAGGAACTGGCGCACGTTGTCCTTGCCCTGCCCGATCCGGTCGCCGTTGTAGCTGTACCAGGAGCCGGCCTTCTCGACGATGTTGTGCGCCACGCCGAGGTCGATGATCTCGCCCTCGCGACTGATGCCCGTGCCGTAGAGGATCTCGAACTCCGCCTGGCGGAACGGCGGCGCCACCTTGTTCTTCACCACCTTCACACGCGTCTGGTTGCCGATCACCTCGTCGCCCTTCTTCAGCGCGCCGATGCGGCGGATGTCGAGCCGCACCGAGGAATAGAACTTCAGCGCGTTGCCGCCGGTGGTGGTCTCCGGGCTGCCGAACATCACGCCGATCTTCATGCGGATCTGGTTGATGAAGATCACCATGGCGTTGGTGCGCTTGATGGTGCCGGTGAGCTTGCGCAGCGCCTGCGACATGAGCCGCGCCTGCAGGCCCACGTGGGAGTCGCCCATCTCGCCCTCGATCTCGGCCTTCGGCGTCAGCGCCGCCACCGAGTCGACCACGATCACGTCCACCGCGCCCGAGCGCACCAGCATGTCGGTGATCTCCAGCGCCTG
>CAYPTW010000141.1:0-5267 GCA_964413755.1 uncultured Thioalkalivibrio sp. | reverse complement strand
ACGCCGGCGAGCAGCAGGTCCCAGCGCGCCTCGATCGCTTCGCGCGCGGCCACCGCCGGCAATCCCCGCAACAGTGCGGCGCGGGCGAGCACCCAGCCGACGGCGTCGCTCGGCCCGAGACTGAGAATGTAGCCTAGCTGCCTGTCGTCCCACGCCTCGGGATCCCGGTCCTCGGCCAGGCGGGCGATCGTCTCCGCAACATGGCGGCCCTTGCGCACCGCCGTCTGCGCAGTGGCGGCATCGAACGGGACATCACGCCAGCGCGCGCAGTCGCCCGCGGCGTAGATGCGCGGCAGCGGCCGCCCGCGGGACAGCACGCGCCCCGAGGCATCCGCTTGCAGCGGCTGCGCCGTGGGCCCGGTGCACAACAGCACGCCACCGGCAGGCAGCGCGTCCTCGCCGTCCGGGCCGCTGACTTGCACCCGCCCGCGCCCGGCGCCCTCGAAGCGCGTGTTCATCAGCACCTCCACCCCGAGCGCTTCCAGGCGCTTGTGCACGATGCGGCGCAGGCGGCGCGGCTCATTCGGCAGGATCGTGCCCGAAGCCTCGATGAGTCCCAGTGGCGCGCCCTCCGGACGCGCGGCCGCCAGCTCGAACAGGCATTGCAGCCCGCTGGCGCCGGCGCCGACCACCCAGGCCGTGTCCTCGGCCGCGGCCAGGCGCTTGAAAGCATTCACGCCGTCGCCCGTGGCGAGGCTTTCCAGCGGCACGGGCGGATTCTTGCTGCGCGAGGCGCGGCCGCGCAGGCCCGGCAGGCCGGTGGCCAGCACCAGCGCGTCGAATGCCAGTTCGCGGCCGCCGAGCGGCAGGCGCCCCTCGCGTGACCAGCGCGCCAGGCGCTCAGGCGACCAGTCGACCCTGGCCACGTGATGCTGGAAATCCCAGGTGCGCGCGATCGGGCCGAAGCTTGCCCGCAGCTCGTACAGCGGCTTGCGCAGGGTCTCGTGCAAGAGGGTGCGGCGCAGATGCCAGCGTCCCGGATCGACCAGGTGTCGCTCGGCATCCGGCAGCACGCGCGCCAGCCGCGCCAGGCACGCCAGTCCCGCGTAGCCGCCGCCGACCACCACCACCCTCATGCGAGGCCTCCGGGGCGCCGCGCCCGCCAGCGGGCCACCACCACGCCGGCAAGAATCAGGCCGAGCGCGGCAAACGCCCGCGGCGGCAACCTCTCGTGCAGCACCAGTGCCCCGAGGACCACGGCCCACACCGGGATGAGGTAATTGATCAGCGACAGGAAGGTCGGGCCGGCACGCGCCACGAGGCTGAAGTAAACCACGGTGGCCAGGCCGGTCGAGAGTGCGCCCAGCGCCGCGAGCGCCAGGCCCGGCGCCATGCCGACGGGCGCATGCACGGCGCCGCCGGCACCCTGGCCCGCGATGCCGGCAACCAGGCCCAGGCCCACCAGGACGCCCGCGATCGACAGCACGGCGGCCCCGGTCACCACCGGGTTCAGCGCCGGCCCCCGTCGCGCCACGATGGCCGCGACGCCGTAACACACCGCGGCACCGAGCACCGCCAGCTGGCTCGCCAGCGACGCGTCCTGGCCGATGAGAGCCGCCACGGCCTCCGGACCCGTGAGCACCACCACGCCGACGAAGCCCAGCATGAAACCCGCCAGCCGCTTGGCGTTCAGGCGTTCTCCGGCGACGAAGAAATGCGCCAGCACCAGCACCACCAGCGGCATCACCGCCATCAGAATCCCCGTCAGCCCCGAAGGGATCCTGGCTTGCCCCCAGGCGATGAGGAAGAACGGCAGCGCATTGCCGATCACCGCCATCATGCTGAAGAACACCCAGCTACGCGCATCCCGGGGCACACGCCGGCGCGTCGCCAGCAACACCAGCAGCAAGACGCCGGCGCCGATGAGCAGCCGGCCGGCCGTCACCGCGACCGGCGTGAACGCGTCGAGGGAGACGCGCACCAGCATGAAGGAACTGCCCCACAAGGCGACCAGGCCGAACAGCAGGCCCCATTCGGCGGGCCCCTGTCGCAACAGCGTATGCGCCCCGCCCTGGCTCATCGCGCCCTGCCGAGCAGGAACACCGGCGCCAGCAGGAGCCCGGCGACGAATCCGCCGAGGTGGGCACGAAAAGCCACCCCGCCTTCACCCTCGGGCGCCATCAGCGAGGACAGCAGCTGCACCAGGAACCATAACCCCAGCACCCAGACCGCCGGCAGCCTGATTACCTGCAGCACGAAACCCAGCGGCACCAGCACCAGTACCCGGGCGCGCGGAAACAGCAGCAGGTAGGCGCCCAGCACGCCGGAAATCGCGCCGGAAGCGCCGACCATGGGCACCACGCTCTGCGGCGCCGGCACCGCCTGGGCGAACACCGCGGCCACGCCGCAGGCCAGGTAGAAGACGAGGAAGCGCAGGTGGCCCATGCGGTCCTCGATGTTGTCGCCGAATATCCACAGGTAGAGCATGTTGCCGATGAGGTGCATCCAGCCGCCGTGCAGGAACATCGAGCTGACCACGGTCACGGCGGGCGGCACGAGGGCGATCTCGGGCGGCAGGTAGGCATGCCCGAACAGCACCGCGGGGATCACGCCGAGCCCGAAAATGATGCGGTTGAACCCTTCCGCCCCGAGGGAAAACTGCACCACGAACGCAAGCACGCAGGCGGCCAGCACGCCCCAGGTGACGAAGGGCACGATACGCACCGGGTTTTCGTCGCGTAGCGGGATCATGCAAGCCTGGCCTGGAAGGCAGCGAAAGAGGTGGGACTCAGGATGTCCGCCCCCCGTAGCGTCCCTTCCCCAGGCGCAGCGCCCGACCCTTCAGCTCGCGGGCCGTGCGCTTGATGAGCTTTTTCAGGGGGCCGCGCCACCGGCCGGCTGCGCGCACCGTCAAATGCAGCACCTCCAGGTCCTGCAGCTCACCGAGCACGTCCGCCAGCTTTTTCAGGGTGGCGCGTTCCATGCGCTGCAGCGGCCGGCCGCACAGCTCGCGCTGGTAGAGCTCGCGCTTGACCGCCTTGCGGAAATCATGGAAGCGCTCGATCTTCGGCTTGTGTGCCGCCCGCTGGTACGCACGCGCGGCATCGGACCAGGCGGCCGCGAGCCCGGCGTCGAGTGCGGCGGCGTCCATGCGTTCGAACGCCAGGGCGTCCAGGCTCGTGCGCACCGCGCGCAGCTCTCCCGCTACCTGCGTCGCCAGGGGACGCGGCAGGCCGCCCGCGCCATTGCGCGGCTCGCGCTGGCGTGCCACCCAGGCACTCAGCTCGTCCAGGGCGCGCAGCTCAGCCGTGTCGGCGCGCGGCCGCAATCGGGCCACGGTTTCTTCCGCCGCATCCGCGTCGCGCAGGTGCGAAAGTGCCCGCGCCGCCGCGCCGCAACGTTTCTCCGCCGCACGCGTCGAAAGCTCCTGCCCGCACAGGCGAAGCATGGCGCGTGTGCGCTTCAGGTCCTTGCGCACCTCGTGCACCACCCAGGCCGGCGGCAGGGACGGATCCTCGAGGCGCGCCACGGAGCGATCGAGCAACGCCATGACCATCCCGCCGGCGCCCTCCGGGGCGTCCGGTGCCGCTTCTTCCGGGACGTTACTCCCGATGCCAGATTTGCTATCGCTGTCCATGTTGACTCCCGGCCGGCGCCAACTCTAGCACGCAGCCGGCCGCCGGGCGGAGGGCATTTGCGGTCAGCCGCGGCCGGACGCATCATGGCCGCAGAGAGCGCCATCCGAGGTTTCTCGCACATGCCCAAGAACCGCAACTCCCGTCCGGCCGCCGTATGCGCGCTGTGGCTCATGGCTGTCGCATGGGGCCCGCCCGGCTACGCGTCCGGCGTGCTGGAGTTCGCCGCGCCGCGACTGGACCTGGCAGAGGGCGCCAGCGGCGAAATCACCGTCCTGCGCAGTGGCGATACCAGCGATGACGCTACTGCCGTGCTCAACGTCAGCCTCGGCGGCACGGCCTCTCTCGGCACCGATTTCACGGTGGAACTCCCGCTGGGCGTGGTCCGGGTGCCCGCGGGCGAGTTGTTCGCGCGGGTGCCGCTGGAGGCGCTGCAGAACACCACCGTGGACGGCACACGCTACGCCTCGCTGACCCTGGCCAATCCGAGCAGCGCCACGCTGGGCCGGGAAACCACGCTGCTCCTGCAGATAGAGGACGACGAGTCCGCGGACGCCGACCTGACCCTGCCCGGGCTTGCGGTGCGTCGCGTGACTGCCGGCAGCGAGTTACCCATCGACGTGGCGCGCGCGGGACTCGACGCGCAGGCGGTGTCTGGCGTCCTCCTGGCCGTCCCCCTCAGCGCCGGCCTGGGCATCGATTTCAGCGACCTGACCACGACCGTCGAGTTCGCCGCCAACGACCTGGATACGCAACAGGTGCCGCTCTCGACCATCGCCCGCGCCACGCCGCTGTTCCCGCGCACCCTGGGCGTGGTGCTGGCGACGCCGGAGCCGGACGGACGCGCCGCGTTCACCGGCCTGGGCCCGCTGGTCGTGATCGAGGAGCCCGCCGCCGAGCGCGCCGGTGAGTTCTCCATCTTCACCGAGACGCCGGAGGTGGGAGAGGACGACGGCAGCGTGGTGTTCACGGTGGACCGCAACCGGGGCAGCACGGGTACGGCGACGATCAACTGGGTGACGCTCGACGGCAGCGGCAGCAATGCCGCCATCGCCGGCCGGGATTACGTCGCCGCCACCGCGGCGCTGGTGTTCGCCGACGGCCAGACGCGCCAGACGTTCGCCGTGGAGCTGATCGCCGGTGACGACGACCGCGAGCGGCGCAGCTTCCAGGTCGCGCTGGCGGCGCCCTCGGCGCTGGCCGGCGTCGACCCGGAAGGTCGCGCGGCCACCGTGGCCATTGCCGCCGATGCCGGCGCAGGCAACGACTGCCGTGGCTTCTGCGAGTGCTTCATCGCTACCGCCGCCTGGGGCAGCTGGATGCACCCGCACGTGAACACACTGCGCGCCTTCCGCGACGGCGTGCTGATGAAGAGCGCGCCGGGGCGGGGCCTGGTCGCGTTCTATTACCGCCACTCGCCGCCCGTGGCCGAGTTCATTGCGCGCCACGACGGCCTGCGCGCGCTCACCCGTGCCGTGCTCACCCCGGTGGTGCTGGCAGTGACTTACCCGCTGGCCACCGCCCTCGGGTTCATTCTCGCGCTGGCCGGCGCCGTGAATCTCCGCCGCCGACGCAAGCGAATGCAGGTGACATGATGAAGAACGTACTGGTTACCGGCACTTCGACCGGCATCGGGCACAGCACCGCCCTCGAGCTCGCCCGCCGCGGCTGGCGCGTGTTCGCGGGCGTGCG
>CAYPTW010000140.1:0-5313 GCA_964413755.1 uncultured Thioalkalivibrio sp. | reverse complement strand
ATCCTGCGCGACATCTCCCTGTCCTTCTTCCCCGGCGCCAAGATCGGCGTGCTCGGCCTGAACGGCTCGGGCAAGTCCACGCTGCTGCGGATCATGGCCGGGATCGACACCGAGATCGAGGGCGAGGCGCGGCCGCAGCCGGGGATCCGCATCGGCTACCTGGAGCAGGAACCGCAGCTCGACCCGACCAAGGACGTGCGCGGCAACGTGGAGGATGCGCTGGGCGACGTGCGGGGTGCGCAGGCACGGCTGGACGAGATCTACGCCGCCTACGCCGAGCCGGACGCGGACTTCGATGCCCTGGCCAAGGAGCAGGCCGAACTGGAGAACCTGCTGCAGGCCTCCGGCGGCCACGAAGCCGAGCGCACCATGGAGATCGCCGCCGATGCGCTGCGCCTGCCGCCGTGGGACGCCGACGTGACCAGGCTGTCGGGCGGCGAGCGACGGCGCGTGGCCTTGTGCCGGCTGCTGCTGTCGCGACCCGACATGCTGCTCCTCGACGAGCCCACCAACCACCTCGACGCGGAGTCGGTGGCCTGGCTGGAGCATTTCCTGCAGGACTACTCCGGCACCGTGGTGGCGGTCACGCATGACCGCTACTTCCTCGACAACGTCGCCGGCTGGATCCTCGAACTGGACCGCGGCCACGGCATTCCGTGGAAGGGCAACTACTCCTCCTGGCTGGAGCAGAAGGAGCAGCGCCTGGAGCAGGAAGCGAAGAGCGAGGGCGCCCGCATCAAGGCCATGAAGCAGGAGCTCGAGTGGGTGCGCACCAACCCCAAGGGCCGCCAGGCCAAGAGCAAGGCGCGCATGGCCCGCTTCGAGGAACTGTCCTCGCGCGACTACCAGCAGCGCAACGAGACCAACGAGATTTACATTCCGCCGGGTCCGCGCCTGGGCGACCAGGTGATCGACGCGAAAAAGCTCAAGAAGGGCTTCGGTGACCGGCTGCTGTTCGAGAATCTGTCCTTCGAGTTTCCCAAGGGCGCCATCGTCGGTGTCATCGGGCCGAACGGCGCCGGCAAGACCACGCTGTTTCGCATGATCATCGGCAGCGAACAGCCGGATGACGGCGAGATCGTGCGCGGCTCCACCGTGCAACTCGCCTACGTCGACCAGAGCCGCGACGCCCTCGACCCGGACAAGACGGTATGGGAGGAAATCTCCGACGGCCAGGACATCATCCGCGTCGGCAACTACGAGACGCCCTCGCGCGCCTACGTGGGACGATTCAATTTCAAGGGCACCGACCAGCAGCAGAAGATCGGCAATCTCTCCGGCGGCGAACGCAACCGCGTGCACCTCGCCAAGGTGCTGCGCGCCGGCGGCAACCTGCTACTGCTCGACGAGCCGACCAATGATCTCGACGTGGAGACGCTGCGGGCGCTGGAGGAGGCGCTGCTCGAGTTCCCCGGCAGCGCGGTGGTGATTTCACATGACCGCTGGTTCCTCGACCGCATCGCCACCCACATGCTGGCCTTCGAGGGCAACAGCGAGGTGGTGTTCTTCGAGGGCAATTACGCGGATTACGAGGCGGACCTGAAGCGCCGCAAGGGCGAGGAAGCGGCCCAGCCGCATCGCCTGCGCTACAAGAAGATCATTTAGCCGGCCGCGCCGAGAGGTACTTCTCGCGCCGGAGCTGCTTCAGGGTGAAGCCCATGGCCTTCAGGACTTCGACGGACTCGTCGATCATGCCGGGGTTGCCGCACAGGTAGACGACGTCCTTCTCGGGATCGAGCCCGAGCTGGGCGAAGCGGGTTTGTACATAACCCGCCTGCTCCCACGGCTCGGGATCGGCAGGCAGTTCCCGGCTGTAGCAGGCGCCGAACTCGCAGCCCGCATGCGCGTCGGCGAAGGCGCGAAAATCATCGCCGAACAGCAGTTCCTCGCGGCGCCAGACGCCGAGCAGGATGTGCACCTTGAAGCCGGCCGCCACCCGCTCGGCGAGCGTCGGCAACATGGCGCGATAAGGCGTGATGCCGGTGCCGGTGCCTACCAGGACGTAGCGGCAGGGCGGCTCCTCGCGCAGCACGAAGCGGCCGAACGGTCCGCTGGCCTGGATCACCTCGCCGGGCTCGAGCGCAGCCAGCGCGTCGCTCGCCAGCCCGCCGGGCACCGGCGACATGGCGATCTCCAGCAGGCCGTCCTCGCCGGGCGGGTTGGCGATGCTGTAGCTGCGATGGGTGTTGCCGTTCTCCGTCTCGAAATGGAGATTCAGGAACTGGCCGGGCACGAACCCGAGCGTGCTGCGGTCCGCGGGACGGAACGCCAGGTGCAGCACGTGGGGGGTCGCGTGGCGCCGCCAGGCGAGCTCGACGGGGAAAGTTTCGATGGCCATGGGGCGCGAATCTTCCGGGTTAGGGCCGGCGAAGACAAGTCCCGCAAGCCGCTGGTCGCCCCGGCCTTGCTATAGTTCGCTCCTCGATTTGCCCAGTCATCCCGGAGATGCATCGATGAAAGCAGGCTTTATTTGCTCCCTCGCCCTGGCCGCCACCCTGGTGGCCGGCCCGCTCGCAGCACACAACCACGACGCCCTTGCCGAGGCTGTTGCCGGCGACCACCGCAGCGAGGCCTACGCGGCGCGCGACGCCGCGCGCCACCCGGTGGAGACTTTGAATTTCCTCGGCTTCGGCCAGGACCTGGTGATCGTGGAAGTTTCGCCGGGCGGCGGCTGGTACACGGAGATCCTCGCCCCCGCTGTCAGGGACCACGGCAAGCTCATCGCCGCCCACTTCCCGGAGGACTCCGACTCCGCCTACATGCAGCGCGTGCGTGGAGAATTCCTTGCCAAGCTGGCTGCGGCACCGGAGGTCTACGACCAGGTCGAGGTGATCGGCTACAAGGCGGGCAGCGAGAATGCCCTGGGCGCCCCCGGCAGCGCCGACCTGGTGCTCACTTTCCGCAACATGCACAGCCTCATGCGCCAGGGCAATCTCGAGGCCTTCCTCGGCGACGCCTTCGCCGTGCTGAAGAGCGGCGGCAAGCTGGGCGTGGTGCAGCATCGCGCACCTGCGGGCGCCGACCCCGAAGCAGGCAAGGAGAGCGGCTACCTGCCGCAGGCCTGGCTGGTAGAACAGGTGGAGGCCGCCGGCTTCAAGCTCGAGGCCACCGCAGAGATCAATGCCAACCCGAAGGACACCGCCGACCATCCGGGCGGCGTGTGGGCGCTGCCGCCGAGCCTGCGGCACGGCGACGAGGACCGCGAGAAGTACACGGCGATCGGCGAAAGCGACCGCATGACGCTGCGCTTCGCCAAGCCCTGAGTGCGCTGCACGCGCACGCTCAGGACCCCGGGCCGGGCGTGGAGGCTTTGTGAGCTTCCACGCCCAAGGCCTTGATTTTACATAACGAGCAGGTTGGCGCGGGCGCGGAAAGTTCGGCTACACTCGGCTTGGTTGCAGGCTTTCGGCACGGCACCGGGGGGGAGCGGGCGCATGCCCATATACGTCAACAGGGACGGTGAATTTCACCACGATCACGGTCAGCATTTTGCGCTGACCTGTCCCTCATGCGGCGTGTTCTCCCACATGACGCCCCTCGCCATTCCCGACTACGACGAGTTGATGCGCCACAAGCCGCCGGAGACCGGCCTGGTCTTCCGCTGCGACAACTGCAATTCTTCCGTCTTCCTGCGCTTCCCGGTGAAGTCTTACACCGAGGAGCACGTCGAGCTTTCCTCCAACTTCTCCGAGGTCGAGCGACCGAAGGAGAGTTTCGACTTCACGTACCTGCCGGAAGAGCTGGAAATGCTGTTCCGCGAGGCGCTGGAGTGTTACAGCATGAACGCGCTGAACGCTTTCGCCTCGATGTGCCGCCGCGCGATCCAGTGCGTCTTCAAGGACCTCGGCGAGACCGGCAAGATCCGCATCTTCGAACAGTGCAACGAGATCCGCGTGCTGGCGGAGGTCGAGGGCCCGATCTTCAATACCGTGCGCCGGGTGTTGTTCGATACCGACGCGGCGCGCGAGGGGATGCCGCTGGTCACCGCCATCGAGGCAGGCGTGCTGATGGAGTTCATGCGCGACATCCTGTACGAGAGCTACGTGCGCAAGGGCCGCCTGCAGCAGGCCATGATGATGCGTCGCTACGTGGCGGAGCAGTCCGACGAGGCCGGCGAGGACTGTGCCGAGACGCCGCGGCGCAACGGCTCCTCCGGCTAGTCGGCCGCGCGGCTGAGGTTCTCCGGGCCGTCCGGCCCCATCCACACGTTGTCCTCGATGCGCACGCCGCCATAGGGCTTGAGGCGCTCGACCGCGTCCCAGTCCACGTTGGCGCCGAGCGGTGAGGTCCGCAGGTGCTCCAGCACCGAGTCGATGAAATAGATCCCCGGCTCGATGGTGAACACGTTGCCCTGCTCCACGGGGCGCAGGTTGCGCAGGAAAGGCCACGCCTCGGGCTGCGGGATGATGCGGCCGTCGGGGCCGGCGAGCTTCCCGCCGGTGTCGTGCACCTGCAGGCCGAGGTGGTGCCCGACGCCGTGCGGCAGGAAAGCGTTGCTGACCCCCGTCGCCACCATGTCGTCCGGCGCCATCGCCACGATGCCGAAATCCTCGAGGATCACGGCGACCGCCAGCTGCGCGTCCTCGTGCACGTCGACGTAGGCGTGTCCCGTGCGCAATCCGGCCACGAGGTCCTGCTGCGCATGATCGAGCGCGGTGACCAGGGCGGCAAACTCGCCGCCCGGCTCTGCGGGCCAGGTGCGCGTGATGTCGGCGGCATAGCCGCGGCAACGAGCACCGGCGTCGATGAGGAAGCTCAGCCTTTGCCGCGGAGGCTCGCGGTCGAGCCGGCCGTAGTGCAGGGTCGCGCCGTGATCGTTGAGGGCAATGATGTTGGCGTAGGGCAACTCGGCCTCGGCATGCCCCGTGGCTTCGAGGTAGGCGAGATGGATACCGAACTCGCTCTCCCCGCCCTGGAAGGCGGCGCGCGCCGCCATGTGACCGCGCATCGCAATGCGGTTTGCCGCGCGGATGCAGGCGACCTCGTAATCCGTCTTGTAGAGGCGCGAGAACTCCAGCGCCGAGAGAATGCCGGGCGGATTGATCTCGCCCCAGCCCCAGTCCGCGACGGAGTCGTCCGCCTCTCCCACCAGCGCCAGGTCGCCCAGCCCATCCGGCAGTGCAGCACGCAAGCCCGTGGCGTCGTCCACCACCACCAGCTCGAAGTGCTTTACCCATTCACCCGTCGGCGCCGCCGGCACCGAGTGCCAGTAGTCGCGCGGCATCTGCACCACCAGCAACGGCCGTTGGCCCGGGCGGAACAACAGCAGGGCACCCGCGTGGTCCTCGCACGGCACCCACTGCTGGTAGAAGG
>CAYPTW010000139.1:0-5370 GCA_964413755.1 uncultured Thioalkalivibrio sp. | reverse complement strand
GCGCCGTGCTGGTCGCACACCTCGCGCAGGCCTTCGAGGAAGCCCGGCGCCGGCAGCACCATGTTCATGTTGCCGGCGATGGGCTCGACGATGATGCCGGCGATCTCGGCGCCGATTTCGTCGAACACCTGCCGCACTTCGTCGAGGTCGTTGTAGGTGAGGGTGATGGTGTGCTGCGCCAGCGAGGCGGGCACGCCGGGCGAGGTCGGCACGCCCAGGGTCAGCGCGCCGGAGCCCGCTTTCACCAGCAGCGAGTCCGAGTGGCCGTGGTAGCAGCCCTCGAACTTCACGATCTTGTCGCGCCCGGTGTAGCCGCGCGCCAGGCGGATGGCGCTCATGGTCGCCTCGGTGCCGGAGCTGACGAAGCGCACCAGCTCGATCGACGGCATGATCTCGCATACGCGCCGCGCCAGCTCGGTCTCGATCGCCGTCGGCGCACCGAAGGACAGGCCGTCCAGCGCCGCAGTGCGCACCGCCTCAATGACGTCGGGATGCGCATGGCCGAGGATCATCGGTCCCCAGGAGCCGACATAGTCGGTGTACCGGCGCCCATCCTCGCCCCAGATGTAGGCGCCGGCCGCCTTGCGGATGAACACCGGTTCGCCGCCGACCGAACGAAAGGCCCGCACGGGTGAGTTGACGCCGCCGGGGATGTAACGCTGGGCTTCCTGGAACAGGTTCACGATGCCGGGTCTCCTGGATCTGGGCCGGCGCAGGGCGCGCGGCAAAACGGTTATTTTATCTGCGCGCGCCCGCGCTCGCAGGCTGCGGAAAGTACCTGCGCCGCGCTGCGCGGGTCCGGGTCCGCGAACAGGTCGCGGATCACCGCCACCGCGTGAGCGCCCGCGGCGATGGTCGCTGCGGCATTGTCGCGGTTCACGCCGCCGATGGCGACCACCGGCACCGGCAGCCTGCCGGCGAGCTCGCCGAGCAGGGACAGAGAGGCACGTACCGCGGCCGGCTTGGTGGCGGAGGGCCAGACGCTGCCCACGCCGACATAGTCGGCGCCTGCCGCGGCAGCAGCGTGCGCAAGCGCCGGCTCGTTGTAGCACGACACCCCGATGAGCCGGTCCGGCCCCAGCAGGCGGCGCGCGGCCTCGATGTCGTCGTCGTCGCGGCCCAGGTGGACACCATCCGCGCCCAGCGCCGCTGCCAGCGCGGGATCGTCATTGATGATGCACAGCGCGCCGCCGGCCCGACATGCGGCAAGGACGAGCGCGGCCCGGCGTCGGCGCGTGTCGGCGTCGGCCGTCTTGTCGCGGTACTGCACCACGCGCGCGCCGCCGGCCACCGCTGCAGCGACGCCCGGGCCGAGCTCGGGCTCCGGCAACAGCTCCGGGTCGGTGATGGCATACAGGCCGCGGGGCAGGGTGGGGCGCGCCATGTCAGGCGGGCCGGCGCAACGGGACCAGCTGGCCGCGTCCCGGACGGAAAGCGTGTTCCAGCCACCGGTGCACCAGGGCCTGGGCTTGCGCCACCGCCGCGTCCACGGGATCGCCCAGCGCGATACGTGCGGCACAAGCGGAGGCGAGGGTGCACCCCGAACCGTGGAAGCTGCCCGCCAGGCGCGGCCAGCGGAAGACCTGTGCCGCACCCGGGCCATACAGCGTGTTGACCACTTCTCCGTGCCCTGCGTCGGCCTCGTCGCCGCCCTTGGCCAGCACCCATGTGCAGCCGGCTTCCCGCAGGGCGTCGGCGCGCGCCGCCGTGTCCCCGGCCGCCGGCGCGAGGCGGCGGATCTCCAGCGCGTTGGGCGTGAGCAGGGTCGTGAGCGGGCACAGCCGGTCGAGCACCACGTCCACCAGCGCTTCCTCGGCGAGCCGCGCGCCGCCGGCCGCCACCAGGACAGGGTCCAGCACCACCGGGATCGCCGGGTGTCGCGCCAGCACCGCGGCGACGGCATGCGCGATCTCGGCCGTCGCCAGCAGCCCGATCTTCACTGCCGCGACCGGGATGTCGGCCAGCACGGCCTCGACCTGCGCGGCGACGAACGCCGGTGCTGCGGGTTCCACGGCGCTGGCATTCACGGTGTCCTGCACGGTGAGCGCCGTGATCACCGGTGCGGGATGCGCCCCGGCCGCGGTGATCGCCTGGATGTCGGCGGCGATGCCGGCGCCGCCGGAGGGATCGTTGCCGGCGATGACGAGTACGGTAGGAGGCATTTCGGGCTTCCGGCTTGGGCTGGGGAGTTTCGCATGCGAGAATTCGCGCCGGTCCGAATTATCCCCGTGCCGGAGCACTGATGAAAGCTTACATGTGCGTGATCTGTGGTTATGTTTACGAAGAAGCGGAAGGCGACCCCGATGGCGGGATCGCGCCGGGCACGAAATGGGATGACGTCCCCCTGAGCTGGCGCTGCCCGGATTGCGGCGCCGGCAAGGAAGACTTCGAGATGATCGAGATCTAGCGCCAGGGCGGAAGGCGTGCGGGCGCTAGTCCAGCCGCTCCACCTGCAGGCCGCGTGCGCGCAGCAGTTCCGGCACGCCCTCGGGACCGACCAGGTGCAACGCACCCACCACCACCAGGCTTACGCCCTCTTCCTGCAGCAGTCCTGCGATCCGCGGTGCCCAGCGGCGGTTGCGCTCCTCCACGACCTGCTCGCGCAGCGCGGGATAGCCTGAGAAATCCTCCTCCAGCCGGCGCGCCAGTGCAGTCGTGTCGCCTGCACGCCATTGCGCCACCAGCAGGGCCGTATCGGCGCCGGCCGTATCGAGCTCGTCCAGGGTCTTGGCGAAGAGCGCCAGCTGGGTACGCTCGTCCAGCGCCTTGAACAGGCGCATCTGCTCTTCCAGCGTCTCCAGCCCGGCGACCGGGAGCCCGTCGCGCACCGCGCGGTCACCGAGCTGCTGGTCGATACCCAAAGCGGGTTGGTAGCCAGCGGCGCCGAGCGTCGCAGCGTACAGGTTGATGGCGCCGAACCAGGGTTCCAGGCCCGCCAGCGCCTGCGCGGAAAACCCTGCTGCCTGTAATTGCTCCGCAGTCCCGGCCCAGGCGGCCTCCCCCAGCAGTTCGCGGGCGGTGCGTCCGGGCGCGGCCACGCCGATCCGTGCCAGCACCTGTTGCGCCGCTGCCGGATTGAGGTCGCCGGGGTGGAGTTCCAGCAGCATCCGGTCGGCACGCGCATAGGCTTGATCGATGCTGTCGGGTAACGGCTGGTCCGACGCTTTCAGCATGTGCACGGAACCGAGCAGCAGCACCTCGCCGGGGCCCTCCGGCGCGGTCACCCGCCAGGCAGGGGCCGCGGCCAGCGGCCCGGCAGCGAGCGCGAGCAGCAGCAGGGCCAGGCGTGCCGGCCGGGCGCTCATCAACCGTCCAGCCAACCGTCCAGCCGCGCAACCCGCGCCAACCACGCGATGCGCGCCGAGGACTCGAGGGAGCAGGTCCACTTGTAGGCCAGGTCGAGGCTCTCCGCGGCCGCGTACACGCCGTGGCCACGCACGATGCATATGCGATGGCCGGCCAGCGCCGCGGCGACCGCCGCGGGCGAGCGCGTGACATAGTCCTCGTGCGGGATGTCCAGCACGGGCACCGAGGGGAAGTAGTAGCGACCCTCGAAATCCTGCGGCTGGAAGTCATCGCCGGCCAGGGTCATGGCGATGCTGTGGGGGCCGTGGCTGTGCAGCACGGCGCGCGCCGCCGGATTGGCCGCGTAGACCGCGAGATGGAGCGGGGCGTCGAGCGAAGCGCCGGACGGTGGTGCGGCGTCCAGCGCGCAACGCAGCAGCTGCTCGGGCTGCAGCGTGTCGCCGCAACAGCCCGTCGGCGTCACCCAGGCGCCGTCCCCGTCGCGCACCGAGGCATTGCCGCTGTGCGAGTCGTTGAGCCCGTGTTGCCGCAGCCAGCGATAGTAGCGCACGAGTTCCGCGCGCAGGTCGGCCCCGGGCAGGCTCAAGATACGGCCTCGACCGGCATCGGCACCCAGCCGATCCGGGTCGAGATGCGGCCGTCGGGCAGGAGCTCCAGCCAGCGGAAGCCGGGCCCGTGTACGGGGTCGAGGTCCGAGGTCGGCGCGCCGCGCTTGAACTGGAAGCAGGTCGACGGCGCGGCCAGCAGGTGCATGCCACGGCGCTGCTGTTCGAACACCTGGTGCACGTGACCCCAGACGATGCCCCGGATGCGGCTGTCGCCGTCGGCCAGGCGCATGAACTCGTCCGCATTGTCGAGGCCGACCTTGTCCAGCCAGGACCCGACCGGGACCGGATGGTGGTGCAGCACGACCAGCAGGTGCGGCTCCCGGGCGCGGTCCAGCACGCCCGCGAAGCGCCGCAGTTCCTCCGGCGGCAGGCGGCCGCCGCCGCGGTCGCCGTCCCAGGTCGACAGCATCACCAGGCGCCAGGCGCCGAGACGATGGTCACCGCAGTAGTGAAATGGCGGCGCGGACAACTCTGCCGCCATGGTCGGCGGATGGTCGTGGTTACCCGGGATGCAGAATACGGGGACGCCGACCTGGCCGAGGACCCGGCCGACGTGGCGATAGGACTCGTGGGAGCCGTCCTGGGACAGGTCGCCGGTGGCCAGGATGGCATCCGGCAGGGCCTGCCCTTCCAGCGCAGCCGCCAGCGCCGCTTCGAGCGACTCGAGCGTACGCCAGCCCTTGAGCTCGCCGTCGGCAGCGGCGCGCACATGGCTGTCCGTAAGTTGCAGCAGTCGCAGCGGACGTTCTGCGTCCATTCCTCTTCCCAGATAGAATCCAGCTGAAGCCTAGTCTAACCAAGGCGCGGCGACAAAATTGGGAAGCAGTTCATGTCTAACCGTACATTTTCGCTCGACAACGCGCTCTACGAGTACCTGCTCGGGGCCTCGTTGCGGGAACATCCGGCGCTGGCGCGCCTGCGTGCCGAGACGGCGGCGCACCCCAAGGTGAACATGCAGATCGCGCCGGAACAGGGACAGTTCATGGCCCTGCTGGTGCGGCTCATGGGCGCGACACGCTGCATCGAGGTCGGCGTATTCACCGGCTACAGCAGCCTCGCGGTGGCGCTGGCGCTGCCGGACGAGGGGCGCATCGTGGCCTGCGACGTGAGCGACGAGTACACCGCCGTGGCGCGTCGTTACTGGGCTGAGGCAGGCGTTGCGGACCGGATCGACCTGCGGCTGGCGCCCGCGCTCGAGACTCTCGACGCGCTGCTGGCGGGCGGTGCGGCCGGCAGCTACGACTTCGCCTTCATCGATGCCGACAAGGAAGCGTACTCGGACTACTACGAACGGTCGCTGCAGCTGCTGCGGCCGGGCGGCCTGATCGCCGTCGATAACACGCTGTGGGATGGTGCCGTGGCCGATCCCGCCGACCAGTCGGCCGACACGGTCGCCATCCGGGCCTTCAACGAGCGCCTCCACGTTGACGAACGCATCGACCTGTCGCTGGTGCCG
>CAYPTW010000138.1:0-5412 GCA_964413755.1 uncultured Thioalkalivibrio sp. | reverse complement strand
GCGCTGCCCAGCTCCGCCGGCGAACGCACCGTGGTCACGCCCGCCTCTTCCAGCGCCTTGAACTTCTCGTCCGCGGTGCCCTTGCCGCCCGAGACGATGGCGCCGGCGTGGCCCATGCGCTTGCCCGGGGGCGCAGTGACGCCGGCGATGTAGGCCACCACCGGCTTGGTCATGCGCCGCGCGATGAACTCGGCCGCGGCCTCCTCGTCGCTGCCGCCGATCTCGCCCACCATGAGCACGCCCTCGGTGTGCTCGTCGCGCTCGAACAGCTCGAGGCAGTCGATGAAGTTCATGCCGCGCACCGGGTCGCCGCCGATGCCGACGCAGGTCGACTGGCCGAGGCCATTTTTCGTGGTCTGGTAGACGGCCTCGTAGGTCAGGGTGCCGGAGCGCGACACGATGCCGATCTTGCCGGGCTTGTGGATGAAGCCGGGCATGATGCCGATCTTCGCCTCGCCGGGCGTGATGATGCCCGGGCAGTTGGGGCCGATGAGGCGGCAGCTGTAGTCCTTCAGCGCGGCCTTCACCTTCACCATGTCGAGCACCGGGATGCCCTCGGTGATGCACACCACCAGCTTGATGCCGGCGTCGGCGGCCTCGAGGATGGCGTCGGCGGCATAGGGCGCCGGGACGTAGATCATGCTGACATCGGCGCCGGTCTCGTCGACCGCGTCGTGCACGGTGTTGAACACCGGCAGGCCGAGGTGAACTTCGCCGCCGCGGCCCGGCGTGACGCCGCCGACCATCTGCGTGCCGTAGTCGATGCACTGTTCGGAGTGGAAGGTGCCCTGGCGGCCGGTGAAGCCCTGGCAGATGACCTTGCTGTCGCTGTTTACGAGGATGCTCATGTCGGGGTCCCTTACTTGGCGGCCGCCGCCACGGCCTTCTTGGCCGCGTCGGTCAGGTCCTCGGCGGCAATGATGTCCACGTCGCTGTGCTCGAGCAGCTCGCGACCCCGTTCCACGTTGGTGCCCTCGAGGCGCACCACCACCGGCACTTCCACGCCGACTTCCTTCACCGCCTGGATGATGCCCTCGGCGATCAGGTCGCAACGCACGATGCCGCCGAAGATGTTCACCAGGATCGCCTTCACGTTGGCGTTGGAGAGGATCAGCTTGAAAGCCTCGGCCACGCGCTCGGCCGTGGCGCCGCCGCCGACGTCGAGGAAGTTGGCCGGGGCGCCGCCATGCAGCTTGATCAGGTCCATGGTGGCCATGGCCAGGCCGGCGCCGTTCACCATGCAGGCGATCTCGCCGTCCAGCGAGACGTAGTTGAGGCCGTGCGCCGAGGCGCGGTTCTCCATCTCGTCTTCCTGCGACGGGTCGCGCCATTCCATCAGGCGCGACTGGCGGAACAGCGCATTCGACTCGATGCCGATCTTGGCGTCGAGTGCGTGCAGCTTGCCCTCGCCGTTGACGATCAGCGGGTTGACCTCGAGCAGCGCGCAGTCGCGCTCGACGAACAGCTTGTAGAGGGCCTGCAAGAGCTGCGTGAACTGGCCGATCTGCTCGCCCTTGAGTTCCAGCGCGAACGCCACCTGGCGCGCCTGGTAGGCCTGCAGGCCCGCCGCGGGATGCACCGCCACGGTGATGATCTTCTCGGGCGTCTTGGCGGCGACCTCCTCGATGTCCATGCCGCCGGCGGCGGAGGCCATCACCACGATGCGCTCGCAGCTGCGATCGACCAGCAGGCTCAGGTACAGCTCGCGCTCGATGGAAGAGCCGGCCTCGACGTACACGATGTTGATGGGCAGGCCTTCCGGGCCGGTCTGGTGCGTCACCAGGCGCTCGCCCAGCATCTGCGCCGCAGCCGCGCGCACCTTGTCCGGCGTATCCACCACCTTCACGCCGCCGGCCTTGCCGCGCCCGCCCGCATGGACCTGGGCCTTCACCACCCAGGTGCTGCCGCCGATCTCCTCGGCCGCCTTGGCCGCGTCGTCGGCGCTGCGCGCCGGGATTCCGCGCGAGACGGGGATGCCGTACTCGGCGAAAAGTTGCTTGGACTGGTACTCGTGGAGGTTCATGCCGCAAGGACTCCCGCTGCGAAAGGGTTTCGGCACGGGCCGAAAGCTGGTTATTCTCCCCCATCGGTCCGCGTCGCGCCAAGCCCGGGACAAGACAAGAACCCTAATGAAGCCCCGCTCCGAAGTCATGGCCCCTGAGTTCGCCTGGCGCACGCTCAGGCTGCTGAACGCTTTTCGCCTGCTTTACGCGGCGTTGCTGTTCGCCATGTTCATCTATCCCACCACCCCGCGGCTGGTGGGCGAGGCGCACCCCGACCTGTTCCTCGCCACCGCGCTGGCGACCTTCGTGTGGGCGGCGGTGAACGATTTCGCGGTGAACCAGCACTGGCCCTCGGTGCAGGCCCAGGCGCTGGCGCAGGGCCTGTTCGACGTCGCCGCCATCATCCTGCTCACCTGGGCCAGCGGCGGGCTGAGCAGCGGCGTCGCCAACCTGTTGATCATCACCGTCACCGCCCTGGCGTTGATCACTTCGCGCCTGCGCGGCCTGGCCTTTGCCGCGCTGGCGGCGCTCGCGGTGCTGGCGATGCAGGGCTACGGCCTCGCCACCGGCGTCACCGGCGCCGGCGAAAGCACCGCCTCGGGCCTGTTCGGCGGCCTGCTGATGATCCTTGCGCTCGCCGCGGGACCCTTCGCACGGCGCTTCGCCGAGAGCGAGGCGCTGGCGCGCCAGCGCGGCGTCGACCTGGAAAACCTCAACCAGCTCAACGAGTACATCGTGCAGAACCTGCGCGAGAGCATCGTGGTGCTGGACGCGGACGACCGCATCCGCCTCATGAACGAGGCCGCCGGCAAGTACCTCGGCGTCGGGCGCGGCTGGCGCGGGCGCCCGGTACGCGAGGCTTCCGAGCGGCTCTACCAGGCGGTGCGCCAGTGGCGCGAGCGCGGCAGCGGCGACCCGCCGTCACCCTTCCCCTCCGCCGACGGCGCGGCCCAGATCGCGCCGTATTTCGCCCCCATCGGGCGGCCGCGCAGCGGCGCGTTGCTGATCTTCCTCGAAGACACCTCCATCCAGTCCGAGCGCGCGCAGCAGGCCAAGCTGGCCGCGCTGGGCCGGCTCTCCGCCAGCATCGCGCACGAGATCCGCAACCCGGTGGGCGCCCTGAGCCATGCCGCGCAGCTCCTCGGCGAGGCCGAGAACCTGCAGGACACCCAGCAGCGCCTCACCACCATCATCGAGAACAACGCCTCGCGCGTCAGCAACATCGTCGAGAACGTGCTGCAGCTCTCGCGCCGCGAGCACCTCAACCCGCAGCGCATCGACCTCGTGGCCTGGGCCAAGCAGTTCGTCGACGAGTTCGCCGGTGCCGCCGGGCTGCCGCCCGAGGCCGTGGACCTGACCATTTCCGACGCGCCGCTCGAGGTGCGCATGGACGCCGGCCACCTCACCCAGGTGGCGACCAACCTGTGCGACAACGCTCTCGCCTACGGCACGCCGGCGGGCGCCGCACCGCACATCGAGCTCGCCATCGGCCGGCGCGGCGGCACCGACCGGCCCTACCTCGAAGTGCGCGACCGTGGCCCGGGGATCCAGCCCGAGCTGGCCGAGCAGGTGTTCGAGCCCTTCTTCCGTGCCGGCACCGACCCCGCGCAGCGCAACGGCAGCGGGCTGGGGCTGTTCATCTCGCGCGAGCTGTGCGAGGTCAACCGCGCCACCCTGCTGTACGAACCGCGTACCGACGGCGGCAGCATTTTTCGTATCATCTTCGCCGACCCGAAGCGCTGGAGGACCTGAGTGAGCCAACCCACCGTCCTCATCGTCGACGACGAGCCGGACATCCGCGAGCTGCTCTCCATGACCCTGGAGGGCATGGACACGCGTCCCGACACCGCCGCCGACCTGGCCGAGGCGCGACGCAAGCTGCTGCAGGGCGGGTATGACTTCTGCCTTACCGACATGCGCCTGCCCGACGGCGACGGCCTCGAGCTGGTGCAGTGGATGCAGCGCAACGCCCCCACCGTGCCGGTCGCCGTGATCACGGCCCACGGCAACGTCGAGACCGCGGTGCGCGCGCTCAAGCTCGGCGCCTACGATTTCGTCTCCAAGCCGGTGAAGGTCAAGGACCTGCGCAAGCTGGTGAGCACCGGGCTGAAGATGCGCAAGATGGACGAGGCCGAGCTCGTCGACACCATCGTGCACGGCGACGGCCCGCTGCTGCTGGGCAGCTCCGCGGCCATGGACAAGGTCCGCTCCATGATCGCCAAGGTGTCGCGCAGCCAGGCGCCGGTGCACATCGTCGGCGAGTCCGGCACCGGCAAGGAACTGGTGGCACGGCTCATCCACGAGTCCGGCCCACGCGCCGGCCAGCCCTTCGTGCCCGTGAACTGCGGCGCCATCCCGGCCGAGCTGGTGGAGTCCGAGCTGTTCGGCCATGCCAAGGGCAGCTTCACCGGCGCGACCGCCGACCAGGAAGGCCTGCTCCGTTCCGCCGAGGGCGGCACCGTGCTGCTGGACGAGATCGCCGACCTGCCGCTGCCGACCCAGGTGAAATTGCTGCGCGTCATCCAGGAGCGCACCGTGCGGCCGGTGGGCGACACGCGCGAAATACCGGTGGACGTGCGTTTTCTTTCCGCAACGCACCAGGACCTCGGCAAGCTGGTCGCCGACGGGCGCTTCCGCGAGGACCTGTATTACCGCATCAACGTCATCGAGCTGCGCGTGCCGCCGCTGCGCGAGCGCGGCGACGACGTGCTCGAGCTGGCGGATTACCTGCTGGCGCGGCTGGCCGAGCGCAACGGCGACATCGAGCTGCGCGCCCCCGCCGCCGGCGCGAACAACGGCCATGCCGATGCTGATGCCCCGGCCGCGCCGGCGCCCGCGCCGCGGCCTGCGACAGATTCCTACGTCAATCCCGACGACAGCAGCCTCGACCACCGCATCGAGGACATCGAGCGCGCCGCCATCCTCCAGGCCCTGGAGCAGACCCGCTACAACAAGACCAAGGCGGCCAAGCTGCTCGGCATCAGCTTCCGCGCCCTGCGCTACCGCATCAAGAAGCTCGGCATCGAGTGAGGCGACGGAAACTGACGTATCACGTCAGTTTTTGACGTTGGGGCGCAAGTCCATCCGCTTTGGTGGGCCGGCCCTGGCCCGGACGCGCAGAGAGAATCCCCAAACAAAACAATTGCATATCGCGCCACTGGCGCGGTTGGCACGCTGCTTGCTTCATCCCTGCCACGAGCGGTGTATTCCGCGATCGGTTTTTTTAACACTCCCAGGGAGTATTCATATGCATAAGCAGCTTCAGCACCTCAACGTGCACCGTCAGCAGGGTTTCACCCTCATCGAGTTGATGATCGTGGTTGCGATTATCGGCATCCTGGCCGCCATCGCGCTGCCGGCTTATCAGGACTACACCGTGCGTTCGCGCGTGTCCGAGCTGGCCGTGCTT
>CAYPTW010000137.1:0-5466 GCA_964413755.1 uncultured Thioalkalivibrio sp. | reverse complement strand
TGCGGTCAGGCCGGCGGCCCGCTGTGAAAGCGCAACTCCGTGTCGGGCTCGGTCGCGAGCGCATTCTCGACCTGGCGAATGGCATCGATGCGCGGCGCCAGGTCGTTTCCGGCGCATCCCTGCGCCAGCTCCAGGTAGTGCTGGAAATGGCGGGCCTCGGAGGCCAGCAGGCCGGCGTAGAACCGGCCCAGGTCGTCGTCGAGCCGCGGCGTGATGAGGGCGAAACGCTCGCAGGAGCGCGCCTCGATGAAAGCGCCGACGATCAGGCGGTCCACCAGGCGACCCGGTTCCTCGTTGCGCACTGCGCGCGCCAGCCCGGCGGCGTAGCGCGAGGCCGGCACCCGGCGCCACTCGATGCCGCGCAGCCGCATGTGGCGCCGCACCTGCTCGAAATGCCTGAGCTCCTCGCGCGCCAGGCGCGACAGCCGCTCGGTGAGTTCCTCGTGCCCCTCGTAACGGAACAGCATCGCCAGCGCCGTGGACGCGGCCTTCTTTTCGCAGTTGGCGTGGTCGACGAGCATCAGCGGCAGCGCCTCGGGATCGGCCGCGGCGTCGACCCAGGCGGTGGGTGTGGGCGCGCCAAGGAACTCGGCGAGCTCCGCCGGGACCAGGTCGGCGGCTTTATCCACCGGGCGGCTCCGCCGGCGAGTCCTGGATCCGCAGCCGGCGACGTCGCACCAGCCACCAGACGGCCAGCGCGGTCGGCACCACCAGCAGCGCGGTAACGGACTCCACCGGCAGCGGCAGGCCGCTCTTGGCCAGGCCCTTCAGGGCGTAGTTGATCAGGCCCACGAGGTAATAGCTGATGGCAGCGACGGACAGGCCCTCGACCGTCTGCTGCAGGCGCAGCTGCTGCCACGCGCGCCGGTTGAGCGAGTTCAGCATGTCCCTGTTCTGTTCCTCGATGGTGGTCTCGATACGCGCGCGCAACGCCTCGGTGGCGCGCGCCACCCGCAGCGACAGGTCCTGCAGGTGCGCGTCGACCGAGACACAGGTGTCCAGTGCCGGGCGCATGCGCCGCTCGAGAAACTTGGTCAGCGAGGAGCGGCCGGAGTACTTGCGCTCGCGCAGGTCCTCCAGGTGCCGCTGCACCAGCGCCATGTAGGCGCGCGTCGCGGAAAAGCGATAGTTGGTGTCCGAGCGCATGTGCTCGATAGCCTGCGAGATGACCGACAGTTCCTTGAGCAGTTGCTGTTCGGCCGCAGCACTGTCGGCACGGGCCAGCCGGTCGATGAGCTCGGCAAGTTCCATGTCGAGCAGCCTGACCCGCGGCCAGATGCGCTTGGCCTCCGGATAGCCGAGCAGCGCGAATACGCGGTAGGTCTCGATCTCCAGCAAGCGTTGCAGGGTACGGCCGGCCTGGAAGTCGTTCAGCCCGGCGTTGTAGATGAGATAGCGGCTGAAGCCGTCGGCATGCAGCTTCAGCGTGGTCCACACTGCGGCACGGTCGTCGACGATCAGGCTGCCGATGAGCAACTCGTCGTCGAACAGCGCCGCAAGCTCGCGCGAGAAGGGATCGGGCGGGTCCGCCGCCACGACGGCCACGTGGGTGGCGACCAGCAGTTCACCCGGCAGCGTCCCGATCCAGCCCGGCGGCAGCACGTCCAGCGCCGTCTCGGCAAAAGGCGCCTCATCGCCCCCGGGCCGCAGGAAGGTGTAGGCGCAGAATTCGGTGTGGCGCTCCCAGCGCACCGTGAAGCCCGGGAAGCGGGCGTACCAGGCCATGGTGTCGGGCCCCGGCGGCGTTACGCCATGGACCGCGGCCAGCGCCTCCAGGCAGGCGCGGTGTTCAACCGCCTCGCCCGGGTCGGCGGGCATGACGAGGTGACTGACGCGGACCGGCGGTTGCACGGTGGGGAACGGGCGCGCATGCGGCTCCGCGTACAGCTCCTCGCGCAAGGGATGCAGCTGCGGCGATCCGGTCACCGTCTGCCGCCCCGATCCGTCTTGCGTCTTCATGCGATGCGGGCTCCTAGAGCTCTCCGAGTGTCTCCGCCAGGTGCACGCTGGTGAGCGCCTCGACCTCCGCCATGACGTCTTCTGCAGTAGGCAAGCGGTCGGACGGGGACTTGGCCATCATGCGTTCCAGCAGCGGCTGGCATTCCGCCAGCGACTCCGGCAGCTGCGGCAGCGGCGCGTGGGCGTGCTTGCGGATCACCGCCAGCGGCGAGCCGGCGACGTACGGCCTGCGCCCCGTCAGCATCTCGTGGAACACCACGCCCAGGCTGTAGATGTCCGAGCGCTCGTCTACTTCCAGTCCCTCGCCCTGCTCGGGACTCATGTAATAGGGCGTGCCGTAGATCTCCCCCAGTCCGCTCAGCTCAATGGTCGCGTCGCGCAGCTTGGCCACGCCGAAATCGATCAGCGCCAGGCTGCCGTCGTCGCGGAACATGATGTTGGCGGGCTTCAGGTCGCGGTGCAGCACACCGACCTTGTGAATTGCCGCCAGGGCATGCGTGATCTGCGCCATGACCTCCAGCGCCTGGCCCAGCGGCAGGCCGCTGCCGATGCGCTCGCCGAGCTTGCCGCCGGCGAAATACTCCATGGCGATATAAGCGAGATCGTCGGCGATACCGAGCTCGTGGATGTGCACCACGTTGGGATGGCGGATCGCCGAAACCACCTCGTATTCCTGCAGGAAGCGCTGCAACGGGCCGAAGCGGTCCACTTCGTCCGGCACCTGGCGGAATACCTTCACCACCACCAGCCGCTCGGTGCTGAACTTCTCCATCAGGTAAACGGAGGCCGTGGAACCGGTCCCCAGCGCGCGCAGAAAACGGTGTCCCTTCAGCTTGAACTCACCGAGATCCTTGCGCGGCGCACCCTGTGTGCCTGACGCGGAAATCGCACCGCGCCGGTTCAGCGCCTCGCTCGCCACCCGCACGATGCGCTGATGATCTACCGGGCCTTTCGGCAGGTAGTCGTCGGCGCCGCCGCGCAGCGCCTGCTCGATGACGGCCTTGTCGCCCTGCGGGCTGAGAAAGATCACGGGCGGGCAGTCGGCACGGCCCTTCAGGTCCTCGAGCATCTCGATGCCGTCGTGTTCCCCCAGGCGGTGGTCGAGGAATACGAGGTCCCACTCCGCCGGCTCGAAGTCCGTCGGCAGCAGGTTGTCCTCCAGCGGGTTGTGTCCCACGATCGCCGCCTCGGGAAACGCGGCCGCCAGATGATGACCGAGCCAGACCCGGTAGTCGCGGTGGTCGTCGATGATCAGGACGCGCAGCGCCACGATGCCTCAGAGCACTTCGACGGCCACGGGGGCACCGGCATGACGACCGTCACGCTTGACCTTCACCTCGTCGGCGCGCGCCGCCTCGATGCGGCGCAGGTACTCGGCGGTGATGTCCCCGGTGACGTATTCACCGGAAAAGCACGAGGTGTCGAATTCGCGAATATTGGCGTTGTCGTGCTGCACGGCGCGCACCAGGTCGTCGAGCGTCTGGTAGATGAGCCAGTCGGCGCCGATCAGCTTCTCCACCTCCTGCTCGCTGCGGCCGTGCGCGATCAGCTCCGAGGCCGCCGGCATGTCGATGCCGTAGACGTTCGGATAGCGTACCGGCGGCGAGGCCGAGGCAAAGTACACCTTGCGCGCGCCCGCTTCCCGCGCCATCTCGATGATCTGGCGCGAAGTCGTGCCGCGCACGATGGAGTCGTCGACGATGAGCACGTTCTTGTTGCGGAACTCCAGGTCGATGGCGTTGAGCTTGCGGCGCACCGATTTCTCGCGCAGCGTCTGCCCCGGCATGATGAAAGTGCGGCCGATGTAGCGGTTCTTGATGAACCCTTCGCGGTACTTCACGCCGAGGCGGTGCGCCAGCGGCAAGGCGCAGGTGCGGCTGGTGTCGGGCACCGGGATGACCACGTCGATGTCGTGGTCCGGGCGCAGGCTGAGAATGCGGTCGGCCAGCGCCTCGCCCATGCGCAGGCGCGACTTGTACACCGAGATGTTGTCGATGATGGAGTCGGGCCGCGCGAAGTAGACATACTCGAAGATGCAGGGGCTGTGTCGCTCCGCCGGCACGCACTGGCGCGTATGCAGGGCGCCCTTGGCGTCGATGAACACCGCCTCGCCCGGCTGCACGTCGCGCAACAGCTCGAAGCCGGCGATGTCCAGCGCCACGCTCTCCGACGCCATCATGTGCTCGCGCTTGCCGCCCATCTCACGGTAGCCGATCACCAGGGGCCGGATGCCGCAGGGGTCGCGCAGCCCGAGGATGCCGGTGTTCATGATCAGCGCCGCGATGGCGTAGCCGCCGCGACAACGGCGGTAGATGCCCTCCGCCGCGCGGAAGATCTGGTCGGGTTGCGGCACCTCGCCGTCGACCTGCTCCAGCTCGTGGGCAAAGACGTTCAGCAACACCTCTGAGTCCGAGGTGGTGTTGAGATAACGGTGGTCCTCGCGGATGACGAGCTCGGCAAGTTCGTCGGCGTTGGTGAGGTTGCCGTTGTGCGCCAGGCAGATGCCGTACGGCGAATTGGTATAGAAAGGCTGCGCCTCGTCACGGCTGGAGGTGCCGGCGGTCGGGTAGCGGCAGTGGCCGATGCCCAGCGGCCCGCTCAGCTTGATCATGTGGCGGCGCTGGAACACGTCGCGCACCAGGCCGTTGTTCTTGCGGATGTGGATGTGCTCGTCCGCGGTGACGATGCCCGCCGCATCCTGGCCGCGATGCTGCAAGACCGTAAGCGCGTCGTAGAGCAACTGGTTCACCGCGCCGGCGCCCACGATTCCAACGATTCCGCACATCAGTCCGTCACTCCGCCAGTATTTCGCCGAGCTCGTCCAGCCCGGCATCCAGGTACTCCCGCAACCAGTCCGTCAGCTCGGTCGTGCGCGGCACGATGAGCGACTCCTGCCACCAGGCCTCGCGATCCATCTCCAGCAGCTGCAACACGATCACCAGCAGGCCGATCACCAGCACGCCGCGCCCGGCGCCGAAGACCATGCCCAGCACCCGGTCCGTGCTGGTGAGGCCGCTGCTCTGGATCAGCATCCCGATCAGCTTGGAAAAAAGCGCGCCCGCCAGCATCACGCCGACGAACAGGATGACGCGCGCGGCCCAGAGCTTCAGCGCCTCCGAACTCACGCTGGCGAGCAGCGGATCCAGGATGCCGGAGAAGCGCCAGGCCACCCACAGCGCCAGCACCCAGGTGATGAGCGACAGCGCTTCCTTGAAGAAACCGCGGAAAAAGCCGATGCCCACCGAGACCAGGAACGCGCCCAGCAGGATGTAGTCGACGATGACCATGCGCGACCCGCCCCCCTAGTCTTGCGCGCGGACGACGCGCGCTCCGGTGTGGCCCGCGGCGCGCAGCCGCGTCATCAGCTGCTCCGCTGCCGCACGCTCGGGCACCGGGCCGACTCTCACCCGGTGCATGGTACCGGCGTCGGTGGCCACGCGCGACACAAAAGCATCAAAGCCCTGCCCGGCGAGGCGTTCGCGCAGGTTCTCCGCATTCGCGGCCTGC
>CAYPTW010000136.1:0-5598 GCA_964413755.1 uncultured Thioalkalivibrio sp. | reverse complement strand
GCGGTCAAGTATTGCATGAAACTTCCCGGATAGTCTGGGCTGAGCTGAACCAAGCCACTGATTAACCTCGGCTTGTTGCTGGATATAACGCAGATACCGAAGACAGAGTTATGCCGAGGGCGCGTCCGCTGGGCGTGGTTGGTGACCGCCCTCGGGTCAAGCACGGTGTAGCTACGGCGCCGAGACGTCCCACCTCGCCTTGCTCTTCGCAGGCCTCTTCTCCACAATCCCAGCAAATATGACAGTTTTGTTACAGGCCGGTGACACGCCGGCCTGTTTTGTTGTCCGCCAGGACCCTCCGACGCCCCCACCTTTATGGCCAAGCCGGCTCTCGACAAGGACCTGAAACGCCTCTCCCGGCTGGAAGAGGGTGTCCGGGGCATGTCACGAGGCTTGGTGCCGCTCAGCCTGGCCCTGCTGTTCCTGGTCGTGGTCGGCGTCGCCGTCGCCGCGGTGGTCGGCGTGAGCGGCAGCCTGGCAGTGATCGTGGCTGCCAGCGTCATCGGCGGCTACATGGCGCTGAACATCGGCGCCAACGACGTCGCCAACAACATGTCCCCCGCGGTCGGCTCGCGCGCCCTGCACATCGGCGTGGCGGTGTTGATCGCCGCGGTGTTCGAAGCGGCGGGCGCCATCCTGGCAGGCGGCGACGTGGTGAAGACCGTGTCGGCGGGCATCATCCGCCCGGACCTGATGCCGGATGCCGGCGCCTTCACCATCGCCATGCTGGCTGCATTGTTCGCTGCGGCGCTGTGGATCAACCTCGCCACCTGGCTAGGGGCGCCTGTTTCGACCACGCATTCGGTGGTCGGCGGCGTACTCGGCGGGGGCATCGCCATGGCCGGCTTCGGCGCCGCGGACTGGGGCGTGGTCGCGCGCATCGTCGCCAGCTGGGTCATCTCGCCCGTCCTCGGCGGCCTCATCGCCGCCGGCTTCCTGCTCTACATCAAGCTGAAGATCCTGTACGTCCCCGACCAGCTGGAGCAGGCCCGACGAAGGGTGCCGCTGCTCGTGGCGCTCATGGCCGGCGCCTTCACGACCTACCTGTTGCTGAAGGGCTTTGCCAAGATCTGGCAGGTGCCGCTGTGGATCGCGCTGAGCGGCGGCCTGACCATGATGTTCGTCACCCAGATGTGGGTGCAGCCGGTCATCGCTCGCATGACCCTCGGGTTGCCCTCCAACCGCTCCTCGGTCGGGCAGCTGTTCACCATCCCGGTAATCTTCGGCGCGGCGCTGTTGTCCTTCGCCCACGGTGCCAACGACGTCGCCAACGCCATCGGCCCGCTCGCCGCCATTCACGCGTCCATCACCGAGGGCGGCATCGTCAGCGTGGCGCGCATCCCGCCATGGATCCTGCTGATCGGCGCCTTCGGCATCGCCACCGGGCTGTTGCTGTATGGCCCCAAGCTGATCCGCATGGTCGGCTCCAAGATCACCAAGCTGAACCGCGTGCGTGCATTCTGCGTCACGCTCTCGGCCGCCATCACCGTCATCGTGGCCTCGGCGCTGGGGCTGCCGGTCAGCTCCACGCACATCGCCATCGGGGCCCTGTTCGGGGTCGGCTTCCTGCGCGAGTTCATGGCCAACCGGCGCGGCCGCCGCAGCGGGCTCGACACCATGCCGCTGGCGGAACCGGCGACTGCCGACACTGAGACGGAGTCCACGGAACCCTCGCCGCAGAAGCTGGCGCGCCGCTACCTGGTGCGGCGCCAGCACCTGATGACCATCGTGGCGGCGTGGATCATCACCGTGCCGGCCAGTGCGGCCGTTGCCGCCGTCGTGGCGCTGGCGCTGGCCCGGATCGGGCTGCCGCTCTAGGGGCGCCCGCGACGGGCGGGGAAGATGGTGGCCAGGGACAGAATCGAACTGTCGACACCGTGATTTTCAGTCACGTGCTCTACCAACTGAGCTACCTGGCCGTCGGCGGGAGGCGCGTATTAGACCCGCGCAGCCGTCGGCCAGTCAAGGCAGCCCGGCACACCACCGATTTTTGACCCGCCGCGGGCCCAGCGTCTACCCTGAAGGACCATCCTGGCTTACCGCAGACCATCGTGAGCACCACGCAGCCCCTGGCGGCGACGTCGTCGCCTGCCGCATCTCTCCATGACGCCTACGCGGCCGTCCGCGCGCGCAGCGAGGCGCTGGCAGCCCCCCTGTCCCCGGAAGACGCCTGCGTACAGAGCATGCCGGACGCCAGCCCGACGAAATGGCACCTGGCGCACACCACCTGGTTCTTCGAGCACTTCGTGCTCGCCGAGCACCTGCCCGGCTACCAGGTGTTCCACGAGCGCTACGGCTACCTCTACAACTCGTATTACTTCACCGTCGGCCAGATGCACCTGCGTCCGCGCCGCGGGCTGGTGACGCGGCCTTCGCTCGCCGAAGTGCTGGCTTACCGCAAGCACGTGGATACAGCCATGGCGCAGCTGCTGGACGCGCAAGCCGGCGACGCAGGACTGGCGCAGCTGGTCACCCTGGGACTGCACCACGAGCAGCAGCACCAGGAGCTGATCCTCACCGACATCAAGCACTTGCTGGCGCAGAACCCCCTGCTGCCCGCCTATGTGGCGCTGCCACCCGCGGCGCGCAACGAAGCCACGCCGCTGGAGTGGGTGCCCGGCACCACCGGGATCGTGGAGATCGGGCATGCCGGCGCCGGCTTCGCCTTCGACAACGAGACGCCGCGCCATCGCGTGCTGCTGCGCGACCACGCCCTGGCCTCGCGCCCGGTAAGCAACGCCGAGTTCCGCGAGTTCATCGAGGACGGCGGCTACGCCACGACCGCGCTGTGGCTCTCGGACGGCTGGTCGACCGTGGTCGCCGAGGGCTGGCAGCGCCCCCTGTACTGGCAGGAAGACCTCGACCAGGCTTTCACGCTGGGTGGCGTGCGCCCGCTGGATCCGGCTGCGCCGGTCACGCACCTGAGCTACTACGAGGCCGACGCCTTCGCCCGCTGGGCCGGGGCGCGGCTGCCGTCGGAGTCCGAGTGGGAAGCCGCGGCGGCGCACCACACCGTGGCGGGCAACTTTGCCGACAGCGGTGCGCTGGAACCGCTGGCGCCGACCCGCGGCCCCGGCCTGCGCCAGCTCTACGGCGACACCTGGGAATGGACCGCGAGCCCGTACGCGCCCTATCCCGGCTTCCGCCCGCTGGCCGGCTCGCTGGGCGAGTACAACGGCAAGTTCATGTGCAGCCAGCTGGTGCTGCGCGGCGGCTCCTGCGCCACGCCGGCAGGCCACGTCCGCCCCACCTATCGCAACTTCTTCTATCCCGCGCAGCGCTGGCAGTTCAGCGGGCTGCGCCTGGCAAAGGACGCCTGATGAGCGAGAACCTCGGCACGGTCGCCGACTTCAGCCCTGACGACGAGGTGATGCTCAAGGACGTGCTGCGCGGCCTGGCGCTGCCGGAGAAGAACATCCCCTCGCTGTATTTCTACGACCAGCGCGGCTCGGAGCTGTTCGACGCCATCACCGAGCAGCCGGAGTACTACCCCACGCGCACCGAGATCGGGATCCTGGAGCGGCACGGTGCCGAGATGGCCGCCGCGCTCGGCCCCGGGGTGCGCCTCATCGAGCTCGGCTCCGGCTCGGCGCTGAAGACCGAGCTGCTGCTGGCGCGGCTCCAGGACCCGGCCGCCTACGTGCCGGTGGAGATCTCGCGCGAGCACCTGCTCGCCGCGGCCGCGCGTATCGCGGCAGACTTTCCGGGTCTCGAGGTGCTGCCGGTCACGGCGGATTTCACCGAGCCCTACGAGTTGCCCGAGCCGACCCGGCGCCGGGTGGAACGCAATGTCGCCTTCTTCCCCGGCTCCACCATCGGCAACTTCCCGCGCCCCATGGCGGCGGACCTGCTCGCCACCACCTGCCGGGAGGTCGGCCCGGGCGGCGCCATGCTCATCGGCGTCGACCTGGTGAAGGGCCGGGAGACGCTGGAGCGCGCCTACAACGACGCCGCCGGCGTCACCGCCGAGTTCAACCTCAACCTGCTGGTGCGCCTCAACCGCGAGCTAGGCGCCGATTTCGACGTCGATGCCTTCGCGCACCGGGCGGTGTGGGATGCCGAGGCAGCGCGCATCGAGATGCGGCTCATCAGCACGCGGGACCAGCGGGTCACGGTCGCCGGCCAGGGCTTCGACTTCGCCGCCGGCGAGGTGCTGGTCACGGAGTACTCACACAAGTACACGCCGGAGGCATTCCGGGCGATGGCCGAGGGCGCGGGCTTCGCGCTCGCCCGCACCTGGACCGATCCGGACGGGCTGTTCTCGGTGCACCTGCTCGAGGTGCCGGCCTAGGCCTCAGCCTCCCTCGGGCGGCACGTAACCCTCGGGCGCCGCGGCGCCGCCACCGAAGAAGAACTGCTCCATCTGCTCGCGCAGGAACTCGCGTGCCTGCGGCTCGATGACGACCAGGCGGTACTCGTTGATGAGCATGGTCTGGTGCGCCAGCCACTGCTGCCACGCCTGCTTCGACACCTGCTCGTAGATGCGCTGGCCCAGCTCACCCGGGTAAGGGGGGCGGTCCAGGCCCTCGGCCTCGTGGCCGAGCACCACGCAATTGACGGTTCTGGTCATGGTGATTTCCTTGTTGCTGGCCCTGCCTCGGGCCCGTCCAGCGCCGCGATCAACCGTTCCACCACGGCGGCGAGCCCCAGCTTGGCCGGAGAGCGGGCGTTATACCAGACCCACCGGCCGCTCTCCATCAGCCGCGGCGCCGGCGCCTCGAGACGGGCGCGCAGCGGCGTGATCTCGAGCTCGAAATGCGTGAATCCGTGCCGCACCTGCGCCAGGGGCGGCTCCGCCCGGACCGGCGTGTCCAGCACCCGCCGGGTCCAGCTCTCCGGGCTTTCGTCACCCAGTTCCGGCGGACACCACAATCCGCCCCAGACGCCGCTCGCGGGGCGCTGTTCCAGCAGCACCGCTCCGCTCGCGTCCTGCAGCAGGAGCATGCGCGCATGTCGCCGCGGTCGCAGCCGTGGTGGCCGCGGCGCCGGGTAATCGGCCTGCCGGCCCTGCGCCCGCGCCGCGCACAGCTCGGCCACCGGACACTCTGCGCAGGCGGGACGGGTCCTGCGGCACACGGTCGCGCCGAGATCCATGATGGCCTGGGTATAGTCGCCGACGCGCTGCACCGGCGTATGTGCCTCCGCCAGGGCCCACAGCTGCCGCTCCACCGCGGCCTGCCCCGGCCAGCCCGGCACCGCATGCACCCGCGCCAGCACGCGTTTCACGTTGCCGTCCAGGATAGGGTGCCGCCGGCCGTGCGCCATGGCGAGGATGGCGCCGGCCGTGGAGCGGCCGATGCCGGGCAGCGCCTGCAGCGCTTCGAGATCCGGCGGCAGTTCGCCGCTGTGCTCATCGACGACGCGCTGCGCGGCACGGTGCAGGTTGCGCGCCCGCGCGTAATAGCCGAGTCCCGACCAGAGATGCAGGACCTCGTCGAGCGGCGCGGCCGCCAGCGCCTCCACGGTGGGGAAGTGCTGCATGAAGCGCTCGAAGTAGGCGACGACTGTCGCCACCTGGGTCTGCTGCAGCATGATCTCGGATACCCAGGTGCGGTAGGCGCCGCGCTCGCGCTGCCACGGCAGGTCGTGCCGGCCGCA
>CAYPTW010000135.1:0-5638 GCA_964413755.1 uncultured Thioalkalivibrio sp. | reverse complement strand
GAGGAGCGTGGCAAGTGCCGCAAGGCGGGCCGGATGCGGAATGGCAGACAAGTCGATCTCCTCAGAATTTCTCAGGCCGCAGCACGCCCACGTCGCTGACAAACAGGATCATGGCGTAGTGGTCGTAGTAGTGCTTGCGCAGGTGATCCGAGATTTTCGCCGCCATGGCGGCGTCGCAGACGACTTCGACCCGGATGTTGCTGCTCGCATCCCAGCCGGCACTGCGCGCACCGCGGCTGCCTTCGCCGCGCGCATCGCTGATGGTGTAGCCGTGGGCACCCAGCCGCTTGAGGTCGTCCACCAGCCGGCGCTCGAGTGCGCCCTCGGTGACGATGGTGACCAGTTTGCGCGCGTCGGCCTGCATATCCTCATCCTCCCAGTTGCGACAGGGTTTCCGCAAGCCGGTGGTACAGCGGGATGCCGACCAGGATGTTGAACGGGAAGGTCACGCCGAGGGAAGCCGTCAGCGACAGCGTCGGGTTGGCTTCCGGCAGGGCGAGGCGCATGGCGGCCGGCACCGCGATGTAGGAGGCACTGGCCGCGAGCACCGCCAGCAGGGTGATCCCGCCGGTGGACAGATCGAACACTGAGCCCAGGCCGGCGCCGACCAGGGCGCCGAACAGCGGGAACAGGATGCCGAATGCGGCCAGGAACAGCCCGTGCCGGCGCAGGCTGCCCACCTGGCCTGCAGCCACCAGGCCCATCTCCAGCAGGAACAGCGCCAGCACGCCGTGGAACAGGCCGAAGAACAGTCCGCCGACCGGCTTGAGCGCCTCGGGCCCTGCCGCCCAGCCGATCAGCAGGCCGCCTACCAGCAGCACGATGCTCTTGCCAAGGAACACCTCGTGCGCCAGTTCTTTCCAGTCGGTCTGCGAGGAGACGCCGCGCGCCAGCATGATGCCCACGACGATGGCGGGCATCTCCAGCAGCACCAGCATCAGCGGCATGTATTCCTCGTAAGGAATCTCCCGCGCCACCAGCCAGGCCACTGCGACCGCGTAGGTGCCCACGCTGACCGAGCCGTAATGCGCCGCGATCGAGGCCGCGTCTGCCCGCTTCAGCCGGCCGGCCATGCGGAGCAGGGGATAGGCGACCAGCGGCAGCACGGCGCCCATGAGGATGACGGCAAATATTTGCGGCAGCAGGGCGCCGAGAGACTGGCGCGCCAGCTCGGCACCGCCCTTGAGGCCGATCGCCAGCAAGAGGATGACGCTGAGGAACTCGTAGATCGACCCGGGCAGGCGCAGGTCCGAACGGCCCAGCCCGGCCACGAGGCCGAGCAGGAAGAACAGGACGATGGGGTCGATGCCGCTCATGGGGCGCAATTATGCTTGCAGTTGTTGCAGCTGCGCCAACCCGGCACACCCGGCTTGCTTTGAGCCGGGGGACTGCTACCTTCGTGTGTAGGCATCGGCATGCCTGTTCCCGTGCTGCGGGAACGATGGGAGTCGGGGCAATCCGTGAACTGGTCCGTCACAGAAACCGGCCTGCTCTACAAGCTCGCCGAGTCGGGTGAACTCAGTCCGGATGAGCTGGTGCGGGCGCGCGCGGTTGCGCTGCCGGCACCGTCGCGGGATGACTGGCTGCGGGCCATGGACCGGCTGTGCATCTTCGGCGGGTTCGCCCTGCTGGCGGCAGCGCTGGTCTTTTTCCTCGCCTGGAACTGGCCCCACATGCACCGCTTCGCGAAGCTCGGCCTGGTGGCTGGTGCGCTGGTGGCGACCGTGGTCACGGCCGGCACCGTGCAGCCGTTCGGCACTGTCTATCGCGCTGCGCTGTTCGGCGCCGCGGTGTGCACCGGCGCGTTGCTGGCGCTGGTGGGCCAGGTCTACCAGACCGGCGCGGACGCATGGGAGCTCTTCCTGGCGTGGACGCTGCTCATGCTCCCCTTCGTAATGCTGGCGCGTTCCTCCGCGTCCTGGGCGTTGTGGGTCATCGTCGCCAACACCGCGCTGCTCAGCTCGATATTCCAGGGCGCGCCCTGGCTGGCGTTCCTGCAGCATGCACACTACGGCACCGCGTTCGAGATCTTGTTCATTTCGGGCGCCAACCTCGTGTTGCTGTTGGTGTTCGAGCGCGCCGCGGCGTTCCTGCTGCTGCGGCCGCGGCGATACGTGCACCAGCTGGCGGCGATCGCCATGCTGGGACCGCTGGCGACCGGCGCCGCCGTCGGCTGGTGGGAAGACAGCTTCCAACCGGTGCTGGCCTGCTTCGTGGTCGTGGCCGCGGCGATGATCTTCTACTACTACCGGCTGCGCCGTGACCTGGTCCTGCTGGCGCTGGCTGCTTATGCCGCGATTGCCGTGCTGACCAGCGGCCTGCTCAAGCTGCTGCCGGTCGAATCGGCGGCCGGCTTCATCTGGTACAACGCCGTGGCCGTGTTCGTCGTCGCGGCCTCGGCGCTGACGGGGAAGTGGATCATCGATCTCAATCGGGAGCGGGAGGCGCCATGAGGTTCTTCACCCGCGCCGACCTGGTCGCGAGTCTGCAGGCAGCAGGCGTGGTTGATGCACCGCGCGCCGAGGAACTGCGCGCGCACCTGCCGCCGCCCCCGTGGCTGATGCTGCTGCAGGGTGTCGCAGCCTGGGTCGCAGCGCTGTTCCTGCTGGCCTCCTTCGCTGCACCCTTGTTGATGCTGATTTTTGGCGAGGGCCCGCTGGGGCGGGGCGTCTACGGCCTCATCCTGCTCGGCGCCGCCATCTGGCTGTTCAGCAAGCGGAAGAATTTCACCGACCAGATGGCGCTGGCCTTTTCCATCGCCGGCCAGGCGATGTGCGTTAGCGCCTTCGTGGACGTATTCGACGCTGTCGACTTTACTCCGCGCGGCATGGCGACCGTGGCACTGCTGCTGGCAGCGCTGATGTCTGTGCCGCGTTCGACGCAGCCGCACCGCATCTTCTGCGCCCTCGTCGGCTGGGGCAGTCTCGGCGTGCTGATCGGCTCCGGAAACCCCTTCCTGCTGTTCGCGGTGGCCCTGACCGCCCTTGCCGTCACCGCCTGGCTGCAGCGCGAACGGTGGGCGACCCATCCTCGGGCGCCAGTGCTGGCGGCTGTTGCGCATGGGGCGACGCTTGGCGCGCTGGTTGCCGCCTGGGGCGTGAGCAATGAGTTTGCCCGCATGTTCACGGCGCCGGTTTCGCCCTGGATCTACAAGGCGGGGGTCGGGATGGTGCTGGTCGGGGCTGCCGGCTGGCTGACGCGGGAGACGGACAGGCCGGTCCGCCTCGTGGTCCTGGCCGGCGCGGTGCTGTTCTCGGCCGCGGCCTGGAATGCGCCCGGCCTCGTTGCCAGCGCTGCCGTCCTGGCGGCCGCTTTCCGCGCGGCCCAGCAGTCCTGGGTGGGCCTGGCGCTGCTGGCGATCGCCTGGTACCTGTCCTGGTTCTACTACAGCCTCGAGACGACCCTGCTGGTCAAGTCGGGCGCGCTGGCGGCCACCGGACTCGTGTTGCTGGCGGTGGCCTTCGCGCTGCGCCGCTGGGGCAGGGCGGCATGAGCCGGGGTGTCCTGCGCCTGCTGCTCGCCGCTGCGCTGGTGCTGGTGCTGGCGGCGACAGCGATTGCGGTACGGAACTACGAGCGCACCCTGGCGGAGGGGCGCATCGTGCTGTTCGAACTGGCGCCGGTGGACCCGCGCTCCATCATGCAGGGCGACTTCATGGCGCTGGATTTCGCCGTTAACCAGGCCATGCACAGGGCCTGGTCCGCAAGCGGCGGCGGGCAGCGCACGCCGCGCTTTGCGATCGTCGCTGTCGACGCCGAGGGACGCGCGGCTTTTCTCGAGTTCGCTGCCAACCTGCCGGAGCCGGCGGCGGACCGGCTGGCAATCCGCTTGCATGTCGAGCACGGCATGCCCCGCATCGGGCCCAACGCGTTCTTTTTCCAGGAAGGGACCGGCGAGCGCTACGAGGCCGCAGCCTGGGGCGAATTCCGGGTCGCCGCCGACGGCACAGCGCTCCTGACCGGGCTGCGCGATGAGCGGCTCGAGTTGCTCGACGCCGTGAAGCGATGAGCTGAACGCGCAAGGGCGCGCCAGGAATCCCCCGGCTGTGCCAGAATCCGGCGCCAGGAATCGACTGCCGGAGAGATCCCATGAAACAGACACTGTTACCGATGCTGCTGGTGTTGCTGGCCGTGCCCGGCATGGCCGCAGCCCAGCAGGATTTCAGCGACGTCGTCGTCGAGACCACGCCCTTGCGCGGCGGGCTGCATCTCGTCACGGGCCGCGGCGGCAATATCGTCGCCAGCGTGGGCGAGGACGGCGTGTTCCTGGTGGACGACCAGTACGCGCCGCTGACGGACCGGATCAAGGCGGCGCTGGCCGAGCTCAGCGACCAGCCAGTGCGCCTCGTCATCAACACCCACTGGCACGGCGATCATGTCGGCGGCAACGAGAACTTCGCCGCGGCCGGCGCCGTGATCCTGGCGCACGAGAACGTGCGCGAGCGCATGAGCAGCGACCAGTTCATGGCGGTGTTCAACCGCAGCGTGCCGGCGTCGCCGGCGGGCGCGCTGCCGGTGGTGACCTTCCAGCAGGGCGTGAGCCTGCATCTCAACGGCGACACCGTGCGCGTGATCCACGTCGCCAGCGCGCATACCGACGGCGACTCGCTGGTGTTCTTCGAGACCGCCAACGTGCTGCACATGGGCGACGTGTTCTTCAACGGGCTCTACCCCTTTATCGACCTGGGCTCGGGCGGCGGCATCCACGGCATGATCGCGGCCGTGCGGCTCGGCCTCGAACTGGCGGACGACGAGACCATCGTGGTGGCCGGGCACGGGCCGAACGCTGACCGCGCCGGGATGCAGGCCTATCTCGAGATGCTGGAGAGCTTCCGTGGCCGCATCGCGGCGCTGAAGTCCGCGGGCAAGACGCTGGAGGAGGTGGTCGCGGCGAACCCCACCGCGGACTACGACGCCACGCACGGCGGGCGCTTCATCTCGCCCGAGCGCCTGGTCGGCTTCATCTACGAGTCGCTCTGAGCGGGCTAGAAGCGCACCGTGAAGCGGAGGTAGAAGTCGTCGTCGACACGCAGCTGCGGCGTGTCGGCGGGGACCTTGATCTCCTGGCGCTGCCGCAGTCGCGCGGTCATGGTCCACTTGCTGGAGATGCGCCACTCGTAGCGCACTTCCAGCAGGCGGTCGTTGTTGCGGAAGTCGGGCGACAGCAGCCAGCCAGCGTAGGCCTTGCCGTGCACGAAGGCGATGTCGTGCCCGGGCGCGATATCCCACAGGTTGATTGAGAACTGCCAGGCCAGGCCGTCGGCATCGCCAGTGTCGGCCGGGTTGTACAAGGCCGCCGCCGGCGTCGCCGGGGCATAGCCGAGCTCGGCGCCGAGGCCGCCGCGCATGGGGCCCACGGGCCACTCGGCGAACAGCTTGGTGGTGAGCGCGAAGTAATCGTCCCGCGCCGGCGCGTCCAGGCCGTCGGTGGCCAGGGTCGAGGGCATCCAGGTCACGGTGAACAGCCGCTGGGTGAGCGGGCCGAGCGGCTCGGCGGCCTCCAGCGCGGCGAACATGGTGATGCGGCTGCCGCTGTCGTCAAAGGTCAGCGGCGCGCGGGCGACCTGGCCGGAGCCGCTGCTGGCGTTCGTCTGCAACACCAGGTGGCTGCGCCAGGCCGAATGCGTGCCGTAGGTGAG
>CAYPTW010000134.1:0-5656 GCA_964413755.1 uncultured Thioalkalivibrio sp. | reverse complement strand
GAAGCCTGCTGCGAAGAAGAAGCCTGCCGCGAAGAAGAAGCCTGCTGCGAAGAAGCCTGCGCGCAAGAGGGCGCCGGCACGCAAGCGCACAACCGCAAAGAAAAAGGTCACAGCCCGCAAGGCGACGGCGAAGAAAAAGCCCGCCGCGCGCAAGAAAGCGACTGAATGAGCGCCACCCGGCTCAACCCGCTCGACACCGCCTGGCTGTTCACCGAGTCGCGGGCCACGCCCAACCACGTCGGCGGCCTGCTGCAGTTCCGCTTGCCCGATGATGCGCCGAAGGACTACCTGCGCCAGCTCATGGACGAGTTCCGCAGCCACCGCAGTTTCACCGCGCCGTGGAACCGGCGCCTGAAGTATCCCTTCACCAAGAACCCGCTGCCGGCCTGGGTCGAGGACCAGGACATCGACCTGGAGTACCACGTGCGCCACGCCGGCCTGCCGTGGCCGGGCGGCGAGCGGGAGCTGGGCGAAATGATCGGGCTGCTGCAGAGCACGCCGCTGGACCTCAGCCGGCCGCCGTGGGAATGCACGGTGATCGAGGGGCTGAAGGGCAATCGCTTCGCCCTGTTCATCAAGATCCACCACTCGCTCATCGACGGCGTCAGCGGCATGATGCTGTTGCAGCGCGCCATGTCCTTCGACCGCGAAGAGAGCCGCGACCTGCCGCCTTTCTGGGCGCAGCGCGGACGGCGCAAGTCGCAACCCGGCAAGTCCGCCCCGGCACCGACCATGGCCAACGTCATGGCTTCGGCCATCGGCGGGCTGCGCGCCCAGGTGCGCACCGTGCCGCAACTCATCTCTGCCTTCGCCCAGTTCCTCAAGCGCATCGGCAACGAAGACGACGGCCTCGCCATCCCCTTCGACACGCCCATGTCCATCCTCAACGGCCGCGTGCGCGAGAAGCGGCGCTTCGCCACCCAGCAGTTCCCGCTGGAGCGCCTGCGCAAGCTGGCTGAAGCCGGCGGCTGCACCATCAACGACATCGTGCTGACGGTCTGCGGCGGCGCGTTGCGGCGCTACCTCCTCGAGCGCGACAGCCTGCCGGACAAGCCGCTGGTGGCGGGCATCCCGGTCTCGGTGCGGCCGAACGACGACGAGGGCGCCGGCAATGCCATCAGCTTCATCCTCGCCACGCTGGGTACCGACGTCGTCGACCCGAAGCTGCGCCTGGCCTCCATCAAGGCCTCGGTGCAGCACGGCAAGGACCACGTGCGGCAGCTGCCGCGACGCGCCATGCTGCAGTACACCATGCTGCTCATGGCGCCGACCATCATCACCCTGCTGACCGGCATCGGCGGGCGCATCCGGCCCATGTTCAACATCACCATCTCCAACGTGCCGGGTCCGGAGCAGCCGCTGTATTTCCGCGGCGCCGAACTCGTGGCCATCTACCCGGCCTCGATCGTCACCCAGGGGCAGGCCCTGAACATCACCTGCGAGAGCTACGCCGGGCTGATGAACTTCGGTTTCACCGCCTGTCACACCACCGTGCCGAGCATGCAGAAGATCGCCGTGTACACGGCGGACGCGGTCGAGGAGCTGGAGAAGGCGTTGCTGGGGCGCAAGCCGCGGGCGCGGCGCAAGAAAACCACCGGGAGCCGGCGCCGCAAGTCCTGATTGCACCAGCACACCTGATGCACTAGCATCACCGCATCAACGGAGGCGATGATGCGGACCACCCTGGACATCGATGACGACGTGCTGGCCGCGGCCAAGGAGCGCGCGCGCCGGGAACGCAAGACCACCGGGCGGGTGGTGTCGGAGCTGTTACGACGCGCCATGACCCAGGCTGACGCCCCCATGCCCGGCGCCGTCGCCGAGCCGCCGGCACATTACGGTTTCCGGCCCTTCGCCTCACGGGGCGTCGTCGTCAGCGACGAGCTGGTGGAGCGGCTGCGGGACGAAGAGGGCATCTGATGCGGGCGCTGCTGGACGTCAACGTCCTCATCGCGCTGCTCGATGCCGACCATGTCCACCACGCAGTGGCCCACGCCTGGCTGGCGGCCAACATTGAGCATGGCTGGGCCTCCTGCCCGCTGACGGAGAACGGCTGCATCCGCATCATGTCCCAGCCGTCCTATCCCGGCGCCCTGCCCGCCGCCGCCGTGGCCGCGCGGCTCCGGGTGGCCGCTGCCACGCACTGGCACGAGTTCTGGCCTGATGCAGTCAGCCTGCTGCACGAGGGCGTGGTGGACTGGGACGCGGTCCTCGGCTCGCGCCAGGTCACGGACGTCTACCTGCTGGCGCTGGCCGTGCAGCACGATGCGCGCCTGGTCAGCTTCGACCGCTCGATCCCGCTGCACGCCGTGGCGGGCGCCACCCGCAGCCACCTCGCCCGGATCTAGCCACGGTTCCATGACGCGGCGCCGTTCTGGGCTAGAATCGATTAATTTGCTGCGGAGAATCCCGGCGTGAGGAACGCAACCATCACCGGCTGGGGCAAGTGCATGCCGCCGGCCACGCTGACGAACGACGACATCTCCACCTTCCTGGAGACCGACGACGAGTGGATCACCACCCGCACCGGGATCCGCGAGCGCCGCATCTCCCACATGTCGCTGGAAGAGATGGGTGCACTCGCAGCGCACCGGGCCCTGGCCTGCGCCGATCTCGCACCGGATGCGCTCGACCTGATCGTCTTCGGCACCTGCAGCTTCGACCAGCAGGTCCCGAACACCGCCTCCGGCGTGCAAAAGCGCATCGGCGCGGTGAACGCCGGCGCCATGGACGTGAACACCGCCTGCACCAGCTACCTCTATGGCCTCACCAGCGCCGCGGCCATGATTTCGCAAGGCGTGGTCAACAACGCGCTGGTGATCGGCGGCGAACTCATCTCGCCGCTCATGGACTGGACCGACCGCGGCGTGGCCGTGCTGTTCGGTGACGGCTGTGCCGCCACGGTGCTGCAGGCGACGGACAGGGACGAGGGCGTGCGCGCCAGCAAGCTCGGCTGCTACGGCGAAGTGCGCGAGATCCTCCTCGTGCACGGCATGGGCCAGCGCTACGCCAACTGCGGCTGGTACAACGGCGACACCCAGTGGGTGTTCGAAGGCCAGGAGATCTTCAAGCGCGCCGTGGTCGGCATGAGCCAGGCCTGCCAGTCGGTGCTCGACGAGTGCGGCCTGGGCCCGGACGACGTCGATCTCGTCGTACCGCACCAGGCCAACCTGCGCATCATCGAAGCGGTGATCAAGCGCGCCGGGCTGTCCATGGACCGCTGCTTCGTCAACGTGCACCGCTACGGCAACATGTCGGCGGCCACCGTGCCCGTGGCGCTGGTGGAGTCGCTGGAGGAAGGCCGCATCAAGCCCGGCGCCAACATCCTGCTGACCGGCTTCGGCGGCGGCCTCACCTGGTCGGCACAATTGCTGCGCTGGGGCGAGCGTGTCACGCCGCTGCACGAGACCCACGTCGAAATGCCGCCGTGTGAAAAAAGCGCACTGGAGATGGTGCAGGGCTACCTGGCTGCGAAACGCGGCAGCCACCTGTAACGTCTGCCGGCAGCCGCTGCCGCGCTACTCCGGGCGCTTGCGTTCCGGCGTCACCAGGCCTTTGAAGAAGTCCGCGATGGTGTGCTGCGCCAGGTCGCGGAATTCGCCGGCGTCGAAGAAGGAACCGTCGCAGTCGATGCAGCTCTCGTACCAGATATGCCGCTGGCGCGCATCGACCCGCCGCGCCATGGCGCCGCCGCAGCGCGGGCAGCGATAGTCGTCGGTGGCGTTCATCTGCTTGCCGACACGCGCGGCACCGGTGTCCACGACCATGGCCGCCTGCTTGGCGGCGAGCGCCTCCACCTCGCCCGCGTCGAACCAGATGCCCTGGCAGTCGCTGCAGCGGTCGACTTCGACGCCCTCGTAGTTCACGGCCTGCATGTCCGACCTGCACTTCGGGCAACGCATGGCGCCGGACCAGAAAATACCCGCTTCCGCTCCCGCCGAACCTACGGTGTAGCCCCTGGACCCCTTGCGGCCCCCGCCGCGCTCCGGCCCTTGCTCATGACGGTGCAGCAGCGTGATCAACAGCAGCACGACAACGAGCCCGCCCAGCAACATGTAGATCTGGGCGTACTCGGCGCGTTCGGACACCAGCCCAAACAGCTTCGAACCCGCAGCCGCGCCCAGGTTGGCGGCCGACATGTAGATCGCGAACTGGGTCGCCGATGCAGCGCTGACGCACACGGTCATCGCCAGCGCGATCACGCACACCATCACCACCGGCGACAGCAGCACCCAGGCTGACAGCATCACCCGGACGTAGGCGCTGTTCTCCCACATGAACTGTGTCTGGGCCAGCATGAAGGCGTGGGTGCCGACCAGCACAGTGGTCAGGATCAGCATCTGCTTGACGCCGAAGCGGTCGATCATCGGCCCCAGCCCGAGCGCCGCCACCGCGCCGACCAGGCCCATCACCGCCACCAGCTGCGACCACTGCGGCGAGCTGTAGCCGAACAGGTTCACCGCGGCCACCGGCATCAGCGCATGGCCGTAGCCCGACACCAGCCCGTCGAACAGCATGATCGCCATCACCACCACGCTGGCACGCGTCCACAGCACCTTGTTGAGGCCGGCGAAAACCGCGCGGAAGGAATTGCCCGGCTGGTGGCGCGATCCGGCCTGCCCGGCACTCCATGGCAGCACGCGCTCGCCCGGCCGTTCCAGCACGAAGAGAAAGACCAGCAGCACCAGGCCGGAGACCATGGCCGCTGCGAGCGCCGTGGCGGCCATCCCCAGCGTCACCAGCAGAACGCCCGCAACCGCGGCGGTCCCGGCCCAGCCGATCGCCTTGCCAAAGCTCATGAAGGCATTCAGCCGGCCCTGCTCCGCCACCGGCGTCAGGTCGATGGCCATGCCGTCCACCGCCACGTCCTGGGTGGCCGCGAAGCTGTTGATCAGCACGCCGATCAGCATCAGCAGGCCCATCTGCTCGTCCGGCTGCCGCACCAGCGCCAGCGCCAGGAACGACAGCGTCAGTCCCAGCTGCGCCCCCAGCACCCACGGCCGGCGCCGCCCCATCGGCAGGAACTCGAAGCGGTCCATGAACGGCCCGGCCACCAGCTTGAAAGCCCAGGGCAGCACGATCACGGCCAGGTAAGAGGCAATGTCGCCGGCGCTGACGCCCAGCGCGGCGAGCCAGGCCGGGATGGCGATGGCCAGCAGGCCCTGCGGGATACCCTGGGCGAAATACATCATCGAGGAAGAGATGAAGCGCACGCGCGCGCTGTCCGCAAGAACCAGGGTCGCGGGCATGTTTATTCCTCTTCTTGCGGCGCTTATTGTTGCTGCGCTTATTGTACGGGCAGCGGCAACAAATTATCCGGGCGGAATCTCCGCGCTGCGGAAAGCGTTCGCCACCGCCTGCATCACGCCGCGCTCCACCTCGCTCTTGGGCAGGGTGACTGCCCGGCCGCAACTGCAGTTCTGCACCGGCAGCGAGAGCTCCACGCTCACTGCCTCGCCGTCGGGGACCTCGATCCTCGCCTGGTGGGTGCTTTGCGCGCCGGGCTCGCCGGGCAACTCCGTGCTGCAGCCGGGGCACAGGCGGCGCTTGCGGAACAGCCCTTTCTCCACCGCCGGTTCGACGGTGATCAGGCTTTCCTCACCGAGCATGCGCTGGATGAACTCCAGCGGAAACTCCGGGGTCGGGAAGCGCTTGT
>CAYPTW010000133.1:0-5842 GCA_964413755.1 uncultured Thioalkalivibrio sp. | reverse complement strand
ATGGAGGCCATGCCGTGCACCAGCGTGCACACGCCGCAGATGCGCTGGACGAAGGCCCAGGCATCGCGTGGGTCGCGCCCGCGCATGATGATCTCGATACCGCGCACCATCGTGCCCGAGGAATACGCCTGTTGAATGCGATCACCTTGCATCTGCACCTCGACGCGGAGGTGGCCCTCGATGCGGGTGATCGGGTCGACGACGACTCGATTGCTCATATTTAGTTACCCCGATCCTTGTAAGTCGTTCGCTACCGGCGTACCGGGCTCAGGCGAGATTGTCGCTGACGAGCTGGACGAGGTTCACGATGTCCTTGTCCCAGTTCAGCCAGGCCTTGCCCGCTGCAAGATTCTGCATGCAGGTGTTGCAGGCGGTGACCACCGTCGGTGCACCGGTCCGCTCGACTTCCTCGCGCTTGAGCTCGAAAGCCTTCTGGCGCAGCGTTTCCGCGCTCTTCAGCATGGCGACGCCGCCGCCCCCGCCGCAGCAGAGGTTGGTGCGCCCGTGCGACTCCATCTCGGTGAGCTTCACGCCCAGCGCTCGCAGCACGTCGCGCGGCTCGTCGAAAGAGCCACCCATGCGCCCCAGCTTGCAGGGGTCGTGGAAGGTCACGTGGCTGGCGCCGTTGCCGGCCTTCTTCACCTTCAGCCGTCCGGCCTTGAGTTCCTGCCCGAGGTACTCGGCCACCGACACGATCTCGAAGGGCAGCGCCTTGCCGTACAGCGTCGCCGCCTCCCAGCGCAGCACCGGGTAGGCATGGCCGCACTCGGCCACGATCACTTTCTTGGCGCCGCTGGCGATGGCCGCGTCGATGATGCGCTTGCTGATGCGCTTCTGGGCCTGCACGTCGCCGGAGAGCGCGCCGAAGTTGGCGGACTCGAAGCCGTCGCTGCGAATGGTCCAGTTCACGCCCAGCTTGTTCATGACCTTGGCCGTGGCGGCGAGGACGCTTTCGTCCTTGAGGAAATCCAGTGCCGAGGACAGCACGAGCACGTCGGCCTTGTCCTTGTCCAGCGGCACCTCGATGCCCTTGGCGCGGACGCGCTCGACGACCTCGCGCAGCTTGTCGGCGCCGGCGCCGAGGATGCTGCCCTTGTCCTTCTGCTCGTCCGACACCGCCTGCAGCTCGGCAGGCGCCATGCCGGCGGCCGCCAGGCCGTTGCGCACCACCTGGATCATGCTCTGGATGTGGATGCCCATCGGGCACAGCAGGCTGCAGCGACCGCACTGGGTGCAGGAGTCGTATGCCAGCTCTTTCCAGTCTTCCAGGTCCTGCACCGTGATGTCGCGGCTGACGAAGCGGTTGAAGGCCCGCAGCGGCGCCAGCTCGCGCCGGTACACCTTCTTCAGCGGCTCGACCTTGAAGATCGGCGTGTACTTGGCGTCCCCGGTGGCGACATAGAAGTGGCAGGCCTCCGCGCACATCCCGCAGTGGATGCAGGACTCGAGGTAGGTCGCCATGTCGGCCGTCATGCCGGCCATGAAGGCTTCCTTGGCCTTCGCGACCTTCTGCTGGTCGGACAGCGCCTTGGGCTTCAGACCGGCAGCGGCGCGTTCGCCAAGGGTGCCGTAGTCAGGAATAGTTGTCGCGCTCATGCCCGTACCCCTCTCCGTGCGAAGGCAGCCCCAACCTTGTACCGGGACGGCCAGATAAAGATCGCATGCATCAGCTTGCCGAACGGGAACCACACCAGCAGCAGGCAGACGCTCAGGAGGTGCAATGCCAGCACCGTCTCGTAGCGCATCCCGAAGGTGATGTGCGTGAAAGACATGATCCCCGTCAGGAACGGCAGGAAGGCGATGATCCAGCTGATGTAGTCATCCATGGTGGAGATCTGCCGCAGCACCGGGTTCATCAGCCGGCGTGCCAGCAGGACCAGCAGGATGCCCATCGTCACCACCGTGAAGAAAGTGATGAACAGGTTGGGCAGCGTGGGCCAGCCGAAGCCGAGGATGTCCTTGAAGAACAGCATGTGCGGCGCGAAGAACAACAGCACGATGAACATGCCGATGTGCCAGGCGTAGCCCGAGTAGTGCTGGAAGACGATGTTCTTTTCCAGCTCATGTGCGGGCGCCGAGCGCGTCAGCAGCGTCTTGACGCCACCCGAAGTGGCCGAGCCCTTGGTGGGCTCGAGCTGCTTGCGTGACGCCAGCAGCAGCGCCGTTATGCGCCACACGATGCCGACCACGAAGATGATCACAGCCCAGCGCAATGCGGGGCCACGGGCGAAGTCGAGCAGCGACATGCCCTCTAAGTACAGTCCCTCGTTCATGCCTTTTCCTCCTGCTGCGCCTTCTTCTGCTTGCCGCGCGCGAGAGCGGCGGCGGCGAGGCCGGCCGCGGCGCCGGCAGCAGCGCTGATGCCGACGGTCTTGGCGTCGCCCCAGTAAGCCGCCGACAACGGACGGTAGAAGCTGCCCTTGTCCCAGAAGTCCGGCTCGGAGCAGCCCAGGCAACCGTGACCGGACTGCACCGGCCAGCTGGTGCCCTCGTTCCACTTGATGGTGGCGCAGGCGTTGTAGGTGACCGGGCCCTTGCAGCCGAGCTTGTACAGGCAGTAGCCCTTCTTCGCCCCTTCGTCGTCGAAGGTCTCGGCGAACTGGCCGCGCTCGTAGAACGGCCGGCGGTAGCACCGGTCATGAATGTTCTGGCCGAAGAAAGCCATCGGGCGCCCCAGCGCGTCGAGCTCGGGGATGGTGCCGAAAGTCAGGTAGTGCGCCAGCACGCCGGTGATCACGGTGGGCACCGGCGGACAGCCGGGCACGTTGATGATCGGCTTGTCGGTGATCAGCTCCTGTACGCCCTTCGCCTTGGTCGGGTTCGGGTTGGCCTTGGGGATACCGCCATAGGCCGCGCAGGTGCCGACGCTGACGATGGCCGCGGCGCCTGCGGCCGCTTCCTTGAGCATCGACAGGTGGCTGTGGCCGTTGGTGCAGGAGTGCGACTCGTACTCTTCCGTGGGGATGGAGCCGTCCACCAGCAACAGGTAGTTGCCGTAGTTCTCCTTCATCGCCTGGTGCATGGCGTCCTCGGCGCGCTGGCCGGCGGCCGCCTGCAGGGTGTGGTGATAGTCGAGCGAGATGGCGTCGAAAATCAGCCCTTCCACGGTGGGCGTGTGGGAGCGCGTCAGCGACTCGGTGCATCCGGTGCACTCCTGGAAGGGGAGCCAGATGACCGAGGGACGACGGGCCTTTTCAATTGCCGCGGCGACGGCGCTGACCATGCTCGGCGGTAATGCCATCATGGACGCGGTGGCCGCGCAGAACTTCATGAATCCGCGACGGCTGACTCCGTTCGCCCGGAGGACGTCGCCTACGGTTTTGCTTGCTGCCATGCTGTGCTCCTCCGCACTGCCCTGCCTCAATGCGCAGGGCGCTTCGGTTGGCTTCAACTACCTGCCGACGCCAGGGCGTCGCCAAGTTCCTTAAGACCGGCCTCGACATCCTCCTGCTGCGCATGCAGCAAGGAAGGTACCCAGGTGATCTCGACGAAACGGCCGGCGACACCGCCGGAACCGCTCATGTGCTCTACGATCCAGACACCGGAGTAACGTGACTCGCGGATGACGGTCTTGCCCAGCGCTTCGACCTCGGCGCGGACCTCGCCCTCGCCCAGCGCGTCGAGCAGCCGGCGCATGTCGCCGGGACCCATGGGAATGCTCTGGATATCGATAACTGTCGGCTCACCGGCCTCGATGAGGCGGGTCAGCGCGTGACGAATTTCATGCAGGAGGGGCAGCGTATTGGCGAAGACCTCGCCAGGCTGTTCCGTGCCCGACTCCACTTTCACCCCAATCCCTGATAGACCGCTCATGTCTGCTCCGCCGACTACGCCCGGGGTTGCCAGGAACCCCGGTGCTTGCCGGTCTTGATAGCGGGTTCAATACCTTAGCGAGCAATTTAGGCGCGCAGGGTCGTGCTCACAATACGCAATTCACGCAGGGCTAATCTGCTCCCGGGACCCTGATATCAAGGCCCGTCCAGTCCTTGATGAGGTCTGCCACGGCCTGTGCCGCCTCGGGCACAGCGGCGGCGACGCGCGGGCTCGGTTCGGTACCCCAGTCCACGATCTCCGGCTGGATCCCGACCAGCGCGCGCCGCAGCGGCACCCGGTCGGCAAAGCGCGCCATGTTCATCAGGTCCATCAATCCCACTTCGTGGATGCTGCGCCCGTGGCCGCCGAGCATCCGGTCCATATCGGCATCCACGAACACCTTGACCGTCCCCGGCTCGGACTTGAGCTCGGTGGCGTCGACCACGATGAGGTATTCCGCGTCCTCCACCGACGCCGCGATGGAAAAACTCAGCGTACCGCCGTCCATCCAGGTGACGCCGGGCGCCTCCGGGTTGAGCTCGTAGAGGCGCTCGACCACCCAGGGCCCGATACCCTCGTCGGTGAGGATGGTGTTGCCCACGCCGAGCACCAGCGTGCCGCTCTTCGCATGTCCCTGGTCGGTCATATCGCTTGCTCCCGGCCCGGAAAACTTGGCCGCGGCAGCAGGATAACCAGATGAGAATTAGACGCATCAGGGAATCTACGAGCTTGCGCCGGGTGGCCGCTGGTGGCAGCGTGCACCATCAAGAGAGATTGGAGGGATATGCCCCATGTGCCTTGGAATTCCGATGCAGGTCGTCGCCGTCGACGGTTTCCTGGCCCGCTGCGAGGCCAAGGGCGTGCAACGCGACGTCAGCCTGTTCATGATGCAGGACGAGAAAGTCGACGTCGGCGAGTACGTCATGGTCCACGTCGGCTACGCCATCCAGAAGATGACGGAGCAGGAAGCCCGCTCGGCCTGGGAGATATACGACCAGATGCTGGGTGAACCCGCAGGCGCCTGAGCCGTGCACGAGCTCGCCGTCTGCCAGGCCCTGGTGCAACAGCTGGAGGAGGTCTCTGCCGCCAACGGCAGGGGGCGCGTCGAACTGGTGCGCCTGCGCATCGGCCCGCTGTCGGGCATCGAGGCCGCGCTGCTCAGCCAGGCCTTTCCCATCGCGGCCGCAGGCACCATCGCCGCGGGCGCGGAGCTGGCCATCAGCGCGGCGCCCGTGGTGGTGCAATGCAACGACTGTGGCGCCAGCGGCGAGGCCGCGCCGAACCGCATGCTCTGCCCGGCCTGCGGCGGCTACCGGGTGCGCACCATCTCCGGCACGGAGATGCTGCTGGAATCCGTGGAGCTGGCTGCGCCGGCCGACGCCGGCGCCCAAATGTTATAGAGTCTTGTTTCGATTTCGACCGCCTATCGGAGCGTCCCATGTGTGATACCTGCGGCTGCAACATCACTGACGGCAACCGCCACCTCGTCAACCCCGGCGGCCGCCTGGCACAGACCGAGGACGGCCGGGCTGCGGTGACGGTGCTGAAGAGCCTCCTCAGCGAGAACGATCACCAGGCCGCGCACAACCGCGCGCACTTCGATGCCCGCGGCATTCTCGCCCTCAACCTGATGTCTTCACCCGGGGCCGGCAAGACTGCCCTGCTCGAGGCGACCATCGATGCCCTTGGCGACAAGTACCGCATCGTGGTCATCGAGGGCGACCTGGAAACCGAGAACGATGCCGCGCGCATCCGCGCCAAGGGGGTCGAAGCCGTCCAGATCGCCACCGGCAGCGCCTGCCACCTGGATGCGCACATGGTGCACGACGCGCTGCACCGCCTCGAACTCGACGGCGTCGACCTGGTGTTCATCGAGAACGTCGGCAACCTCGTTTGCCCGGCCAGTTTCGACCTCGGCCAGCACCTCAACGTCACCCTGCTCTCGGTCACCGAGGGCGACGACAAGCCGGCCAAGTACCCGGTGATGTTCCGCGCCGCCGACCTGATGCTGCTCACCAAGACCGACCTG
>CAYPTW010000132.1:0-5974 GCA_964413755.1 uncultured Thioalkalivibrio sp. | reverse complement strand
GAGGATCGGCACGCCGTTGATGTCGCGGTCGATCTGCACCATCTCGGCATAGACTTCGACGGCATCGCCGCCGCCGCCGCCACCACCACCGCCGGGGCCGCCACCGCCGCCACCGCCCTTGCCGCCGCCACCGCCACCGCCTTTACCGGTCGGCGGCGCGGCCAGCGCCAGTGTCGTGGCAAACAATGCCACGACGAGTGCTATCAGAATGTTTCTTGCCCCCAACATGACTGGTCACCTCCGTGTCCCGGGAGTGCGGCCTGCGCAGTGGCCACTGCTCCTTGTCAGAAGGCGGCGCAGGCTTGCCACGGAGGGGCTGAATGGCCCTGGGACCGGGGCCTGCGCCAGGCCTGCGCCGCCCCGTGCCATATGTATGGCCCCTGGCGCCTGCCGGCACCATGGGGTGGATCACCCATACCGGCAGCCGGTGCTAGACTGAAACGGTGATTCCGGCGCATCCGGCCGGGATCGAGGCGAGGCCAATGGCCAGGGAACCGAGGCGCGACGCATCTATCAGGCGCTGGCTGCTTGCGGCCGTGCTGGCCGCGGTGGCGATGCTCGGCTGGCTGTCCTGGCACGCCTTTGAAGCGGCGACGACCCTGGGCGAGTTGCGCCGCTCCCATGCCCAGGCCGCCCAGGCGCACGACGCCATGCTGCGGCTCGAGGCCGAGGTCCAGCGCACCGCCCAGCTGGCGATGGCTACCGGCCGGCCGGAGTGGCTGGCCCGGCACATGGAGACCGAAGAGAGCCTGCGCCAATACATCGGCGAGTTGCGAGCGGGAGCCGGCGCACACGACGGTTTTCTCGCCGAGGCACTGAGCGCGCTCGACGCCATGAGTCGTCTCGAACAACAGGCGCTCGCGCTGCAGGCCGCCGGGCAGGGGGAAGCCGCTTTCGAGCTGGTGACCAGCCCCCGCTATTCCGCGCAACTGCTGGCGCTCGGCAGCGCGATCCGGCGCTTCGACGACACCTACCACGGCTGGATGCTGGAGCAATCGCTGGGCCTGACCCAGGGCGAGGTGGTGTCGTTGCTCGGCGCGATGTTGCTGTTCGGCGTCGCCATCGGCGCGTGGGTGCTGCTGGTCAGGCGCCTGCGCGGGGAGCAGGCCGCGCTGTTGCAGGAGATGGAGGCGCGCGGTCGGGCCGAGGCCGAGCTGCTGCGCGCACAGAAATTCGAGGTCCTGGGGGAGTTGTCCGGGACCGTGGCGCACGACGTGGACAACATGTTGAGTGCCGTCGCCGGCTACACGTCCCTGGCCGGCAAGGCGACCAGCGAACAGACCAGGCAGACCGCGCTGGAGGGCCTGGAGCGCGCCGTGCGCCACGGGCGCGGGCTGACACGCAACCTGATGTCCTTCGTGCGGCACGAACAGGCAGCCCTGCAGCCCGTCGAGCTGGGGGCCATGGTGGAGCAGGCGCGCGCATGGCTCGCGCCGTTGTTGCCCGAGAACATCGTGTTGAGGGTGGTCAACCACGCCTCCGGGCCGCTCTGGGTCGACGCCGACGCGATCAACCTCGAACAGGCGGTGCTCAACCTGGCGCTGAATGCGCGCGACGCGATGCCGGACGGAGGCGAGCTGACCCTGGCACTGTGTCGCCGGCAGCACGCCCATGAGCAAGGCGGCGACCGGACCTTCCCTCTGGCCTGTATTGGTGTCAAAGACACCGGTTGCGGCATGGACGAGGCCACGTTGCGCAGGGCGCGCGAGCCATTCTTCAGCACCAAGCCGTCCGGCAAGGGCACGGGCCTGGGCCTTGTTTCTGCCGGCCGGATTGTCGAGTCGATGGGTGGGACATTGGATATCGAGTCCGCCCCGGGGGCCGGCACTCATGTGCGCCTGCTATTGCCCGAGCGCCCCGAGTTCGCGGTGGCCGCACCGGACGCGCCGAGCGGATCTCCGCGCGTGACCCTGGTTTCGTCACGGCCGTTCTGGGGTGAGCTGCTGGCAGGCACGCTCGAGGACCAGGCTTTGTCGGTCGCGCGCCATGGCAGGCTCGCTGACGCGTGGCCGGACGGCGGGCCAACGGCGCTGCTGGTGCTCGACTGGAGTGGTTCCGTTGCCGATGTCGTGGCGCAGCTGAAGACCCTCCGTGCGGCCGGTTTTCGCGCCCCGGTACTGCTCCTGCTCGATTCCGATGCGGTTGGGCGGGACACTGAGCTGGAGTCCGAACTGGCCGGCCTCGCGCTGGTCGTCTCGCGCGGCGTCCAGCTGGGCGAGCTTGGCAACCTGGCGCGGCGCCTCGTCGCCGCACCGGTGCCGGGGACCGCCGCATGAGCGACAAGACGCGCATCGTGTTGGCGGACGACCACGCGATCCTGCGTGAAATGCTGGCGCAACGGCTCGATCTCGAGCCGGATTTCGAGATCGTCGCCGCGGTGCCCGACGCGGACCAGGCGCTGGCCGTGGTGCGTGCGCAGCCCGTTGACCTGCTGGTCCTGGACATCGACATGCCGGGCCTGTCGCCTTTCTCGGCCGCCCGCCAGGTGCGTGAAGAACATCCCTCCATCCGGGTCGTGTTTCTCAGTGCTTACCTGCGCGACGGCTACCTGGCCCAGGTCCTGGCCGTGGAGGCGGCCGGCTACCTGGTGAAAGAGGATGCGCCCGATGCCATTGTGGATGGCTTGCGCCGGGCAGCGCGCGGCCGGATCGCGTTCTCGCCGGCGGTGCGCGCGCGGCTCGTGGCCCACCAGGGAGGCGTCGCCCTGGCGGGCGCGCCGACGGGCCGGCTAGCGCTCCTCACGCCGCGCGAACTCGAGGTGCTGCGGTACCTGGCGAGCGGGCTCAGCCGCAAGGAGCTGGCCCGGACCATGGAGATCAGCGCCAAGACTGTCGAGCAGCATTGCGATCACCTGATGCAAAAGCTCGGTATCCACGATCGCGTCGAGCTGGCGCGGTTCGCCATTCGCGAGGGCCTGGTCGAGCCCTGAAGTTGCGTCGGGCCGCTCAGCGGCGGGACATGAAAGTCAGTCCGACGCCCCAGTCCGGGGCGCTGTCGCTGAGTCCCACGGATGCCGTGAGGTAGGCGCCCCATCCTTCCATGCGCCAGCCGAGCATGCCCAGCGCTTCGAGGCGGTCGTCGTTCAGTTCGTAGCCCGCCTGCCGGTAATCGAGGAATGCCCCGACCCGCATGCCACGGGGCGCACCGCTACTGAAGCCGCCTACCGAGGCGATCAGGCCGTCGTCCAGCGCGAAGCCGTCCGGATCGCCGCGCACAACATAGCCGATGGAGCCGATGGCGGTGAATCCGGGCAAGAACCGGACCAGGTCGGCCTGCACCGTGAAATCAGTCTTCCCGGTGCCGAGGCCCTTGTCCTCGTCGGCGGTGCCCAGCTTGATGCTGCCGCCCAGGTCCAGCGCAAGGTCGCCGTCGCGGTTCTTCCAGGCGTCGTAGAGCGTCATGCCCAGCACCACGTCGCCCAACCCGCTCTCCGTCACGTCGGGGCCGTCCCCGGGGATGGGCTGGCCGCCAGGGCCTTCGATGATCGTGCCGGTCGGGCCGTCAACGCGGAGATACGGTACGGTCAGGCGCAGCGATATCCGGTCCGTGCGATACCAGCCGGTCACGGGGATATAGAGCTCGTCCACGGAGCGGTCGCCCCCGTACTCGCCTGTCGTGAATTCCGTGCCGACCGACAGCTGGAAGCTGCCCGGCACGACCGCTCGCGCCACGGTTTCCTCCTCGGCGAGGGCGGCGTGCGCCGTCAGCGCCACCGCCAGCACTGTCGCGAGCGTCCTGACGCCGGCATCCCTGCCGGCGTCTCTGCAACGTGCATGTCTAGCATGTCTAGCGTTCATCGCTGTATCCGTCCGCCAGGGATTTTCGAGTCTCTCTTAGCCCGTCGGGTCTTCCAGCTTCACGCCGCGGTCGCGCGCACGCTTCATCATCTGCTCGTGATGTTCGGCGCGAATCCGCTCGCGCTCTGCATCGCTACCTGCACTCTGCATCCGCTCCTGGTACTGGAGACGCTCCTGCTCGGTCATCATCTGGCCGCCAAAGATCTCCTCGTCCTGGTGGGTGCGCTCGCGCAGCTGGTCCTGCTGCTTCAGCTGGTCCTGCTGCTTCAACTGGTCCTGCTGCTTCAACTGGTCCTGGTCTTGCTCGCGCAGCTGGTCCTTGTCCTGGTCGCGATCCTGGGTCTGCAGCTTCTCCTGGTCCTTCATTGCGACCTTGTCGGCCGACATGGCCCGCTCGCGGCTCTGGACCTGCTCCATCTGGCGTTCCTGGGTGCTCTGGGCAGCCCGCTCCTTGGTGCTTTGCTGCGCCCAGGCCCCTGCGGACACTGCAAGCGCAGAGACGGTCAATGCCGTCAATATGACTGTCTTGGTCTTCATGGTGGTACCTCGTTTTGCGATGTCCCTCGCCTTTAAACACGAACGGCGGTGGGGAAAGGTTCCGGTCACTGAAAGCATCGGCCCTGTCCGCCGTGCCGACCATGGGGCTTTCACCCCATCCCATGAACGAGGGGCAGCCCATGCTGCCCCTCGCGCGCCGCCTTGGAAGCGTGTCTCCTACGGCTCGAAGAACACCATCACCATGCGGCCGTCGACCACGCTGGTCAGCTCGGCACCTGCCGTCGTGCCGGCCCCGTCACCATCGGCATCGAAGACTTCCCAGCGCTCCAGCGCCTTGAACTCGATACCGCCGGGCCGTGCGGCGACACCCGGGCCTTCCCACCCGATGCGGGTGATGAAGCTTCCGGTGGCGTTCTCGGTCACCACCTCGGTGAAGCTGTTCAGCCCGATCTCGCCGTTGAGCATGTCGTCGATGTCGTCTTCCGGGTCGTCGTCAACGCAGTAGGCGAACGCCATGTTGAAGCTGTCGCCGACGCCCACCACGCCATCCGGGCCGGAGCCCCCTTCGCTGCCGTCGTCCAACCACGAGAACGTGAGCGTGCCCTGGTCGGGAATGACCGGCGGCGGTGGCGGCACCGCGAGTCCGAGGTCGCTGAAGGCGCTGCACTGGATAATGCGCTGACCGCCCTGCGCCAGGTCCTCGTCGATGAACTCGAAGCCGTCGATGCCGGCCTGGGCCAGCTCGAACATGAACTCGATGGTGGCGTCATAGGCGAAAGACCCGAGCAGCTGCCATTCCGGTGCCTCCGCGAAATCGCCGAGGTCGTCGAACTCCTGCCAGGTGAGCGACACTTCTTCCTCGTACACGCCGTCACCGGTGGCATCGTGGCGCAGCCGCACCGTGTTGCCGCCGTCGATGACGGCGACCTCGATGCGCTCATCCCCGCGCGCGACCACCAGCGCCCCGGTGTCGGGGTCAGAGTCCGCCGGGACGAACCAGTCCACGGTCGCCTGTACGGAAAAGTCGCCGAACAGCGTCGGCACGTCCGCCAGCTGGTTGCCCTGGAGGCCGACGAGGATCAGTTCGTCGACGACCATGCTGGAACCGGCGAATACGGAGAAATTGCCGCTCGCGGGGTGGTACTCGCCGAACAGGCCGGGCCCTTCGAACAGGTGGCTCAGCTGCAGCGACAAGGTCCCGCCCGGCAACGTGACCGTGATGGGATCGTCGATGGCGCTGGTCAACTGGTAGGCATACAGCGGCAGGATGTTGATGACGTCGTCGTCGTCGACGTCGTCACTGCCCCCGCCGCTGCTGCCGCACGCAACGGTGAAGGCCGCGGCCAGCAAGAGCACCGGCCAGCGTAAGGTATTGTTTCCGATTGAGAGTTTCATGGCCGTCCTCCTTGTTGCCGTGTTGCAAGCAGGAGGTCTCGTGCCGGGCGTCGTGAGCTGTCATGGCGTCCGAAGGCCCTAGCGCCGAGGCCTTCTGTAACCCTGTCCCGAGTATAGTTCGCGCGGCGCGAATTGCCGTGGGGCTCAGCCCGTGTTCTGCAGCCCGTGGGCGATGCCGTTGACCGACAGCAGCAGGGCCCGGAACAGCGCCTCGTCCTCGCGTCCGCCCTCGCGCCAGCGCCGCAGCAGGTCCACCTGCAGCAGGCTCATGGGGTCGACGTAGG
>CAYPTW010000131.1:0-6013 GCA_964413755.1 uncultured Thioalkalivibrio sp. | reverse complement strand
CCGCCGCCGTGCACCAGCACCACGTGGATGCCGACCTCGTGCAGGATGCCGATCTGCTCGATCAGCTCGCGCGTGCTCTCTTCGTCGCCGAACACCGCGCCGCCGGCCTTCACCACGAAGACCTTGCGCTTGAACATGCGGATGTAGGGGACCGCGGCCTTCAGGGCCGTGACCGCGATGGAACGCTCGCCGCGTGTGTGCATCATGGAGTTCACTCCGTCCCGCCCGCCAGCAGCCGGTGCAGGATCGCCATCTGTACCGTCATCCTGTTACGCGCCTGCGGCAGCACCCGGCTGCGCGGCCCGTCGAGGATCTCGTCCGCCACCACCACGTTACGCCGCACCGGCAGGCAGTGCATGAAGACGGCCTCCGGGCGCGCCGGCGCGAACCAGGACTCGTCCACCATCCAGTGCTCCAGCCCGGCGCGTTGCGCGCGGTCGTCGGCGGGGCGTCCATAATAACGCGTCGACTGCCAGCTCTTGGCATACACCACGTGCGCGCCCTGCATGGCCTCGGCGCGGTCATCCGTCTCGCGCACCGAGCCGCCTGAGGCCGCCGCTGCGGCATGAGCGCGCGCCATGATCGGCTCCGGCAGCTCGTAGCCTTCCGGACGCAGTACCGTAACGTCCATGCCGCGCATCGCCGCCATGTGCACGGCGGCGGAGGGCACCGCCAGCGGGAGCGGGTTGGGGTGGTTGGCCCAGGAGAGCACGAAGCGCCCGCCTTCTTTCGGCACGCCGATGTCGTCCATGGTCTTCCAGTCCGCCAGTGCCTGGCAGGGATGGTTCACCGCGGATTCCATGTTCACCAGCGGGGCCGGGCAGTAACCCGCCATTTCCATGAACTTGCGCTCCTCGACGTCGGCCTGCAGGTCGATGCCGCCGGCGAAGGCGCGGATGCCGAGCACGTCGGCGTAGCTCGCCAGCACCGGCACGGCCTCGCGGATGTGCTCGGCCGCGTCACCGTCCATGACGATGCCGTCGCGCGCCTCCAGCTTCCAGGTGCCCTGGCCCGGCGTGATGACGAAGGAGCCGCCGCCGAGGCGCGTCATGGCCGCCTGGAACGACGCCACGGTGCGCAGCGAAGGGTTGAAGAACAGCATGCCCATGACCTTGCCGCGCAGCGCGGTCGGCTCGGGATGGCGGTCGAGGCGCACCGCGAGCTCGAGTAGCTCGGCGACTTCTTCGGGGCTGTGTTCGGCCAGGTCGATAAAGCGTTTCATGGCGCAATCTCCGCTAGTGCGGCCGCCAGCATGGCGACGTGTTCGGGTTCGAGGGTGAGGGGCGGCAGCAGGCGCAGCACGCGCGGGTCGCCGCTGGTGCCGGCGAGGATGCCGTGCTCGAGCAGCTCGGCCTGGATTTCCCGTGCCGGCCGGCTGCACACCAGGCCGAGCAGGAAGCCGGCGCCCTGGATGGACTGCACCGGGCCGACGAGGCACGTGTCGCGCACCTGCTGCGAGAGCGTGCGCACGTTGTCCAGCAGGTGTTCGTCCTGGATCACGCTGATCACGGTCTCGATCGCGGCGCAGGCCATCGGGCCGCCGCCGAAAGTCGTGCCCAGCTCGCCGATCTTCAGGCCGGCGGCGATTTCCGGCGTGGTGATGACGGCGCCGGCGGGGAAGCCGCCGGCGAGGCCCTTGGCGGTGGTGAGGATGTCGGGCGTGATGCCGTAATAGTCGGCGGCGAAAGGCCGGCCGGTGCGGCCCATGCCGCACTGGACCTCGTCGAAAATCAGCAGCGCGCCGCTGGCGCGCGTGGTCTCGCGTGCCGCAGCCAGGAACTCCGCCGGCAGGTCGACTGCGCCGGCCACGCCCTGCACCGGCTCGACAATGACCGCCGCGGTGTCTTCGCCCACCTTCTGCTTTAGTGCGGCCGGGTCGCGCGGCGAGACGAAGCTCACCTCGAAGGGCTTGTGCGGGAAGCCGTACCACTTCTCGCTGCCCCAGGTGACGGCGGCTGCGGCCGCGGTGCGACCGTGGAAAGCGCCTTCCACCGCCACCACGCGTGTGCGCCCGGGCTTGTGGAAGGCCAGCTTGAGTGCGTTCTCGTTCGCCTCGGCGCCGCTGTTGACGAGGAACACCCGGTCCAGCCCGGGCGGCGCAAAACGCGCCAGGGCTTCGCAGGCGCGGGCGCGCAGGGCCAGCGGCAGCAGGTTGCTCTGGAAGGTGAGGCGCTTTACCTGGTCCTGCAGCGCTGCCACGAGGCGCGGATGTCCGTAGCCGAGCGCAGCCACGGCGTGCCCGCCGTACATGTCGAGGATGCGGCGGCCGTCGGCCAGCTCCAGCCAGGCGCCGTCCCCGCCCACCGGCTCCAGCGCCAGCTGGGCGTAGACCGGCAGGGTCCAGGCCAGTTCTTCCGGCTGCGGCAAATTCATGCTGTTCATATCCAGGCCGGCCCCGGCAGGCGGAGCCCGGCATCCTCAGGGAGGTCAAGCAAGCGGTTGAGCCACTGCATGGCCCCGCCGGCTGCGCCCTTGACCAGGTTGTCGATGGCCGACATCACGACGAAGGCTTCGCCCGCGACCGCGACCGAGAGCCGGGCGCGGTTGGAGCCGGCCACGTCCTTGATGCGCGGCGGCGTGTCGATCACCTCGACAAAGGGCGAGCCTGCATAAGCCTCGGCCAGCACGGCGTGCAGCGTGGCGCTGTCGGCCGGCGCCGCGAGGCGCCCGTGGATGGTGGCGTGGATGCCGCGCGCCCAGGGCCCGGAATGCGGCACGAAATGCACCTGGCAGGGTGCCGCCGCCTCGGCGGCGAGCTGCTCGATCTCGGGCCGGTGGCGGTGGGTCAGGGGCTGGTAGGCGAACATGTTGCCGTGGCGCACCGGATGGTGCGTGCCCTCGCCCAGCTTGCGTCCGGCACCGGTGCTGCCGGTCACGGCCGAGACGAAGAACTCCGGCTGCGCCAGCCCCGCGCGGAGCAGCGGCACGATGCCGAGCAGCACCGAGGTGACGAAGCAGCCCGGGTGACCGACATGCGCTGCCGGCGTCCCGGCGAGGTGTTCGGGCAAGGCGGAGGCGAACTCTGCCAGCCGCTTCGGGCAGGCATGCGCATGACCATAGACACGCTGGTACGCGGCCGGATCACGGAAGCGGAAGTCCGCCGAGGCGTCCACCACGGTCAGCGTGACGCCCGATGCTGCGGCGACTTGCAGCAGGGCGTCGACGCGTCCCGCCGCCGCGCCGTGCGGCGCCGCGCAGAACAGCGCGCGCACGCGGCCGTCACGGACCGCGTCCTCGAGGCCTGCCTCGTCACAGAACTTCGCGTCGCCGAAGACGCCGCCGAGATTGGGAAAGGTCGCCGCGATCGGCTTGCCGGCCTGGCTCTCGGAGGAGACCGCCGCCAGCGCCAGCTGCGGATGCCCCGCCAGCAGGCGCAGGAACTCGCCGGCGACATAGCCGGTGCCGCCAAGCACCGCCACCGGATGGCTTGCGCTCACGAGCCCGCCTCCGCGCCGAACAGCACGCCGCGCAGGTGCTCGCCGAGCTCGGCCTCCTGGGTGAGGGCGTTGAAAGCGGCGACGCCCATCTGCTCGCGGATGATCTTCACGCCCACCTCGTTGTCGGTGGAACGGCCGGTGACCATGGCCGGCTCGATGTCGAAGCGCTCACGCAGCAGCTGCACGCCGCCGAAGGCGCCGACCGGGTCGTTGGCGCACAGGATCACGGCCGACAGCGCCTTGCGCACTTCGGGGTCCTTGAGAATGGCTTCCACGCCGTAGGCGCCGAGAATGCCGTCGCCGAGTTCGAACACGATCACGTCGGGACGGGTCTCCGCCATGCGGTTGAGCATGGTGCGGGTCAGGCGCGGGCCGTTGGCCGGGCCCGTGGTGACGATGCCGAAGTCCGTGAAGATGGCGGTAGCGCGCGCGCCGGCGTCTTCCATGGCGAGGATGTCGCGCCGCAGCGACACGCCGGTGGCCTTGAAGGCCGCCACGCGGTAGCCGTAGTGGGAGAAACGGCTGATGATGGCCGCCGCTGCGGCGGTCTTGCCCGCATCCATGCAGGTGCCGGCCAGCGCCACCACCGGGATGCCGCGCATGTCGAGGCTCGGTTCTTCCGGCAGCTTGATGCTGCCGACACGCGCGGGGGTGCCGATGCGTTCGCCGAGGTAGGGGAAGTGCAGCACCGTGCCGAGCACGCGGCACTCGAAGGGCTGGCCGCGGTCGCGGTTGACCGAGTCGCAGATGCCCATCACTCCGCCCAGGTTGAGCATGTTGATGGTGTCGCCCGGCGCGAGCGACTCGGGGATGTGCCCGGAGTAGCCGAACAGCGCATGGCGGTGGCCGAGAGCGCCCACCACGATGTCGCCGCGCTTCACCTGCGCCATGCGCCCCGAGGTCAGCTCGATGGTGTTGTAGGTGGACTTGTTGGACAGCACCTCGACGGCGATGACCACGCCTTCCTCGCACGGGATCTCGCTGGCGATGCGCACCTCGCGGCCGAGGCGGCAGCTCTGCGCGACCGAGGCGATCTTGTCGACGACCAGTGGACGCATGGCTCAGCCCCCCGCCCGCGTGTGCAGCATGCCTGCCAGCGCCTTCATGCGCGCCAGCCCCAGGGCGTCCGCCGCGCTCCACTCGCCCGCGGATTCGCCGTACTTGCCCTTGGTGGCGGCAAGCAGCGAGTGCGGCGAGCTCACGCCCTCGACGAACAGCGAGCCCGGCCGCAGCAGCAGCTTCACGGTACCGGTGACGCGCGCCTGCGACGAGGACAACAGCGCCTCGATGTCGCGCGCTGCGGGCTCGAGGTGCTGGCCCTCGTGCACCAGGTCGCCGTAGATGAGCCCCAGCGGTTCCTTCACCTTGAGCTGCGTGCCGGTGAGGGTGAGTTTTTCCAGTTCGCGGTGGGCCACGAGGATGGCCTCTGCGGCCGGGGCCTCGAAGGCCACGCGGCCCTTGGAGCCGAGGATGGTCTCGCCGAGGTGGATGCCGCGGCCGATGCCGTAGGGGCCGGCCAGCGTCTCCAGCTTCTCGATCAGCGCCACCGGGTCCATGGTCTCGCCGTCCAGCGATGTCGGCACGCCGTGCACGAAACCGAGCGTGTGACGCGCCGGCGCGCGTGGCGCATCGAAGGCGCCGGCAGTGACCACCCAGGCGGCCTCCGGGATCGACTCCAGCGAGTCCAGGGTTTCCTTGCCGCCGATGGTGGTACCCCACAGGCCGCGGTTGATGGAATACGCCCCGCCGCCCGGCGGTACCGGCAGGTTGCGCTCTTCCAGCCAGGCCACCTGTGCCGCGCGCTGCCAGTCGTGGTCGCGCACCGGCGCCAGCACTTCGAGTCCCGGACGCAGCGTGCGCAGTGCGACCTCGAAGCGCACCTGGTCGTTGCCGGCCGCGGTGCTGCCGTGGGCCACGGTATCGCTGCCCAGCGCCGCGGCCTGCTCTGCCACCAGGCGCGCCTGCAGACCGCGCTCGGCGCCGACGCACAGCGGGTAGAGCTGGCCTTTGCGCACGTTGCCGAACACCAGGAACTTCAGCACCGAGTCGAAGAACTCGCGCTTCGCGTCCACGGTGATGTGGCGCGCCGCGCCCAGCGCCAGCGCGCGCTTCTCCAGCGCTGCGGTGTCGACGTCGCCGCCGGTGTCGACCGTGACGGTGATGACCGGACGCTGCAGCGTCTCTTTCAGCCAGGCGACGCAGAAAGACGTGTCGAGGCCGCCGGAGAAGGCGAGCAGGATCGGGCTCCCGCCCGCAGGGGAAGAGGCAGTCATGTTTTCTTACCTTGGGAAGATCTGGGTGAGACGCGCCAGCAGGGTCTGCTGGCCGCGGGCTGAGGCGGTGGCGACGAAGATTGTATCGTCTCCGGAGATCGTGCCGGTCACCTCGTTCCAGCCGGCACGGTCGATGGCCACGGCGACGCTTTGCGCCGCGCCGATGGAAGTGCGGATCACGGTCAGGTGCGGGCCGGCCGCCGACCAGCCGGTGACGAAGCCGGTGAGGGCGCCGAAATCCGTCGCCGGGCCGCCGATGTTCTGCGGCGCCAGGTAGCGCTCGCCGACCTTGGCGACGCCGAG
>CAYPTW010000130.1:0-6058 GCA_964413755.1 uncultured Thioalkalivibrio sp. | reverse complement strand
TCCATCACCCGCCTGGCGCGCGCCTACAACACCGTGGTGCCGTCCTCGGGCAAGGTGCTGACCGGCGGCGTGGACGCCAACGCGCTGCACCGCCCGAAGCGCTTCTTCGGCGCGGCGCGCAACATCGAGGAAGGCGGCAGCCTGACCATCCTCGCCACGGCGCTGATCGACACCGGCTCGCGCATGGACGACGTCATCTACGAGGAGTTCAAGGGCACCGGCAACCTCGAGATCCACCTCGACCGGCGCATCGCCGAGAAGCGCATCTTCCCGGCCATGAACATCAACCGCTCCGGCACGCGGCGCGAGGACCTGCTCACCGCCGAGTCCGAGCTGCAGAAGATGTGGATCCTCCGGAAGCTGCTGCACCCCATGGACGAGCTCGCCGCGGTCGAGTTCCTGCTGTCGAAGCTGCAGGACACGAAGACCAACGTCGACTTCTTCGACTCGATGAAGCGCTAGCGGGCGGCCCGGCGTCGGTCGGGCCTGCTCCCCCTGCCTGCCCGCGGCACCGACCGCGCACACCTGCCGCTTGGCTCAGATGCCTGGCGCGTGAGGTGTGCGCGTTCGTTGCCGCTGCGCCGGGGTCAGGCCGACTGATGTCGCGCAGCGGAGCTACAGCGGCTCGCGCAGCGCCATCACATGGCGCAGCACAGCGTCGAGCGAGCTCACGAAGCGGAGCCGGCCCTTGCCGTCGAGCACGTAGTATTGCGGTGTGCCCCAGTTGTTCAGGGCCTGCCCGAAAGAACCCTGGTCGTCGAACAGGACATCGAGCTTGAAGCCGCCATCGTCCAGATACGCCAAGGCGTCCTCGTGGGGGTCGTTCGTCACTGCCAGCGTGGGAATGCCCATATCAGCCAGACGATCCGCGACCGCAGCGATACGCGGCATCGCCGCGAGCGACGCGCCGCAGTAGCGAGACCAGAAGACGACGATCGTCGCCTCGGGGCCGAGCAGTTCCGTCAGCTGCACTTCGCGGCCGCCAGGCCGCCGGGCGGAGGGTGAGCCGACATATTCGTCCCGGGCTTCCGCGAGGGTTCGCTCTAGCATTGCTCGCTTTGCCCGCTCCACTTCGGCAGCCCACGTCTCCGCGGAGACGTTCGCGGCGGCGCGCAGTGAATCGGCGGTCGACTCGTCTGTGGCAGGGTCGGCTGCCGCTGCCGCCAATGCCGACACCGCGCTCGAATTGTCGCCCGCGGCCAGCCGCGCTTCCGCGAGGCTTCGCAGCCAATCGGCATTCCAGCCGGTCGCCGTCGCTTGCTCAAGTTCGATTGTTGCTTCGGGTGCACGACCTGCGGACAGGAGCGCATCACCGAGCGCCGCGCGAAGCTCCGCGACCTGCAGCGCTACCTGGGCCCGGTACTCCGCAGCCGTCTGGCCAAGGGCCCTTTCGAAATCGGTTGTCTGCGAGATCTGCTGGATGGCAGCACGGAGGCGCCGGATCCCTTGCTCTCTCGTGGCTTCGTTTCCCGCGACAGTGGCCAGGGCCCAGGCTGTATGGGCAGGCTCCGTTGTGATGTAACGGTCGACCCACCGCAGGATCGCCTCCGGATCCCCGGACTGGCGCGCAAACTGGAAGCCGAGAGTTACGACAGGCCGGCGCGCCCGCTGATCTGCCGCGGACTCCCAGACCGGCTCGAGCGCCGCCACAAACTCTTCGGGGTCCTCGCCATGATCGCCGTAGAGCTCGCTGAGGCGCTCTTGCACCGCGAAGAAGCTCGTTGAATGCTCGGCGAGCAGCCGCCGCCGCCAGTACGAGGCAATCTCTTCGGCGCCCAGCACACGCGCGGAGAAGAACAGGTTGCCGACGTCGGCAGCGGAGGGGCTGGGTGCCTCGCGGAGCCTGCGATCCAGCGCCACCACCCGCGCCAGATGGCGTGCGTTGCGTGCTTCCTCGTCATCCGTAGAGCCGACCCAGCCTTCCGCCGCCCGCAGGGCGGACCAGGACAGCGGGGCATCCGGGTAAAGGTGGGTCATGGCGCGGGCTGTCGCGAGGACCTCGCTCATGTCGCGGCCCATGTGGTCGTTGAAGCGTTGCTCGAGCGCTTCGAGGAGAGGTCGGCCCTCCGCGTCGTGCACGAGCAGTTCCCAGAAGCGGCCCTCGCGGCTGTCCGTCCGGGATGCGCCCGGATTCTCGATCGCGAAGGCCGCATAGACGATGTCGCGAGGCACACGGAACGCGCCGCGTGCCACGCCGTCGGCCCCCACCTCCAGGCGGGCCGCCTCGATCGATCCCATGCCGGTGTTGTAGGCCCCGTCCCTCGCAGTTCGCAGGCGTGTGCGAAGGTGAAGCGTGGCTTCGCCTGCAAGCTTCGCGTCCGGACGGTACGACACCTCGACGTGTTCGCCGGCACGGGGTTGACCCGGTTCGAAGACAAGGGTGCCCGCATTGGCTGCGAGGTCCGGTGACCCGGCCAGCACGCCGACGCCAAGGAGCACCAACGTGATCGCTGTGGAGTTGGTGCGGATGGGCATAGGGAGACATCCTTTACGGAGCGCGATAGCCGAATAGCCTACCCAATTCGCGGAGGCAACCGGGCGAGCAGCTCAAAGCCCTGTGGCATTGTCACGCGAACTCCAGGGGGGCATGGGTTCCAGCAAAGTGCTCGCGCCGGTTTGATTTGCTCAAGTCGTTGAGTAAAATTACTCATCATGTTGAGTAAATCGTCAGATTCCTTTCAGCGGGCGCAGTCCAGGGAACTCGCGCGCAGGTTGCGGGAGCCGCGGCGTTTCATCCAGGTCGTCGCCGGGCCAAGACAGGTCGGGAAGACCACGCTTGTGCACCAGGTCGCAGCAACCCTTCGGCCGGGCTTCCTTTACGCTACTGCCGACGAGCCGATGCTGCGCGGTGCTGAGTGGATTACGCAGCAGTGGGAAGCGGCGCGCCTCGAGGCGCGCGAGGCGGGCCCGAGCGGCGCAGTACTGGCGCTTGACGAGATTCAGAAAATCCCGGACTGGTCGGAAACCGTCAAGCGTCTCTGGGATGAGGATACGCGCCGCAAGATCCCGCTGCGGGTAGTGCTGCTTGGCTCAGCGCCATTGTTGATCGCGCGCGGCACGTCGGAGAGCCTGGCAGGTCGCTTCGAGTTGTTGCACCTGCCGCACTGGTCTTTCACCGAAATGCGTGAGGCCTTCGGCTTCACCTTCGATGAGTACTGCTATTTCGGCGGTTATCCCGGTGCCGCGCCGCTGGCCGGCGAGCCTGAACGCTGGCGGCGTTACATCATCGACAGCCTGGTGGAAACATCGATTTCCCGCGACGTGCTGCTGCTCACGCGGGTGGACAAGCCGGCCCTGCTGCGGCGCCTCTTTGAGCTCGCGTGTCGTTATTCCGGGCAGATCCTGTCTTACAACAAGATGCTCGGCCAGCTGCAGGACGCCGGTAATACGACGACGCTGGCACATTACCTCGAGCTGTTGGCGGCGGCCGGGATGGTCTGCGGGCTGCAGAAGTTCGCCGGTGACGTGGCGAGAAGTCGGGGCTCGAGCCCGAAACTCCAGGTCCTGAACACCGCTTTGATGTCCGCTCTGGCCGGCGTGTCGCCCGCGGAAGCCTGGTCGGATCCGGAGTATCGCGGGCGCCTGGTCGAGTCGACCATCGGCGCCCACCTGGCGAACGCGGCAGCCTGCGGGGAGTGTGAGCTGTTCTACTGGCGCGAGCGCAATGCTGAGGTCGACTTCGTGGTTCGCTCGGGACGTCGCCTCATCGCCATCGAAGTAAAGAGCACCGCCAGGGCCAAGGCGCAGCGCGGGATCACGAGCTTCGAGGCGGCGTTCAGGCCGGATCGAAGCCTGCTGGTAGGCGGCGACGGAATCGAGCTGGAGACGTTCCTGTCCCGCCCCATGCAGCACTGGATCGCGCCCTGACGGATCGCGTGGCGCAGGATAGGTACTTCCTCCAATCGAGCCCGCGTCCGATCGCCGCCACTATCGGGCATGATCGACCATCGGCTGGATGAGTCCGAGCACCCCGACTCGGGGACGGTCGATTTATCCCATGCCGGATGTTTGGGATTCGCCTGTCTCGATCAGTAGCGAGGGTTGTCTGAAGTGGGGCTGATCTTGTTCTTCTCCGGGATCTGCGCCCTGGCAATTCTGCTCCTTATTTTCGACTGGAGATGGATTGAGTGGAGGCGGCAGGAGGACGATCCGGAGCTGTCATCGTGGCTTGGCTGGTCTCGGCTTTCGTCCATCCCGGAAGCGGAGATTTTCTTCAGGCTCCTGTTCAGGCCCAACCACTCATGTTTGTCCCAACGGGCAAGAATGGCGGTGGTGAGAGTCAGGATTGCCATGGTGGCGCTGTTTGTTGGAGTTGGCGGATGGCTGTTTGCCTACTATCTGGCGACCGGCAGCCTGGGATGAGCAAGTCCTGATGCTGTATGCAAGCCTGCCCTCGGCCATCTCGCCCTTCGCCCGCCGCCACCGGATATGCTCGGGATGCCATCATCTGGGAATGGACTAAAGGAAGTGACCCAGTATGACCATTAGTGCGCATGAGGCACTTGGGCTGATTTCTGGTGCTTTTCTTGCGGCAGGGTGCATTCCGCTGTCGGCTGACTGGACCTATGTATGGGAACGAGCGAAGGCGGATGACCACGTTCTGGCGACTTGGCTCGGGTACGCTCATCTCCGTTCGGTGCCCCCCGTAGAACTGTTCGGTCGCGTCCTGGCTACCTCCCCGAATGATGAAATCGACCAGGAGCTGATTCGACGTGTCAGACGAATCCGCATCGCTACCGTCCTAGCCGGAATTGGCGCGGCTGGAGGAGCCGTCTTAATCGTTATTGAAATCCTCTTTTTTAGGCCAGGATCCATTTTCTGAAGCTCGCCGGCATTAGCTGACTTGCTCGACGATCGAGCGAATCGCTCTACGCGAATGTATGGCTTCAAGGCTCTCGAGGTGTCCGCCGTTGAACCAAAACATAGGCACTTTTTCAACGGAACAGATTTTTCTGTTGTTTATCGGCGTCTCGACCGGGCTCGCCATACTCGGAAGGCTTGTATTGCGTCGGCTTGGAAGAGCGCACCACAAGCGGCGTGCCTGGGCGTTGTTCAATGTCGCCTCAAGCCTGGTCTTCGTCGGGTTCACCTGGGCCATGGGTTTTCCCGCTCTTGCGGTCGTCTTGGCCCTTATCTCTTGTGCTGTGATTGCGATCTACAACTGGAAGATGGTCTGGTTCTGCGACGAATGTGGGGGCCTGGCGCTCGATCGGCTGTTCCATCCGCGCCCGGAGACATGCCCCAGATGCGGCGCCAGGCAGCCGGGTGCATCGTAGTGATGCGGGTGTTCTGATCTACGTGGCGATGGTGAAGCAAAAGGCGCAGTGGGCTTTGCAGGCGCTGCCTGGAAGATTCGCCGATGCGGCTACTAGTGGAGCCGGTAAAGCGATGCTTCTTGCAACGGTGCTGCTGGCTGGGCTGGTTCTTTTCAACCACGACCTGGATCGGGCCTTGGTGTCGGGAGGGATTCTCTACGCCATCTTGTTAACGTCGCTCGTTGTGCGGCGCGGCCCTCGAGCGAAAAATTCCAGTGACGTCGGTTAGCCCACTGCGCCTGGCCGTAGCACTCGCCGCCGCGTTGGTCAGCTCACTGTTTGCAGGGGCCTTGGTCGCGGTCCTCTTGTCTCCAGCGACCTGGGCGCAAGCGGCAGCGTTTTACTTCGCCAGATGGCCATACTGGCTACTGCTATACATCGCAATTCTTCTTCTCTTGCTGTTAAGAAAGAAAATTGAGCGTTAGAAGCCACCGGAACTTTGTCGGACGGCAGAGTTGAGCCCTCGATCAGCCGTTTCTGACCGGTGCAAACCGGTGCGTACTCCGGCGTAAATCACCGCGACAACAACTCGATGTACGGCTGGTAGCTGTAGCTGCGGTTCTTCTTCTGCCCGGTCATTTCCGTCACGATGCCCAGATCTTCCAGTACCTTCACGGCGGCGGTGGCGGTCGGAAACGTGGTTGCCAGCTTTTGCCGCACCCGCTCGATCGTGAAGCGCGGCATCATAGGCAGAAACTCGAACAGCCGGTAGCTGGCGGGGCCAGCCTTGGGTGCTTCGAGCA
>CAYPTW010000129.1:0-6091 GCA_964413755.1 uncultured Thioalkalivibrio sp. | reverse complement strand
GATCGACACGCGCCAGATCGAGAGCTTCGTCGAACGCATCCGCGAGGACATCTGATCATGCTCGTCAAGGACCTGATGAAGACGGACGTCGTCACCGTGTCCCCGCTCGCCACGCTGCGCGAGGCCATGGCCATCATGCGCGCCAACAAGGTGAAGTCGCTGGTGGTGGAGCGGCGCGACGCCAACGATGCCTACGGGCTGATCAGCTACACGGCCATCCTGCGCACCATCGTCGCCGAGGAAGGCGACATCGACCTGATCAACGTCTTCGACGTCTGCAGCAAGCCGGTGATCTCGGTGCCGCCGAGCATGCACGTGAAATACGTCGCCCGCCTCATGGCGAAGCATCGCCTCGGCCGCCTCGTGGTGCTGGACGGCGACACCCTGGCCGGCATCATCACCATGAACGACATCGTCGGCGAAGTACTCGCCATGGCGGAGCGCCAGCACGTCGACGAGCCCGCCGGCTGAGCCTTACCCCGGCTCTTGCGCAGCCCGTTGCCGCAGCGCGCGGCGCTCCCAGGCATGCGCCAGCTGCGCGAAGGTCAGCACCGAGATGATGGGAAACAGGACTGCAAAGGCGATCAGCCCGAAGCCGTCCAGCAGCGGGCTGCGCCCCGGGATGCTGGAAGCGAGACCGAGGCCGAGAGCCGCGACCAGCGGCACCGTCACCGTCGAGGTCGAGACCCCGCCCGAGTCGTAGGCGATCGGGATCATCTGTTTCGGCGCGAAATAGGTCTGGATGATGACCACCGCATAGGCGGCGATGATGTAGTAGTGCAGCGCGCCGCCGCTGATGATGCGATACGAGCCGAGCGTGATGCCGACGCCCACGCCGATGGCGATGGCCACGCGCAGGCCGGTGATGTGGATGGCGCCGCCGGACACCTCGTTGGCCTTGATGGCCACGGCGATGACGGCCGGCTCCACCAGCACGGCGCTGAAGCCGATCGCCGCCGCGAACAGGTAGACCCAGTAGTAGTCCGTCCAGTGGTGGGTGACGACCGCCGCCACGGCGTCGGCGCCGTAGACGAAATCGACCTGGGTGAGCTGCGTGGCCATGGAGCGGCCGAGGGGGAACAGCGCCAGGTCGAGGCCGACGAGGAACAAGGCGAGCCCCAGGATCACGCAGGCGAAGCCGATCATGAAGCGCCGCAGATGCGGGATCGGCCGGCGGATGACGAGAAACTGGAAGCCGAAGATCACCGCGGCGATGGGGGCGACGTCTTTCAGGGTGGCGCCGAGCACGGACAACAGGGTCCCGCCGAGCTCCATCTCAGACCACCATGCCGTAGACGAGCACGAAGATGATCGGCATCAGCGAAGCGAAGGCGATGAGGCCGAAGCCGTCGACGGCCGGATTGCGGCCCTTGATGGATGACGCGAGCCCGACGCCGAGTGCAGTGACCAGCGGCACGGTGATGGTGGAGGTAGTAACGCCGCCGGAATCGTAGGCCAGGCCGATGATCTTGTCCGGCGCGAAGCTGGTGATCACCATGGCCATGACGTAGCCGCCGATGACCAGGTGATGCAGCGGCCAGCCCTTCAGGATGCGGAACACGCCGAGCACGATCGCGGTTCCGACTGCGAGCGCCACCACGATGCGCAGTCCCACGGCATAGGCGGAGCGGGCGTGCTCGGTGTCTGCGATGCCACCTTCGGCGGCCGCCATGTCTGCGGCCTCGCCGGCCACGGCAATCAGCGCGGGCTCGGCAATGGTGGTGGCGAAACCCAGCGCAAAGGCAAAAGCGATGAGCCAGAACAGGCTGCCCTTGCGCGCAAAGGCATGCGCCATGGAATCGCCGATGGGGAACAGGCCCATCTCGAGGCCGTAGACGAAGAGCGTGAGACCGACCACGACGAGCGCGAGGCCGACCAGGATTCCGCCCACGTTGTCCATGGGCTGGCGCAGCACCACCGCCTGGAAGAAGCCGATCACCGCGAGGATGGGCAGCAAGTCCCGGAAACTCCCCAGCAACGACTTCCCAAAACCAAACATCGGGTCGGACCGCACTAGTCCATTGATTTAGAAGAATCTTACTATGAAAAAAGGGCCCCACAGGGCCCTTGTGTGACACGAAACCCGGCGTTTCGTGGAATGTAAGCGCGCTCAGGTGCCGCAGAACGTCCGGTAAAGCGGATCCGGCTCGGCAGGCGGCGCCATGAACGCCGCGTCCTCCGCCTCAGCCGCGTATGGCTGCGCCAGGATCGCCCGCAGCCGCTCGAAGGGCCCGAAGTCCTCGCCCTCCACCGCGGCCGCGAGCGCCGCCTCGATGCGGTGGTTGCGCGGAATCACCGCGGGATTCACGCCTCGCATCGCCGCCGCGCGCTCAGCCGGCGCCTGCGGATCGCGCGCCAGCCGCGCACGCCAGTCCTCGAGCCACCCGTCCAGCCCCGCCGGCGCCTCGCCACCGTCCCCCGCCTCGGCCAACGCACGGAACGTGAGCGTGAAGTCCAGCCCCTCCGCCTGCATGCGATCGAGCAGCGCTTGCGCCAGCTCGGCGTCGCCTTCCTCCGCCTCCGCCAGCCCCAGCTTGGCGCGCATCACCGCCAGCCAGTGCCGCTCGAAGCGCGCCGCAAAGCCCTGCACCACCGGCGTCACCCGCTCCACTGCGGCCGCCGGCGTCGCGTCCACCAGCGGCAGCAGTGCCTCGGCCAGGCGCGCCAGGTTCCACTGCGCGATCGGCGGCTGGTTGGCATAGGCATAGCGCCCGTTGCGGTCGATGGAACTGAACACCGTCGCCGGATCGTAGGCGTCCATGAACGCGCAGGGCCCATAGTCGATGGTCTCCCCGGACACCGTCATGTTGTCCGTGTTCATCACGCCGTGGATGAAGCCCACGCCGAGCCAGCGCGCCACCAGCGCCGCCTGCGCCTCCACGACGGCCTCGAGCAGCGCCTCGTACGGCGCCTCCGCGTCGGCCGCCTGCGGGTAGTGCCGCGCGATGACATGGTCCGCCAGCGCGCGCAGCCCCTCCACATCCTGCCGCGCCGCGAAGTACTGGAAGGTGCCGACGCGCACATGGCTGGCCGCCACGCGCGTGAACACCGCGCCGGGCAACGCGGTCTCCCGGAACACCGGCTCGCCGGTGGTCACCGCGGCAAGCGCGCGCGTGGTCGGAATGCCCAGCGCATGCATCGCCTCGCTCACCAGGTACTCACGCAACACCGGCCCCAGGGCCGCGCGGCCGTCGCCGCCGCGCGAAAACGGCGTCACTCCGGAGCCTTTCAGCTGCACGTCGCGCCGCCGGCCGGCGCCATCCACGACCTCCCCGAGCAGCAACGCCCGGCCGTCGCCGAGCTGCGGCACGAAGTGGCCGAACTGGTGGCCGGCGTAAGCCAGCGCAATGGGGCGCGCGCCGCCGGGCACGGTGTTGCCGGAAAACAGCGCCGCCAGCACCCCCTCGTCCGGGACCTGCCGCGCGCCCATCTCGCTCGCCAGTGCATGGTTGAACGCGACCAGTCGCGGCGCGGCCACGGGCACCGGGTCGAGGCGCGCATGGGCCCGCTCGGGCAGCTCGGCATAGCTGTGTTGGAAGTCAAACATGGGCGCATGATACTTCGCCCGCGCCCCCGCTTCCCGATGCGGCCTGTGGCCGATACGGATGGTAAATTTTCCCTCCATGACCGCATATGGTCATCGCAACCCATTTACGTTGGCTCATCCCATGAGCCACGCGTACCGGAGACTGTCCTGGCTGCCGGCCGGACAGGGAGGCCCCGCATGCACAAGCGCACAGAAACGATCTTCACCGGGGTGCCCCGCCAACACTGCAAGCACTGAGCAACCTATGGACAGCATTCGAAACCGGTTCCGCGGCTGCCTGCTGGGCGGCGCCGTCGGCGATGCGCTGGGCGCACCCGTGGAGTTCATGAAGCGCGCGGAAATCGAGGCGCAGTACGGCGCCGGCGGGGTCAACCGCTACCTCCCCGCCTACGGCGGCCTCGGCACGATCACCGACGACACGCAGATGAGCCTGTTCACCGCCGAGGGCCTGCTGCTCGGCTGGGCGGACGGCTGCGAGCAGGGCAGCGCCTGCCTGGTCGAATCCACCCGCGCGGCTTACCTGCGCTGGCTGTACACGCAGGAGGAGGACGCCTCCGCGCGCGCCGACAGCCTGGTCCTGGACGGCTGGCTCGTCCAGCATCCCCTGCTGCACGAGCGCCGCGGCCCCGGCACCACTTGCCTCGGCGTGTTGCGCGCGCTGCGCGACGGCCTGCAGGAAGCGCCGGTGCAGAACGACCGCAAGGGCTGCGGCGGCCTGATGCGCGTGGCCCCGGCCGGCCTGTTCTTCTGGCGGCCGGAGGGCGCGTTCTCCATCCGCCCCGCCTTCATGCTGGCGCGCGACCTGGCGGGGATCACGCACGGCCATCCCACCGGGCAGCTGAGCGCGGGCGCCTTCGCCGCCATGGTGGCGGCGCTCGCCGACGGCATGTCGCTGTCCGGCGCGCTGGCCGTCGCCAAGCACCTGCTGGCGCGGCACGAGGGCCACGAGGAAACGCTGCTTGCCATCCAGCAGGCCGAGTCCCTGGCACAGGCCGGCGCCGCGCCCGAGCAGGCCATTCCCGAGCTCGGCGAAGGCTGGCTCGCCGACGAGGCACTGGCCATCGCGCTCTACTGCGCGCTCACCGCGGAATCGTTCGAGCACGGCGTGGCGATGGCGGTGAACCACGACGGGGATTCCGACTCCACCGGCGCCGTCACCGGACACCTGCTCGGCGCCGCGCTCGGTGTGGACGCCATTCCCGCCGAATGGCTCGAGTCGCTCGAGCTGCGCGAGGTCATCACCGACATGGCGGACCGGCTGGCGACCTACTGGCAGGCCGGCTAGGTCTCCACCAGCCGCGAGCGGATCCTGATCTCGCTCTCCAGCGTCAGGTGCACCGGGCAACGGTCGGCAATCTGCAGCATGCGCGCGCGTTGCGCCGCGTCGAGCTCGCCCTCGATGGCGATGACGCGGCTGAGCTCGTGCACGTGACCCTCGGTGGACTCGCAGTCGGCACAGTCCTCGGCATGCACGCGGCGGTGACTCACGTCGCAGCGCACGCGCCGCACCGGCAGCTTCTTGTGACGCGCGTACATGTTGAGCGTCATCACGGTGCAACTGCCCAGCGCCGCGGCGAGAAACTGGTAGGGATCCGGCCCCTGGTCCGTGCCGCCCTTGTCGCCCGGCTCGTCCGCCACCAGCGCGTGCGGCCCGGCCTGCACGCTGCACAGGAACTGGTCCGCGGTGAGGCCGCTGACGCGCGCCCCCGCAGCCGGCTCCGCCGACGCCAGCTCGAGAAAGCGCGCCGCCCAGGCGGCGATAACGCCGCCCGCGTAGGCCGAATCGGCCGTCTGCGACAGCAGGTGGTCCGCATCATCAAGGCTGACGAAACTCTTCGGATGCTTTGCGGCGACGAAAATCTTCTGCGCCTGCTCGACGGACACCACCTTATCGACCGGCGAGTGCAGCACCAGCAACGCGCGCCGCAACCGCCCGAGGCGCTCCTCGAGAGCATGGCCGCGCGCGTCCTCGATGAAATCGCGCCGTACGCGGAAACTGCGCCCGGCCAGCTCCACCTCGGCCGCGCCCTCCGCCTCGATCTGCTCGACTCCCGTGCCGAACTGTTTCAGCACATGCTCCGGTCCCGCGGGCGCGCCCAGGGTCGCCACCGCACGCACGCTCTCCAGCCGCTCCGCCACCGCCAGCACGGCAGTGCCACCGAGAGAATGCCCTACCAGCAGCTGCGGCGCCGCGTAGTGCTCACCGAGCCAGCCTGCCGCGTCCTCCAGGTCGTCCAGGTTGCTGGAGAAACTGGTGTCGGCGAAGTCGCCCTCGCTCTCGCCGAGGCCGGTGAAGTCGAAACGCAGCACCGCGAAGCCGGCCTGCGCCAGGGCGCGGGTGATGTCGCGCGCCGCACGAATGTTGCGACTGCAGGTGAAGCAATGTGCGAACACTGCGGTGGCACGCCAGTCGCCGCCGGGCGGCAGCTCCAGCGTCCCGGCCAGCGCCACGCCGGCGCGATTCTCGAAGTGGATCTTTTCCATGATGTGCAATCTCCCAGGCCTCCCGCTAGGGTGAGAGTTCAGCCCTCACTCTGCAACACC
>CAYPTW010000128.1:0-6161 GCA_964413755.1 uncultured Thioalkalivibrio sp. | reverse complement strand
CTGAATCTATTTCGGGCGTAAGGAGCGAATCCCCAACCGTTCCCCCAAGAATGCGTGTTCCCCCCACGCGACCCCTACGGCCCCGGCGTCCAGGATGGACGACCGGGGCCGACTTTATTCCGGGGTCCATCCATATCCGTATTTTCCGTATTGACAATCATTCGCATTCACAGTCATAGTCTGCCCCAGGCTCGAGGAGGTGGACTGACATGTACGTATGCATCTGCAAGCGCGTCACCGACAGCCAGATTCATGACGCCATCGGGCGCGGCGCCCGCAAGCTCGAAGACCTGAGCCGCGAACTGGGCGTGGCCACCGGCTGCGGCCAGTGCGCCTGCTTCGCCACCGAACTGCTCGACGGCGCGCCAGCCGCCTCGGGCGCCAACAGGGCCTTCTGCGAGCCCGTGCACCCCGACGCCGCCTGACTCCCCGGGGACCATCCCGGACACCACGTACACCACATCCCCCACCCCGGGAGAAAGCCCTCCGATTTGGGGAGGGCACCCATCGCTGCGTATAATCCGCTGCCACCTCGGCACCACTTTCCAGGAGATCCAGGCATGAAGGGCGACCCCAAGGTCATTGAACATCTCAACAAGGTCCTGAAGAACGAACTCACCGCCATCAACCAGTACTTCCTGCATTCCCGCATGCTGAAGGACTGGGGCCTCGAGAAACTCGCCGAGAAAGAGTTCGAGGAATCCGTCGACGAGATGAAGCATGCCGACGAGCTGACGCAGCGCATCCTGTTCCTCGAGGGCCTGCCCAACCTGCAGGACCTCGGCAAGCTGATGATCGGCGAGAACGTCAAGGAGATCCTCGAGTCGGACCTGGGCATGGAGCACAGGGCCATCCCGGACCTGCGCGACGCCATCGCCTACTGCGAGTCGGTCAGCGATTACGTCAGCCGCCAGCTGTTCCGCGAGATCCTCAGCTCGGAGGAAGAGCACGTCGACTGGCTGGAGACCCAGCTCAGCCTGATCGAGAAGATGGGCCTGGAGAACTACGTCCAGTCCGCCTCGGCCTGAGCGCCGGCTCCCCGGCCGCGACAGCGACAGCGACCGAATCCGGATACGCAAAACCCCCGAACTCTCATACAATTAAGTTGTCAGTCTGATAACGGGCCGGCGTGCCTCGCGCGCCGGCCCTTGTCCATCCTCTCGGGGGCAAGGCCTTGCAGAAAACCATCACCACGCTCGTCGTGCTTGCCGCGGCCGCGCTGGCCGCGTACATCTGGTTCGCCGGCGGCGACGACGGTACGCCCGCTCGCCCGGGCATGAATCCCGAGGACCGCCCGCCGGTCGCCGTGGTGACCACCGTCGCCGAGTCCCGGGCGCTGGTCGACGAAGTCGAGGCGCTCGGCACCACCCGTGCGCGCGAGGCCGTGGAGATCACTTCGCGCATCGCCAGCGTGATCACCACCATCAACTTCCGCGAAGGCGAGACCGTGGAGGCCGGCACCGTCCTGGTCGAGCTGGACAACGCCGAAGAGCGCGCTGCGCTGGCCGAGGCCGAGGCGCGCGTCATCGACAGCCGCGCCCAGTTCCGCCGCGCGCGCGAGCTGCTGGCCTCCAAGACCGTGTCCGAGTCCCAGGTGACCCAGCTCGAGGCCACCATGAACGCCGACGAGGCGCGCCTGCGCGCCGCCCAGGCCCGCCTTGAGCAGACCCTCATCCGTGCGCCCTTCGCCGGCCGTGTCGGTCTCCGGCAGGTCAGCCCCGGCAGCCTGGTGAACCCCTCGATCGTGATCACCACGCTCGACGACGTCTCCAGCGTGCGCCTCGACTTCACCGTGCCCGAGACCTTCCTCGGCGTGCTCGCCGCCGGCCAGCGCATCGCCGCACAAAGCGTGGCCTTCGAGGACCGCCTGTTCGAGGGCGAAGTGCGCACCATCAACACCCGCGTCGACCCGGTGACGCGCGCCGTCACCATCCGTGCCGACCTGCCGAACGACGACGGCCTGCTCAAGCCGGGCATGTTCCTCACCGTGCGCCTCGCCGGCCAGTCGCGCCAGCGCGTGGTCATCCCCGAGGCGGCGCTGGTGCCGGAGGGCGACCGCCAGAACGTGTACCTCGTGCGTGACGGCCGCGCCTGGCGCACCGAGGTCTCGGTGGGCCGCCGCCTGCCGGGCGAAGTCGAGATCCTCGACGGCGTGCGCGCCGGCGACGAGGTCGTGGTCGAGGGCACGCAGAAGGTGGCCAACGGCGGCCGCATCACCAACACCGAGCCGGTCGCCGTGCTCGGCCGCTCCTGACGCCGCGCCGCCCGGAAGCCGCCATGAAAATCTCCGAGATCTCGGTCCGCCGTCCGGTGTTCGCGATGGTGCTGTCGATGATGCTGGTGCTCATCGGCCTGGCCTCGGCGCTCAACCTCGCAGTGCGCGAGTACCCCGACATCGACCCGCCGATCGTCTCCATCGACACCAGCTACCGCGGCGCCTCGGCCGACATCATCGAGACGCGGGTCACGCAGGTGATCGAGGACCAGGTCGCCGGCCTCGAGGGCATCGTCAAGCTCACCTCGCGCAGCCAGGACGAGCAGTCCTCGGTCGACATCGAGTTCTCCCTCGACCGCAACGTCGACGAGGCGGCCAACGATGTGCGCGACCGCATCGGCCGCGTGCTGTCGCAGCTGCCGCCGGAGGCCGACCCGCCGCGCATCGCCAAGTCCGACAGCGACACCCAGCCGGTGATGTGGCTGACCTTCACCAGCGACCGCCATTCCACGCTCGAGCTGACCGACATCGCCGAGCGCATGGTGGTGGACCGCATGTCCGTGGTCGAAGGCGTGGCCCGCGTGCGCCTCAGCGGCGCGCGCCGCTTCGCCATGCGCATCTGGCTCGACCGCGAAGCCATGGCCGCGCGTGGCGTCACCTCGGAAGACATCACTGCGGCCCTCAGGCGTGAGAACGTGGAACTGCCGGCGGGCCGCCTCGAGTCGACGCAGCGCGAGTTCACGCTGCGCACGCGCACCGGGCTGGTGACGCCGGAAGACTTCGGCGCGCTGGTGGTCCGCCGCGGCAACGACGGCAACTTCGTGCGCATGTCCGACATCGCCGAGGTACGCATCGGTGCCGAGGACGAGCGCAGCGTGGCGCGCGCCAACGAGGTCCCGGCCATCAGCCTGGGCGTCGAACAGCAGTCCAAGGCCAACACCGTCGAAGTCTCGCAGGGCATCCGCGCCGCCATCGAAGAGATCACGCCCTCCCTGCCCGAGGGCGTGGAGATCGGCATCAACTTCGACCGCGCCACGTTCATCGAGGCCTCCATGATGGAGGTGGTCAAGGCGCTGGGTTTCGCGCTCACCCTCGTGCTCATCGTCATCTACCTGTTCCTCGGCAACCTGCGCGCCACCCTGGTGCCGGCCGTCACCATCCCCATCTGCGTCATCGCCACCTTCTCGGTGATGGCCCTGTTCGGCTACTCCATCAACGTGCTCATCCTGCTCGGCCTGGTGCTCGCCATCGGCCTGGTGGTCGACGACGCCATCGTGGTGCTGGAGAACATCTGGCGCCGCGTGGAGGAAGGCGAGCCGCCGTTGCTCGCGGCCGTCGAGGGCAGCAAGGAGATCGGCTTCGCCGTCATCGCCACCACCCTGGTGCTGGTCTCGGTGTTCCTGCCCATCTCCTTCATCCAGGGCAACGTGGGCCGGCTGTTCCGCGAGTTCGGCGTGGCCGTAGCGGCCGCCGTCGGCATCTCCAGCCTGGTGGCGCTGACGCTCATCCCCATGCTCAGCTCCAAGCTGTTCAAGCACGGCCAGCAGCGCGGCCGCATGACCAACGCCATCGAACGCGGCTTCAAGCGCTTCGGTGAGTTCTACAAGCGCCTGTTGTGGCGCATCGTGCCCAGTCCCTGGGCCGTGCTGGCCGTGGCGCTGTTCGTGACCGTGGCCGCGGCCGGCCTGTTCCGCATGCTGCCGACCGAGTACGCCCCGCGCGAGGACCGCGGCATCTTCTTCACCCTCATCACCGCGCCGCCGGGCGCCAGCCTCGAGTACACCGAGTCTTACGCCGAGCGCATGGAAGAGATCCTCATGCGCTACGTGGACAGCGGCGAAGCGCGGCGCGTATTGCTGCGCGTACCGGGCGGCTGGGGCAGCGGCGGCGGCGTGGACAGCGCGCGCGCCATCGTGCTGCTGGAAGACTGGGCCAAGCGCGAACGCTCGGTGGAAGAAATTGCTGCACAGGTGCGCGAGGAGCTGAGCGTGCTGCCCGGCGTGCAGGCGCGCGTCATCACCCCCGCCGGTCTCGGCGTGCGCGGCGCCGACCGGCCGGTGCAAATGGTGCTGGGCGGCGCCGAGTACGCCCAGCTCGCGGCCTGGCGCGACGAACTCATGGCGGCGGCCGAGGGCTATGCCGGGATCACGGGCCTGGACTCCAACTACGAGGAGCGCCAGCCGCAGATGCGCGTGGTCATCGACCGCAACCGCGCCGCCGAGCTCGGCGTGTCGCTGGAGAACATCGGCCGCACGCTGGAGACCATGCTCGGCTCGCGCGCCGTCACTACCTTTATCGAGCGCGGGCGCGAATACCGCGTCATCCTGCAGGGCCAGGCCGAGGGCCGCGCCACGCCAAATGATCTCTCCAACATCTACGTGCGCTCCGAGACCAGCGGGCAGCTGGTGCCGCTGGGCAACCTGGTGACGCTGGAAGAGCGCGCCGGCCCGTCCCAGCTCAGGCGCTTCGACCGCCTGCGCTCCATCACCATCTCCGGCGGTCTCGAACCGGGGACCTCGCTGGGCGAGGCGCTGGATTCCTTCGAGCAGCTGGCGCGCGAGATCCTGCCGCCGGACATCCGCATCAGCTGGGACGGTGAGTCGCGCGAGTTCAAGGAATCGGGCAACTCGCTCTACATCACCTTCATCATGGCGCTGGTGGTGGTGTTCCTGGTGCTGGCGGCGCAGTTCGAGAGCTTCCGCCACCCGCTGGTGATCATGTTCACCGTACCGCTCGCCATGACAGGGGCGCTGCTCGGGCTATGGGCCTACGGCGGCTCGATCAACGTCTACAGCCAGATCGGGCTCATCATGCTGGTCGGCCTCGCGGCCAAGAACGGCGTCCTCATCGTCGAGTTCGCCAACCAGTTGCGCGACCGCGGGCGCGAGTTCAACGAGGCCATCATCGAAGCTTCCGCGATCCGCCTGCGCCCGGTGCTCATGACCAGCGCCTGCACCGCCATCGGCGCCCTGCCCCTGCTGCTCGCCTCCGGCGCCGGCTCCGAGAGCCGCCAGGCCGTGGGCATCGTGGTGGTGTACGGCATGCTGCTGACCACCGTGCTGACCCTGTTCGTGGTGCCGGCGGCGTATGCGGTGATCGCCCGCAACACCAAGTCGCCGGGGCACGTGGGGAAGAAGCTGGAGAAGCTCAGGGCCGGCGAAGCGGTTTGACGCTTATCTCCAACCCGAGCGCCCTGGCCACCTTGACGACGGTGGCGAAGCTCGGGTTACCGTCCTGCGACAGGGCCTTGTAAAGGCCCGCCCGGGTCATACCGACTTCCCGTGCGAGGGCGGACATGTTGCGGGCCCGAGCGATATCCCCGAGCGCGGCGGCCATGAGAGCAGGGTCGCCCTCCTCGGCGCATGCCTCGAGGTAGAGCTTGATGCCTTGTTCGGAAACAAGGTAGTCGGCTGCATCAAAGTGGCTGAACTTGGTTGCCATGGTTCACCCGTCCCAGTCCGCGGCGACGCGCCTCGCCAGCGCGATATCGGCCTGCTGGGTGCGCTTGTCGCCACCGCCCAGCAATATCACCAGGGCCCTGCCGCGGTGCATGTAATACACGCGGTAACCGGGCCCATAATCGATCCTCATCTCAAGCAAGCCTCGCCCGATGGCCCTTGCGTCGCCGGGGTTGCCAAGGCTCAGTCGCCTGATCCGTGCCAGCACTCTCGCCTTTGCTTGCGGGTCTCTCAGTTGCCGCAACCAACTGTCGAATCCATCGCTCCTGACGACATCCATCATTTGTAAACTGTAGTTGACACAACGTCAAGCCCGCTTGATCCGTGCAGCATCAGGGTTCCCACAGCAAACTCTGCAGGCTCCCAGCCTCGATCGCCACGCCGCGATTCTCTGCAAGAAAGGCCGATAAGATCGAGCCGAGCCGGTGTAATCCTGCAGGTTCAAGGGGATCAGACCCCACTGCGGCTGCCCCTGATCATCCCGACCA
>CAYPTW010000127.1:0-6353 GCA_964413755.1 uncultured Thioalkalivibrio sp. | reverse complement strand
CGGCCAATGCTTGTTAGAAAGGACCTGGCGCTGTGCCAGTTGCAGGGGAACGTCTCGTGAGATCAGAACGCCGGCAACGCGCACTCGTCGCCGCCATCAGCCTGTTCGCCACCGCAGCAGGCGGCGCGGAAGAAACGCCGCAGGATTCTTTTTTGCTCGAGAAAGTCGTCGTGTCCGCCCAGAAACGCGGTGACGAAAACCTCGAGGGGCTGGCCATGAGTGCCACGGTGATCACCAGGGAGACGATCGATCGCCGCCAACTGGTGGGCATGGAAGACTACCTGCGCAACGTACCCGGGGTCACTTACCAGGAATACGGCGCCGGGCGCTCCACCATCGTCATTCGCGGCATCTCCGCCGACCCGCAGGAAAACTTCCAGACCACGGGCACCTACATCAACGAGACGCCGGTCACGAACCTGGGCGATTTCGGCGCCAGCAGCCCCGAGCTGAAACTGATCGATGTCGAGCGGGTAGAGATCCTGCGTGGCCCGCAGGGCACCTTGTACGGGGCCAGCTCGGTCGGCGGCACGGTGCGGATCATGACCAGGCAGCCGCAACTCGACGAGTTCAGCGGCAACGTCGCCGCAACACTGTCATCGACGAGCAACCTGGGCGGCACCAACTACCACGGCGAGGGCATCATCAATTTGCCGGTCGTGGAGGACCAATTCGCCATCCGCGCCGTGGGCTACAGCCACGAAGACAGCGGCTACTACCGCAATATCGCCGCCAGTGATCCCGTCAAGTCGGCCAGTGCTGCACGCACGGGCGCGCTGGTCCTGGACCGCGACGACGTTGGCAATTCCAGCTTGAGAGGCGGGCGCATCAGCGCCCGCTGGGCGCCCACCCGAAGGCTCGGTATCGACCTGATGGTACTGGGCCAGACTATCGAGCAGGACGGCAACCCCTACGAGGACCTGGCGCTGGGCGGCTTCCAGCAAGCCCGGTACTCGCGCGTCAGCACGCAGCGGAGCGAATACACCGAAGATGAACTCGAGGTATGGAACCTGGTGGTTGCATATGACTTCGACCGCTTCGCCTTTGTATCGTCGACGTCCCGGATCGATTACGAAAATACCCAGGACTGGGACGTCGGCCAGTTCTGGACTTTCCTGTACGACGACGACGCGCCGATTTTCATCCGCAACGACACCATCTCGGACAGTTTCGTGCAGGAGTTTCGCGTCACCTCGGAGTGGGACCACCCGCTCAGCTTCCTGGCCGGCGTGTACTACGAGGACCTCGACCAGACCGGCAAGCAGATCGTCGAGTGGGACGGCGATCCGGCGGCCGATCCCTTTGCCGGTGCGCTGTTGTTCGACGGCACGCTCGGCTCCCGGCGGGAGCAGCTGGCGTTCTTCGGTGAGCTGACCTGGGACATCAGTCCGGCGCTGGCGGCCACTGTCGGCGCGCGCCGGTTCAGCTACGACACTGAGCGGGTCGAATCGGGTGATGGCCTTGTCGCGGGAGGCCCATTCGAGTTTCGCCCGAAGTCGAGCGAAAGCGGCGAAAACTACAAGCTCAATCTTTCGTATACGGCGCCCGACCAGTCGCTCTACTACGCGCAGTGGTCGCAAGGCTTCAACCCGGGCTACCCGCTGCCCGAGCCGCCGTTCAACTGTGACCAGGACGGGGATGGCCTGCTCGACGGCATCGGGCTGCCCCCGCAGAACGAGATCCTGGCCGATACCCTGGATAGCTATGAAGTGGGCAGCGTCATGAGCTTTGCCGGCGGGCGCGTCCAGTTGCGCGGCGCGGCTTACTACAACGAATGGACGGACATCCCGGTACTGCTGGTGGCCGAGTGCGCCGTGGGTTTTTCGTTCAACGCCGGCGAAGCAAGGACGACGGGTCTCGAGCTGGAAGGCACCGCACAACTGGGGGCGCAATGGCGTCTCGACTTCAGCGCCGCTTACACCAGGGCTGAACTGACCGCCGACGCCCCGGGGCTGGGCGTGGACGGCGACCGCCTGCCCGGCACACCGGAGTACACGGCGAACCTGGGGCTGCAGTTCGACACGCTGCTGAGCGGCCGTGCCGCCTACGCGCGCGGCGACCTGGCTTATATCGGGGGCTATTACAACAACTTGCAGGAGCTGGGCCCGGAGATCGGGGACTACACCACGCTCAACCTGGCGGCCGGTCTGCGGCTGGACCGCTGGGACCTGCAGCTGTTCGTCCACAACGTGACCGACTCTGACGGCGCTACCTGGATCTACCGCTTCGCAGAATATCCGTCCGCCTTTCGGCTGAGGCCGCGCACCGCCGGCGTCAAGTTGCGTTATCACTTCGGCATTTAGCGCAGGCCGTTTCGTTACGGCTGCAGGAAGAACGGGGAGTATCGTCCTCTTGCTCCGTCGGTTCAGAGCAAATGAAACCAAGGAAATACTGGTTGTGGTGCGTGCTGCTGGCGTTGCCGCTGCAACTCCCGGCGGCGGAACTCGAGCTGGCCGGCGGCACCACCTTCGACCGCTACGAGACACTGCACGAAAGCGGCGTGGCCAACCTCAACCTGGTCACCAACCCACGAGGACGCTTCCCCACCGAATGGTCCATCGGCCTCGTTTTCGCGCAGGACAAGAATCCTCCCGATCTCAATAACGACGAAGCCACGGCCTGGCTCGGGGTCGCCAAGCGGGTGCGTTGGAAAGGACTGTTCGCCGGCTTCGGCGTGGTGGTCGTCGACCAGACCAGCCAGCGCCTCAGTTCCCACCTGAATTTCAAGACCTCCGCCGGATTCCAGTTCGGGCCCCTGGTTGCCCAGGTGCAGCACATCTCCAATGGCGGGTTGGAAGGGGAGAACGACGGGGAGAGCTTCGTCACGCTTGGGTTCAGGATTCCTCTCGGGCCCTGAGCCAGGAAACTGGCAGGTCAGTGGGTGAGGAGAAAAAACGCGCGCCGGGCGACCTATACTCAGGTTGGATTTGAGCCGCTACTGCGTCGCCGGCGGGCGCCGGGGACAGAGCGGATGACGGGACGCCCGGCACATCGTTCCGGGTTGTCCCGCCAGGAGGGTTCCATGAGCATCTGGCAATCCTTCCGGCGCGCGATCCTGGCCATCCTGGTCGGCACCCTCGGCGTGATCCCACCGGCCGCTGCGGCCGGACCGGCTAACGGCATTCCCCTTCGAGCGCTCCAGGCCGGGTATTGCAGCGCCATCGCGCCCGCCGACTGGCAGATCATGAACACCGACCCTCAGGGCACGATGCTCGAGTTGCACAACGGCACATTCGGCGCGTTCTACAATATTTTGGGTATCGACGGCATGGCGATGCAGAACCTTCCGGGCTTCTCCCATCCCAGCCTGGTCGTGCAGCGCACCGCAATGGGCGGCCTGGGCGGTGAGCCCATGCAGCAGATGACTCAGCCGATGCCATTTGGCGACATGTATGTGCAGGAGTTTGAGTCGGCCACCTTTCACGTACTGGCCATGTACCGGGTTTATCCGATGCCCATGGGCGGCTACGTGGTGCTGATGCGTATCGCTTCCGGGCCCCGCCAGTTGTGGCCACAGTACGGGGCGGTCGCAGTGAACGTGGCGACCTCTACGCGATGCCGCGCACAGCTGGCGCCCGCCGGGGGATCGGACGGCGGTAGTCTTTCGCCGCGCAGCGCCGAGTCGACATATAACGCCCAGCTTGGGACCGAATACGCGCACGATCCGGCTACCGGCGAGCTGTACCTGATGGAGCACGCCAACGACTGGTGGGAGGCCGGACCAGACGGACCGGGATACTACAAGGCCCTGCCGGGCGGCGGCCATCGCAAGCTTGCGCCGGGGCTGGAGCCGTAGAGCGGGCGACATAAATTCGGCGAACTCGTACCCAACTGAATCGCCCAGCGCTGTCACTGGGCACCCTGCATGTCACTCGACCGGAATCCTTGCTAGGATCAGCGCTCACTTTCCCAACGTGCGCTGGAACGCTGATGAAAAACCCCATTCTGAACGGACTCCTGCTCCTGGCCCTGGTCGCGATCGCGTTGCCCTCACTGGCGCACCATGGCTGGTCGGGCAACAGTGCCGGCGACGTCGAAGTGACGGGTACGGTCGTGACCGGTGTCACGCTGGCCGGTGCGCACGGCACCATGCAGATCAAGGATGCCGACGGGAATACCTGGGACATCACGCTGGCGCCGGGGCCGCGCACCCACCGGGCCGGCCTGCGCGAGAACATCATTCCGGTCGGCGCCGAAGTGACGGTGTTCGGTGAACGCAACGCCGACCCGGAGGTCTTCGAGGCCAAGGTGCGGCGCGTAGTCTGGAAAGACCAGGTTTTCGACGTCTATCCGCCCGAGTAACGCCGGCCTCCTGGGGCGCTGCCCATGCTCGAGTTGATGGCTTGGCTGGAAACCTCTGCGCTGGCGGAGTTCCTGCGCGGCCTGGGCATCTGGACCTACGGCCTGCTCAACCTGGCCCACATCATCGGCATCGGCAGCCTGTTCGGGGCCGTGCTGTTGCTGGACCTGAAACTGCTCGGCCTCTGGCCCTCGATCCCCGCTCCCAGCCTGATCCGACCCACGGTGCCGGTGGCCGCGTTCGGCTTCGTACTGGCGGCGCTCAGCGGCATCATGATGCTGTCGTTCAATACCACCGAGTACCACGGCAATCCGTTCTTCTACATCAAGCTGCCGGTCATCGTGCTCGGGCTGGTGAACATCGCGATCATCAATCGTCTTGCGGCCTGGCGACGGGCCGCGGCGGGGTTGCCGTCCGAACCCGGCGATCAAAGGGTGCTCGCGATTTTCGGCGCTCTTTCGCTGCTGATCTGGCTGACCGTGGTCAGCTGCGGCCGGATGATCGGCTACTGGTAAGTCCCGCCCGGAAAGGGGCGGCCTATTCTGTGGCCGCCCCGGCATCGCGCGTACAGAGCGCGCGACCGTCGTCGAAGATATGCACGGCGTAGTAGGGGAAACCGCCGTCGAACATGAAGCCCCAGTGATACATCTCCGGCCGGCCGGCGATCTCGTTGCCGTCCTCCGCCGGACGATCGACCAGCGACACGCTGCTCCACAAGCAACAACCGCCGATTGCGAAGGGACTGCGGATGCCTTCGCCGCCTTCGCTTTCCGGATCGTGCAGCGCCTCCAGCTCTGCCAGCGTCGGCAAGCGCCAGTCGTCATGGCCGGCCAGGGAGAGTGCGGCACAGTACTCCACGGCCTCGGGCCAGGTGATGTCTTCGCCGTTGGTGGCCGGAGCCCATTCCAGGCCGTCGCTGGCGATCGTTCGGGCTGCCGCCTCCGGGTCGGTTTCAGCATGAATCGGCACGGCGATCGCAGCGCCGATCGCCACGGCCAACGAGACGGCAATCGCTTTCAGGCTGCCGATACACGAGCTTTGCAGAGGAGTGCGCATGGTTGTTCTCCGATTCAGGTTCGGGAAGCGGGCTGACGGCATGCTCCGGGATTCTGCCAGACCGCGACCCCGGGGTGGTAAATCCGGCGGGCGCGGCCTATAGAAGGGGTATGGTCGCCAAGGATGCTCTGTCATGAACAAGTCTCTCGTGAAGTTCATGGTCTTGCTGGTAGCAGCATGCCTGCTGCCGGGTTGCTACGAGTACATATCGCCTGAGGCCGGGGAGGCATTCGAGGCCAGGACGGAGCCGTTCTCCGTGACCGTCTACCCGGTGAACGTGATCAGGCCCCCGGGGACCATCCACCCCGATCTCCAGCTGGCGGAGAAAGTCGTCGCGTTCCTCGAAACCGAGGGACTGGCGCAGCCGGTGCTGGCAAAGGAGCCGGCACTCTACGACTTCGTCTTCAGCCCGAACCAGGCAAAGATTGTCGCAAACAGCGCGCAAGGCTTCGCGGCCCAGGTCAGCCAGGCGGACATCGAAACGGATTACGCGCTGGTGGTGGAGATCATGATGATGCCGGACGGCACGCCTGGCGGCGTCCACTATTACCTGTCCACTGCGCAGGGCGAACTCGCCGACGGTTCTTTCACCAACGAGCACTGGGACGAGTTCAAGGCCGTCCAGCCGAAAACGGCCGAAGACGGCTGCGAGGTCGCGCTCCGCATGTTGCGCAGGACCTGGGGCGATGAGCACGGTGCTTAGCCGACTCTTCTTGCCACCATGCTGAGGAGGTATAGCCGCATTCTGCTGGCCGGCTGGCTGATGTCCTGGGGAGCGTTGACGACAGCAGGCGCTGGCGTTGCAGCCAGGTTTCTCCAGTGACTACTCCGCGCACAACTACGGCACGGAAGGGTCCTGACTGGGCCTCACGAATATGCGCCGAGTTCCCCCCTAAAAGGGGATGGACACCGCGCTTGAAAAACTCAGAACGCCAACCGCACGCCCACGTTCCAGAAGGTGATCTTGCCGAACTCGTAGCCGGTGACCAACGCCATG
>CAYPTW010000126.1:0-6354 GCA_964413755.1 uncultured Thioalkalivibrio sp. | reverse complement strand
GCGACGCGGGAGGCACTCTCCTAGCGTCTATCGACCTGCCGCGCCTCAAATTCCACCCGCATCCGTTCCAGCTCGCCGTTGAGGCGCGCCAGCATCTCCTGGAAGCGCGGGTCGTCCCGCACGCTATCCCACTCCAGGTGCCGTGCCATCGACTCGAACGGCCAATAGCCGGCCTCGAGTGCGCGCTCCAGCAAGTCGAGCGCAGACGCCGGCTCACCGCGCAGGTTCGCAACCCGGGCCCGGGTGAAAAGCCTGCCAGCCTCGCTATCTCTCGGCACCGGACGTTCGAGCTGTGCCTCCACTGCGCGCAGAAATTCTTCCGCCGGCTCTTGCTCTCCACTCAGCGCAGTCACAACCGCGCCGCGCATTGGCGCGCGCGCCATGAAGAATTCGCTGCGGCGCTCCACGATCGCACGCGCTGCCGGCAGGTCACGCTGGTCCAGGTGGAAATTGAGCGCACAGCTGCTGGCGAAGGGCAGATGCGACTCCAGCTCGAGAAAGCGGGCCATGTGTGCCCGGGCGCGTTCGACGTTGTTCTCACGCAAGGCCACGCCCATCAGCATGCAGTTGAGCCTCGCCTCGTGGGGCGTCAGTTTCTCCCATGCCATCCGGTAGGCCTGGCGTGCCGCCTCGTACTCACCGAGTTCCTCGTAAAGCCCGGCCGCAGCGTCCCACGCACTGGGATCCTCCGGCTCGAGCTGCGTCGCCCTTTCGGCCCGCTCCAGCGCCGCGACCAGCTGGCCACGGCCGGCCAGGAGGCCGCCCTGCGCCAACAAAACCTGGGGCGAGTCCGGCTCGATTTCCGCCGCCAGCTGAAATTGCTCCAGCGCCGCCTCCGTCAGGCCGCGCATCCAGTAAGCCTGCCCCAACTCTACGTAACCTGCCGCAGAATCCGGCGCCAGGCGGATCGCGCGACGCGCCGCTTCCGTCGCCTCGTTCCAGGCCGCAAGTGCGACGGTTTCATCTTCGTCGATGTTCGCCTTTCTTCGATTCACGCCGGCGATCCCGGCCCAGGCGTCGGCATAGTTTTCATCAAGCGCAATGGCTGCGCGGAAATGCTTCTCGGCCTCGTCGATGATCGCAAGGATTTCTTCGAAGGAGCTATACGAGCCCCGCGCGATGGCGCGCCCACGCAGCACCTGCTCATAGGCTTCCGGATTGGTCGTGCCCTGGCGCGCCAGCGCCTCCCGATCGCGCTCAGTGAGCTGGAGCTCAAGCTGCTCGACGATCCGACCCGCGATCTCCGTCTGCACGCTGAAGATATCGGCCAGGTCGCGATCGAAGCTGTCGGCCCAGAGGTGGGCATCGTCGGCCGCCCGGATCAGCTGACCGGTGATGCGCACACGATCCCCTGCTCGCCGCACGCTACCTTCCAGCACATGGCTCACGCCAAGCTGTGCGGCAATTTCCGGCAGGCTGAGCTCGGTGTTCTTATAGCGCATCACCGAGGTGCGGCTGATCACCCGCAGCCCGCTGACGCCGGCGAGCCGCGTCAGGATGTCCTCCGTCATGCCGTCGGCGAAGAATTCCTGCTCCGAGTCGGTGGAGAGGTTGGCAAACGGCAGCACGGCGACCGAAGGCCGCGGATCACGGGCGGGCTCGGAAATCCGGACCGCAACAGGCTCTCCAGCAGAGGCCGGAGCGGCGGGAGCCGACGGCGCAACAACCGGCGCAGTCGCAGAGGCCGGCTCCGTACCCCGCTCGCGCGGCGCGAAACGATCATAGGCCAGGAAGCTGATGGCGAGCACCGCAACGACCAGCGTCGCCCAGTTCAGCCGGTGCCCCGTGGCCGAGGAATACTCGGGGTTGTCCGTGACGCCGGTGTCGCGCTTCAGCCCTTCGGGGGTCAGTTCGTAGATCCATGCAAAGCCGAGCGCGGGCACGAGGCCGATCACCAGCAGCACGACCAGGCCGCGCAGGACGCCGTCCGGCACGTCAAAGATAGGCAGCACTGTCTCCGCCACCTCGATGACCAGCCACGCCGCCACCACGTAGAGCATGGCTACGCGAAATACGTTGCGGCGCTTGAGTTCTCCGAGCAGGCTCACTCGTCTCCTCCTGAGCAATCGAGGTGATCGCCGGCATCATCGCTGACCCTCGAGCAGCCGTCCGGGTAACCGCGTGCCTCCCACAGTTCGACCATGCCTATCGTCCTGGCTGCCTCAAAGAAGCGCGGATCCTCGCGCACAGCCCTGAACGTCGGCAGCCACGCCATGCGCAGCCAGCCGGTCTGGTTGGCAAGCGGCCCGGCGGCGGCGCGAGCGGCCAGCCGGTCGAGATACTCGTCGGCCCGTTCGATCGCCAGCAGTTCCTCAGGGGGGCGCTCGAACTCCGCCTGGAACTGCGCACCAGCGGCAAGCGGGTCGGCAATGGCTGCGGCCAGTGCAACCCTGAAAGGCTCGAACTGGCTGGCCCCGTCGGACAAGCTGCGCAGCACCGCCAAAGCCCGGTCGCGCTCACCGCGGGCCGCAAGCTCGATGGCGTGTACCCACATCGCCGCGCCCCAGCCAAGCTCCATGGCACGCTGGGCATGATGTACAGCCTCCTGCTCGCGTCCGGTCGCGAGGTACGCGATCGCGAGGGAGCCATTGTTGATGCCGACCAGCGGGTCCATCTCGACGGCGCGCTCGAACACGCCGACGGAGTCCGCCACATAGCCGGCAATGTACAAGTTGAGGCCCAACCACAGTTTTGGGGTCGAGTCCTGCGAGCGCATCGCGGCGGCCTGCTGCACCAGGTCCAACGCCCTGACCTGGTCGCCCTCCTCCGCGCGCAACATCGCATCGATCGCCAGCACCATCGGATCTTCCGGCCGCAGGTTGCGGGCACGCTCGATGGCACGACGCGCCGCAAAGGACATTTGGCGGGCATCGAAGGCGCCGGCCTCGTAGTAGCCCGGCGCAACATAGTTTGCGGCTGCCAGGTAGATCCACGCCTCGCCGAAAGCAGGATCCTGCGCGACGGCCAACTCGAGGTCCGCGATGGCCTCGGCAAACTCCCGACGCTGGTGGAATCGTGCCCGGCCGCGGAGGAAGCGCTCGTAGGCGTCGAGGTCCGAGGTCGATGCCGTCACGGAGACCTGGCGCGTGCCGAGCACCTCGCCCAGCGCATCAGTGATGGATTGGGCGATCTCCTCCTGCACCTCGAAGATGTCCACCAGTTCGCGGTCGAAAGTGTCCGACCAGACATGGCCGTCAGTGTCCGCCCGAATCAGCTGCGCCGTGATCCGTACCCGGTTGCCCTGCTTGCGCACCGAGCCCTCCAGCACATGGCCGACATCGAGCGCCTCGGCGATTTCTGGGATCGGGGTGTTGCTGCCTCGGAAGGAGAAAGCCGAAGTGCGCGAGGCCACATGCAGCCCGTCGATGTCGGCGAGGATGTTGAGGATCTCCTCCGAGATACCCTCAGCGAAATAGGCGTTCTCCGGATCGGGGCTCATGTTCTCGAAAGCCAGCACGGCGATGGAGCCAGCGTCCCGGGCGCCCTGCCGGTCCCCGGCATCCTCCGGCTCAGTCGCCACGGCCGCCGTGCCCTGCGGCGCCGGAGCGCTCTGCCGCACCGCGAAGCGATCGACCACGAACATGCCGATCACCACCAGGATGCCGAGCGCGATCACCCAGTCCAGCGGGCCTGCACCCGGGCGCCGCGGGCCGACGTCATCGATGCTCGCCGTGCGCTGCACGCCTTCCGGGGTCAGATCAAAGGCCCAGGACAGCACGGCAGCCACCGGGAAGCCCAGTCCCAGCAGCACGAACAGCATGGGCATGAACCAGCCCGGGAAACCCAGGTTGTCGGCCGCCACGTCACCCACCTGCAGCACTAGCCAAGCGACCACGACGTAAGCCGCGGCCACGCGGAAAACGTTGCGGCGCTTCAGTTCGCTGAACAGGCCTGGCCGGGCGTTATCAGACACGGCTCAACACGATGTCGAAGACGCCCTGCTGCGCATCGCCCTGCCGCGAGGCGCTGAACTCGACCAGCAGCATGCTGCGGCCCGGCTCGGCCACCGACTGCAGCAGGAGATCGTGGTCATTGAGCGGGTCGCCGGCGAAATACATCTGGGTGGTCAGTTCATGGTAGCCGCGTCGCGCGACCTTGAAATGAATGTGCGGCGGGCGCGTCCAGTCATCCCTCACGGGATACGCGCCGGGCCGGATGGTGCGGAAACGGTAACGCCCCTCGGCGTCGGTGATCAACTTCGCCCAGCCCTGGAAGTTCTCGTCCAGCGGCGCCGGGTTGCGATCACGCTCGTGCGCGTAGCGGCCGTGCGCGTTGGCCTGCCACACGTCGACCAGTGCGTCAGCGACCGGATTGCCGTCTTCGTCGAGCACGCGCCCGGACACCTCCACCACCTCCCCTGTCGCCTGCCCGGCACGACCCTCGATCCGTGTCATGTCGGCGTCGGTGTCGCGTTGTTCGTGCACCGGATAGAACGGACCCTCGGTCTGTTTCGGCGTGGTGGCTGCGAGCAGTGGCGCACTGGCGACCATGGCCGCAGCGCCCACGGAGCCGCGCAGGAAGCTACGTCGGGTTTCGTTGGTTTTGTCGCTCATCGTGGAGTCCTCAATCGCATGCGAACTCGTCGCCATCCAGCGGCCTGCACTGCGGCGGGAAGCCGTGCTCGCGCCAGTAGTCCAAGGCCCCTGCCGCCCGTACATATTGCTGGAACTGAGGCGAGCGGCGATAGCGCGCGTACTCTGGGTTCCAAGCCAGGAAAAACAACGGTGTGGCGTCGTGATCACCCAGCGGGATCATGAGTGCCTCGACGTAGGAAGCAGGATCAGGTGGCCTGGTACTGAGAAACGCCTTCAACTCAGCCAATAGTTCGGTATTGTCACCATCAAGGTTTCGAAAGGCCTGATAAAGGTCGCCGTGGCGAGACCAGCCCGGCAGCCACTTGGACTGATTGGCGAGCAGCATGAACGCCGTCTTCTCGTCGAAATGTGCCAGCATCGCAAAGTTGGCGTACTCGGCCACGACCGCGCCGTCATTCAAGGCCGCCTGCATTCTGGCGTATGCCTCCTCCGCCCGGCCCATCGACCACAAGGTGTCGTAATGGTTCTCGCGGCAGGGACCGAAGCGGGGCGCCACCTCGACGCAGCGGCTGAAGGTGCGCAGCGCGTCTTCGGCCCGACCCACGAGCGCGAAGGTCATACCCAGCCAATTCAGCGCGGAACTGTTGTGCGGATCGAGTTCGATGGCCCGCTCCAGGTCGCGGATGATCGCGCCGAGATCATGCCTTTGCCGCAGCCTGGTCGTCGCGCTGAGCCGCAGGTTCGCCAGCGTCGCCAGTGCCATGCCGCTGTCCGGGTCCAGCGCGAGGGCCTGCTCTGCGAACTCCACGCCACGCCTTTGATGTTCTTCGGCGGACAGGCCCGAGTAACCGTACTCGATGATGACCGTCTGCACGGCCGCGCGCAGTGCCCAGGCGCTGACGAATTCCGGATCCTGCTCCAGCGCCTGGCGCAGCAGTTCGTCGGCCCGATCCAGGCCGGTGCGGCCCTGGAACAGGGCACGGGCCTGCAGGTACATGTCATAGGCCGGCAGGTTCTCGGTGGCGTGGGCCAACCGCACCTCGTCCTCGATCTCGATGCCGAGCGAATCGACCAGTGCCGCCACGATCGCGGTGGCGATCTCTTCCTGGATGGCGAAGATGTTCTCCGCCGTCAGCGGGCGGTCGAAGGTATCGGACCACAGGTGCCGATCCACCTTGGCGTCGATCAGCTGCGCGGTGATGCGCAAGTTGTCGCCGGCGCGGCGCACGCTGCCCTCCAGCACGTGCCGCACCGACAGGCGCTCGGCGATCACCGGCATGCCGAGGCTCTCCTGGCCCTTGAAACCAAAGGACGAGGTACGCGACGCGACCTCCAGGCCCTGCACCCGCACCAGCGCGTTGAGGATTTCCTCGGCCATGCCGTCGGCGAAGTACTCCTGGTCGCTACCCGGCGAGAGGTCGGCGAAAGGCAACACCGCGATTGAGGCGTCGCTCGTGGCGGCCGCCGTGGTCGCGGCCGGTGATGCGACCTGCCCTGCACCGTCGGTGACGGCGGCCGTCGGGTTCGGGACCACCGGCCCCTCGGGCGTGAGCCGGTCGTAGATGAGCAGCCCGATCGCCGCGACGGCGACCACCAGCGTGGCCCAGTTGAGCTTGTGGCTCGTGGTGGCAGCCGGCTCCGGGGACGCGCCGGCGTCTCGCTTGATCCCGTCCGGTGTGAGCTCGTAAATCCACGACAGGCCCAGCGCCGGCACCAGGCCGATCACCAGTAGCACCACCAGGCCGCGCAGCACACCCTCCGGCACGTCGAAGATCGGCAGCACGGTCTCGGCCACCTCGATCACCAGCCAGGCGGTGAC
>CAYPTW010000125.1:0-6369 GCA_964413755.1 uncultured Thioalkalivibrio sp. | reverse complement strand
CGATGACGCCGCAGGCCGTGGCGTTGATGACGGCGGTGACGCCGCCGGACTGGGCATAAAACAGGTTCCGCTTCTTCATCCGGGCTCCTCTGGCGGGCATTTGCGGTGGGCGCAGCAAGGATAGCGGATTCGCCGCGTCATGTTCACAGGGGCGCGCAGCGTTTGACCCGGCCGCTCGCGGACGGCAAGCTTTGCGGTCCGGCCCTGGCGGTCGGCGATTGAACCAGGAGAAAACTGCATGCGCATCGTTCTGCTCGGCGCGCCGGGCTCCGGCAAGGGTACCCAGGCGAAGAAGCTGGTCGCTGACTACGGCTATCCGCAGGTGTCGACCGGCGACCTGCTGCGGGATGCGGTGGCGCGCGGCACGGAATACGGCCGCAAGGCCAAGGCCGCCATGGAGGCCGGCCAGCTGGTCTCGGACGACATCGTGCTCGGGATCCTCAAGGACCGCGTGGCCCAGCCCGACGCCGCCGGGGGATTCATCCTGGACGGCTTCCCGCGCAACCTGGCGCAGGCGCGGATGCTGGAAGAAGTGCTGGCGGAACTCGGCCAGCCGCTCGACGCCGCGGTGCTCATGGATCTCGATTTCGACATCCTGCTGAAGCGGCTGACGGGGCGGCGCAGCTGCACCGGCTGCGGCCGCGTCTACAACATCCACTTCCTGCCCCCGCCGGCAGACGGCCGCTGCGAGAGCTGCGGCGGCGAGCTGGTGCAGCGGGCCGACGACCGCGAGGAGACGATCGGCCATCGTCTCGAGGTGTATCGCAAGGAAACCGCGCCCCTGGTCGACTACTACCGCGAGCTGGGCAAGCTCAAGGTAGTGGACGCAGACGCTTCCTTCGACGCGGTGTACGCCCGGCTGGTGGCCGCGCTGGGGCTCTGATTCGCTGTCGTCCGGGCCGGTGCGCCGGCCCGGCGTACAGGCGGTCAGGCAGCAGCCTTGGCCACCATCTCCAGCAGTTCCTCTCCCGCCAGCGCGCGCCGCCAGCCCTGCAGCAGGGCCAGGTCGCGGCGGCCGCGCACCAGCGCCTCCACGTCCTTGCGCGTGGCGAGCATGGGCGCCGACACCTGTGCCTCCGTGGCGATCTCCCGCAGGCGCGCCAGGAGCTGCTTGAGCAGGCGCTCCTGCGCCGGCTCGAGTCGGCCCGCAGCCGTCATCGACGGTGGCTCTGTACCCGCAGCCTGCTGCAGGACATCCAGTAGTGTGCCGCCCAGTCGTTGCAGCGAGGCTGGAGGCAGGCGCGTGTCCCGCGCCAGCGCCTCGCGGTCGGCCGGGTTGCGCTCGGCCAGGGCGACCAGGTCTTCGTCCTTGAGGATCCAGCGGCGCGGCCGGTCACGGTCCCGCGCCTCCCGTTCGCGCCAGGCAGCCAGCGCCACGAGGCGCGCGAGTGCGGACGGATCGAGTCGGCTGGCCCCTTTCACCCGCCGCCAGGCGCCCGCGTCGTCGAAGGCATACAGGCCCGGGTCGCACAGGGCTGCGCTCTCGGCTTCGGCCCACTCCAGGCGGCCACGCTGGCGCAACGCCTCGCCCAGGCGATCGGCCAGCGGCAGCAGCCATTCCACGTCCGCCGCGGCGTAGTGCAGCTGTTCCGCGGACAGCGGCCGCCGGCTCCAGTCCGTGCGGGCGTGATCCTTCGGCAGCGTCACGCCGAGCTCGGCCCCGGTGAGCTGGGTGTACCCGACCTGGTCGGGGTGCCCGAGCATGGCTGCGGCGACCTGGGTGTCCCACACCGGTCCGGGGACTTCTTCCAGGTGGTCGTTGAGCACCTCGAGGTCCTGGCGCGCCGCGTGGAAGACCTTCCTCACTCCCGGGTCGAGCAACAACCCGGTGAAAGGCCCCGGACCCCCCAGGGCCAGCGTGTCGACGCAGGCGATGCGCTCGCCGTCGGAGACCTGCAGCAGGCAGAGTCGTGCGCGGTAAGTGCTTTCGCGCACGAACTCGGTGTCTACGGCGAGCCGCCCGGCGCCGCGCCAGTCGGCTGCGAGTGCCGCAGCCTCGGCTTCAGTATCGATGAACAGGTATTCAGTCATCGGGCGATTATCCCAGAATATGCCCCGGGTGCAGGGGCGCGGGTATGATGCGCAACCATGAGACCAGCGGCATGCCGACCTTGATCCGGCTTTTCCTCGACATCGCCATGCACCGCCGGGGCCCGCAGGACGTGCCGGCGGAGCGGGGCGTGTTCGTGTTCGCCCTCGCTGCCTACCTGGTCGCGGGCGGCGCTGCACTGTGGCCCTCCGCAGCCGGCACGCGCGAGGTGTTCGGCCAGCTGATGCTCGACCTGGTGCTGATGGTCACGGTGTGCGCGGCCCTGCTGGCGCTGACCGGGCGCGCCGCGCGACTGGGGCAGACCCTGGCCGCCCTGTTCGGCACCGGCGCCCTGTTGAGTGTGGCCGCGCTGCCTTTCGTGTGGCTGCTCGCGATCACCATGGGTGATGGTGTAACCATGCCTGAGACGATTCCCCCGGCCGCGGCGCTCAGCAGCATCGCCTTGTTCGGCCTGCTCCTCGCCTCGCTGCTGGTCACCGGCCACATCCTGCGCCAGGCGCTGGACTGGAGCTACGCCGGCGGCGTGCTGGCGGCCACGGCCTATTTCGCTTTCAGCACCTTCGTTTTCCGCAGCGTGTACCCGGTGACCTGATGCACGTGCATATCCTCGGCATCGGCGGCACTTTCATGGCGGGTATCGCGGCCCTGGCGCGCGCCAGGGGGCACCGCGTCACCGGGTCCGACCGTGCCCTGTACCCGCCCATGAGCACCCAGCTGGCGGCGCTCGGCATCGACATCATCGAGGGCTACGACAACGACCGGCTGGATCCTGCGCCCGACTGCGTAGTGGTCGGCAACGTCATGCGTCGCGGCATGCCGGTGGTGGAGCGGTTGCTCGACTCGGGCCTGGCGTACTGCTCCGGGCCGGAGTGGCTGGCGCGCGAGTTGCTGCATGAGCGCTGGACACTGGCGGTGGCCGGCACCCACGGCAAGACCACCACCACCAGCATCCTGGCGTTCCTGCTCGACGCCGCCGGGCTCGAGCCCGGTTTTCTCGTCGGCGGCATCCCGGCGGATTTCGGTGTCTCGGCGCGTCTCGGCGCGGCCCCTTTCTTCGTCGTCGAGGCGGACGAGTACGACACCGCCTTCTTCGACAAGCGCTCCAAGTTCGTCCATTACCGTCCCCGCACGCTGGTGCTCGGCAACCTCGAGTTCGACCACGCGGATATCTTCGACAGCCTGGGCGCCATCCAGCGCCAGTTCCATCACCTGGTCCGCACCGTGCCGGGGTCGGGGCTCATCGTGAGCAAGGCCGGCGACGCCGCCCTCGAGGAAGTGCTGGCGCAGGGCTGCTGGACGCCGGTGGAGCGTTTCAGCGGCCCGCAACAGGCGCCGGCTGAAGGCGGGCATGCGGCACGCCTCGTGCCGGGCGGTTTCGAGGTCGTCGATCCCGCCGGAGACGTGGCGGCGGTGGTGCAGTGGTCCATGCCGGGTGCGCACAACGCGGAAAACGGCCTCGCGGCAATGCTCGCCGCGCGCCATGCCGGGGTGCCGCTCGAGGTCTCGGCGCGCGCCCTGGCGCGCTTTCGCGGCGTGAAGCGGCGCCAGGAGTGGATCGGCTCGGCCGCCGGCGTCGAACTGTATGACGATTTTGCGCACCACCCGACGGCGATCGCGCGCACCCTCGAGGCCATGCGCGGGGCCGAGGCGCGGCGCCTGGTGGCGGTGCTGGAACCACGCTCCAACACCATGCGCATGGGTGTACACGCGGCGGCGCTGGCGCCGGCGCTGGCCGCGGCGGACGCGGTGTACGTCTACGCGCCGGCCGACCTGGGCTGGGACGCCGGCAGTGCACTGGGTGCGCTCGGCGAGCGCGTCCGGGTGTGTGCGGGCCTCGAGGAGCTGGAAGCTATACTCGACAAGGACCTGCGCCGCGGCGATCGCGTCGTGGTGATGTCCAACGGCAGTTTCGGCGGGCTGCACGGGCGCCTGCTGCAGGCGCTGCAAACACGGGAACAGGGCGAGGAAGAATGAGTCTGCATGTGGCGTTGGCGATGACCGGGGCTTCGGGGGCGCAGTACGGACTGCGCCTGCTGGAGTGCCTGCTCGCGGGCGGCTGCCGCGTGAGCCTGATGATCTCGAAGCCGGCGCAAGTGGTGATCGGCATGGAGACCGACCTGGCGCTGCCGGCGCGCAGCGCGGACATGCGCCGCTTTTTCTGCGCGCGGCACGGCGTGGACGAGGCGCAGCTGCAGGTCTATGGCCGGGAGGAGTGGACTGCGCCCGTGGCGAGCGGCTCCGCGGCGCCGGACGCCATGGTGGTCTGTCCCTGCACCACGGCCACCGTCTCGGCGCTGGCGACGGGCGCCAGCCGCAGCCTGATCGAGCGCGCCGGCGACGTGGTGCTGAAAGAGCGGCGGCCGCTGCTCCTGGTGGTGCGCGAGACGCCCTTCTCCGCCATCCACCTGGAGAACATGCTGACCCTGGCGCGCGCGGGGGCGGTCATCATGCCGGCCAACCCGGGCTACTACCATCGCCCGCAGACGGTGGACGCGCTGGTGGATTTCGTCGTCGCCCGGGTGCTCGACCACCTCGGGCTGCCGCAACACCTGGTGACGCCCTGGGGCACGGAAGGCGAGTCATGAGCGCCCCGCTCGAGCTGCCCCTGTTCCCCTTGCAGACCGTGCTGTTTCCGGGCGGCCCGCTGCCGCTGAGGATTTTCGAGCCGCGCTACGTGGACATGATCGGGCGTTGCATGAAGACCGGCGTCGGCTTCGGCGTGACGCTCATCCGCAGCGGCGAGGAGACCAGCACCGCCACGATGCATGACTTCGGCACGGTGGCGAAAATCATCGATTTCGACCAGCTGCCGGACGGCACGCTCGGCATCGTCGTGCTCGGCAGCATGCGTTTCATGGTGCGCTCGGTGTCGCGCCAGGCCGACGGGTTGAATGTCGGCATGGTGGAACTGCTGGAAGACGAGCCGGTGGTCGCGCTGCCGTCGCGCTTCGCCGACATGGCGCGCCTGCTGGAGAGCGTGTTCGAGGATCTCGGTCCGCAGTACCAGCACGTCGAGCCTGAATTCGACGATGCCGGGTGGGTGGGTTGCCGCCTCGCCGAGCTGCTGCCTATCGACCTGGAACAAAAGCAACACTGCCTGGAGCTGTTCGACCCGGTGAAACGGCTCGAGTACCTGGAGCCGCTGCTGAAGAGCCTCGGGCGCTGAGGTGGGCGGTTCCGGCGGTGACAGTTCGAGGGACGGCCGCACGCTGGTGTGCGTACAGCGCGGCACCGACCCCATCGAGGCGGCCTTGCTGCAGGGCTTGCTCGAGAGCGAGGGGATCGCCGCCACGGTGACCGGGGCGGACCTGGTGGGCGGCTACAGCGGCGTGCCCAAGGTCTGCGATGTGCGGCTGCTGGTGGCGGCGCGCGACCGTGCGGCGGCGCAGGCCGTGCTGGAGCGTTACCGCAGCGAGCGCCCGGCGGAAGATGAGTGGACCTGCGCCGGCTGTGGCGAGGTGAACGCCTCGAGCTTCGAGAGTTGCTGGTCGTGCGGGCAGGAGCGCGGCGCCTGACCCTGACGCCGTCGGTCGTCCCCGCCTCTGCCCCGACCGCGCTCGCGGGCTGTCATCGCCTCCCCTCGCTCGGAAATCTTTATCTCCCTCGGTGAGGCGATGACATCCCGCGGCGCTGCGGCTGAGGCGCCGCTGAGGTCACGGGCGCGAGGTGGGCCGGTCAGCCTTTCAGCTTCTGCATCACCCGTCCGGCTGCTGCGATGGTGGCGTCGATGTCCTCGTCCGTATGCGCGAGGGACACGAAACCCGCCTCGAAGGCAGAGGGGGCGAGGTAAACACCCTCGTCCAGCATGCCGTGGAAGAAGGCCTTGAAGCGTTCCTGGTCGCAGGCCATCACCTGGGCGAAGGTCTGGATCGGTCCATCGCCGCTGAAGAACAGCCCGAACATGCCGCCTACGGAGTGCCCGGTGAAGGGAATCCCGGCCGCGTCTGCTGCAGCCTGGATACCGCTAACGAGGCGCTCGGTGCGGGCGCCGAGTTCCTTGTAAAGTTCGGGCTGCAGGCGGTCGAGGGTGGCGATGCCGGCATGCATGGCGACGGGGTTACCGGACAGCGTGCCGGCCTGGTAGACCGGGCCCAGCGGGGCGATCTGCTCCATCACCTCGCGCTTGCCGCCGAAGGCGCCCACCGGCATGCCGCCGCCGATGATCTTGCCCAGCGTGGTGAGGTCGGGCTTGACGCCGGAGATCTCCTGCACGCCGCCGCGCGCCACGCGGAAGCCGGTCATCACCTCGTCGAAGATCAGCACGGCGCCGTGCTGGTCGCACACCTCGCGCAGGCCTTCGAGGAAGCCCGGCGCCGGCA
>CAYPTW010000124.1:0-6397 GCA_964413755.1 uncultured Thioalkalivibrio sp. | reverse complement strand
CGCTTCCTGGTGCAGTCCGCGGCGACCAACGAAGTGCCATTGCTGTTCATCTACAAGCAGGGCAACTTCACCCAGGGCGGCGAATCCGACATCATGCTGCGCCGCGCTGTCGGCGGCTTCATGCCGGAGAACCTGCAGCCTGCGGTGGACGTCGAGAACTGCCGCGTCAGCATCATGGACGACCTCGATCCCATGTACATGACGATGAATGCCCCGGCCATGAACTTCAGCGGGACCCGCGAGATCGGCGGCGTACCCGGCACCGGCCAGATGTTCGAGTCCATCGACACCGGCGCCAACATGCTGGAGAACGCGCTGGCGCATCGCGGCATGATGCGCGGTGACCTGGTGCTGATCGGCTTCAGCTACGTGCCCGACCTGGCGCGCTTCCAGCTCCTCGACACCGAGGCGCCGTACAACTTCATGGTGCGTCGCTCGACTGACGGCGGAGCCACCTGGACGAACGCAGTCAATCTCACCCCGGCGGTGACGGCCGACTCCGGCTACACCGTGAAAGAGCCGCGCATCGTGCCGACGCCCGGCAGCGGGCCGAAGTGTGCAACCGACCCCACCGACTGCCAGAACTCGGACGTGATCTACGTGGCCTACGGCCTGCAGAACAACGTCCTCGGGTACGACGAAGCCGGAGACTTCGACATCTACATGGCGGTCACATTTGACGCCGGCGCAAGCTTCTCGGCGCCCAAGGCCATCACCGCAGGTGATGCGCTGTACGGCGTGACCGACGAGTTCGAGGACTTCGAGACCCAGATCAAGCTGCGGCCCGACGGACGGGCAAGCTCTACGGTCTGGTCCGGCTACGACGGCACTTTCAAGCACGCCATGTTCCGCAGCGGCGTGGTCCGCGGCGACACGCAGGCGGTCGAAACCGTCCTCAGCGGCAAGCAGTCGCAGCTGACGGTAATCCCGGACGAGCAGTCCGAAGCAGTGCTGGTCGACCCGATCTGGAAGTCCCCGAGCGACTACCCGGTGCAGCTGCAAGGCTACAACCTCCCGTACGGCGTGCTGGAGTTCACGGTCGAGCGCGTCGACCTTGGCGGGCAGATCGAAGTGACCTTGACCTTCCCCGACCCGCTGCCGGCAGGCACGAGCTACTGGAAGTTCGGTCCCACGCATGAAGACGGGACGGAGCACTGGTACAGCGTCCCGGCCACCATCGACGGCAACACGATCACCTACGTGCTGACCGATGGCGAGAACGGGGACGACGACCTGGCAGTGAACGGGATCATCGTTGATCCGGGCGCCCCGGCCGTCTACAACCCGCCCGTGACCCCACCTCCCGCTACGAGCAGCAGCTCCGGCGGGTGCACGATCGGGACAGGCGACAAGGTCGATCCGACCCTGTTGCTGCTGGCATCTCTCAGCCTGCTGTACCTCATGCGGCGGCGCAGGATGCCTGTCTGCTGAGCTTCCCCCTGTAGGCTCGGCTGAGGCGAGGGAGGGGCGTCCGCAAGGACGCCCCTTCTTTTATGCGTGGAACAGCCAGACGAAGCCGGCGTTGTACCACGCGTGCAGGGCGATTGCCGCCCCGATGCCGTGCCGCTCGCGAAAGTAGCCGAACACCAGTCCCGGCAGGAACACGGCGGCGGCCCAGGCCGGCGAGACCCGCAACAGGTGCGCGGCCGCGAAGGCCAGCGCAGCGGCAAGGTTGGCGGCAGTGACCGGCCCGGCGCGGCGGGACCCCCAGCCGCGCCGCAGCAGCCACCCCTGCAGCAGGCCGCGGAACACCAGCTCCTCCAGCACCGGGTAGAGCAGCACCAGCGCCAGGAACTGTAACGGACGCGCCGCCGGCCAGCCCGGATCGACGACCGGCAGCCACAACGCCAGCAGCGCCCAGGCCGCCGGACCCGCGGCAAGGGCGGCGAGAAACCAGGGGTCCCGCAGCGGCGTGCCTATGGTCTTCGGGATGGTCACGCCGCAAGCATGCCATGCCGGAGCGAACGACAGGAGCCTCGGCCGCCGGGGCAATCCGATCAACCGCCGCGCAGCGAACTGCTTGCGTGTACCGACAGATATCGACGACCCTGAACACATGAATTTCGAACTCAGCGAGGCGGCCATACGCCTCGGCGCTTTTGTCCTGCTGCTGGTGGTGCTGCTGCTGGCGCAGTGGCGCTGGCCGGCGCGCGGCGACGGGCGCCCGGCGCGAAGGCAACTCGTGAACCTCGGCATGGTGGCCATCAGCACCGGCATCCTGCGCGTCGGCTTTCCGGTGCTGGCGGTGGCCTGGGCCGTACAGGTGCACGGCGGCGGCCTGTTCGGCCTGCTGGCCTGGCCGGCGTGGCTGGAAATTGTCGTCGCCGTCCTGCTGCTGGACGTCGCCATCTATTGGCAGCACCGCCTCATGCATGCCATTCCGCTGTTGTGGCGGCTGCACCGCGTGCACCACTGCGATACCGCCTTCGACGTCACCACGGGCGTGCGCTTCCACCCGCTGGAGATCGCGCTTTCCATGGGCTTCAAGCTGGCGCTGATCTCCCTGTTCGCGCCGCACCCCGCCGCGGTGCTCGCCTTCGAGGTCCTGCTCAGCCTCGGCGCGCTATTCACCCACACCGACATAGCCCTGCCCCGGGCGCTGGACCGCCGCCTGCGCTGGGTGTTCGTCACGCCCTCGATGCACCGCATCCACCACTCCACGCGTCGCGTGGAGACGGACAGCAACTACGGCTTTCACCTGTCGCTATGGGACCGCCTGTTCCGCAGCTACACCGTGGCGCCGGCCGAGGACGAGCGCCGCATGCCGATCGGCCTGGAGACCTGGCGGGAACCACGCGAGCAGGGACTGGTCTCTTTGTTGCTCAACCCCTTCCGCCCGACGCCGCACTCCGGCCCGCGGGGCGGCGCTGCCGACGGAGAGCCCCATGCGTGACACGCTGCCACTGCTGCTGGAAACGGACTTCCCCGGCATCCGGCGCGAGCGCCTGGACACGCTGCAGCTGAACCTGGGCTACCTGTGCAACCTGGCCTGCGTGCACTGCCACGTGAACGCGGGGCCGACGCGCAAGGAACTGATGGATCGCGCCACCATGGAGCTGGCGCTGGAGGTCGCACAAGGCCACGGCGTGGGCACGCTGGACCTGACCGGCGGCTCGCCGGAAATGAACCCGGAGTTTCGCTGGCTGGTGCGCGCGGCGCGCGCGCGCGGCATTCACGTCATGGACCGCCTCAACCCGACCATCATGCGCGAGCCGGGTTATGAGTGGGTGGGCCCCTTCCTGGCGGAGCACCGCGTCGAGGTGATCGCCTCGCTGCCCTGCTACTCGAAAGAGAACGTGGATGCGCAGCGCGGCAACGGCGTGTTCGAGTCGTCCATCAGCGCCCTGCAGGAACTCAACTCGCTCGGCTACGGCCAGCCCGGGACGGGACTGGAGATGAACCTGGTCTACAACCCGCTCGGACCCTCGCTGCCGCCGCCGCAGCAGGCGCTCGAAGCCGACTACAAGCGCCTGCTGGGAGACGAGTTCGGCATCCGGTTCAATGCCCTGTTCACCATCACCAACATGCCCATCAAGCGCTTCGGCGCCATCCTGCTGTCCAAGGGACAGTACGACGACTACATGGCGCTGCTGAAGAACGCCTATCGCGCGGACAACCTGAAGGGCGTCATGTGCCGCAACCTGTTGAGCGTCGACTACCGCGGCTATCTCTACGACTGCGACTTCAACCAGATGCTCGACCTGCCGGTCGGCGAGGGTGGGGACCGGCCCCACCTGCGCGACCTGCTGGGGTCCGAAAAAAAGCTCCCCCGCCGCATCGCGGTGGGGGAGCACTGTTACGGCTGCACCGCCGGCCAGGGTTCCAGCTGCGGCGGCGCGCTGAACTGACCGTGGCTTAGAAGTAGTAGCCCAGGTTGATGTTCAGCCGGGAGCGCCACCGCTCGGCGGAGGCGCCGTTCAGGCCGATACCGTCGCCGCCGGCAAACCACATGTTCTTGCCCGCGATCCAGTCGACGTAGGTGTACAACCCGCCGGCCGAGAAGGCGCAGCCGGTGACGTTCTGGATCGATTCGGACGAGTTGTCCACGCGCGGATCGATGTAGGTCAGGTTGTTGTAACAGGTGACACCGGTGACCGGACCCCAGTCGAGATCGAAGGAGCGCGCCACGTTGGCCGAGTAGATCGTGCCCTTGGCGGCAGCCAGGAAGGGGAAGGCGAAAGCGCCGTACTGCACGAAGTCGTCCGATACGCCCACCGGGTTCTCCGGGTTGAACTCGTACGCTACGCCCTGCAGCTGGAGGTTCCACTTGCCGTAGTTGCCGTTCATGTGCGCGGCCACGGCCCAGCGGTCGCCGTTGTCCTCGGTGATGGTGTTGTAGAGCTGGCCCGCTTCGAGGCTCAGTCCGATTTCCGTGCTGCTGTTCTCGTCGTGGCTGAGCGTGCGTGCGGCGCGGAAGTTGAGCTGGTTGATTTCCTCGTTCTGCTGATCGCCACCGGTGACCAGGTCGAAGGAATAGCGGTCGGCGCGACCGTCGTTAGCGTATTCCGGGTTCTTGAAGAAGGCGTAATGGAAATCCCAGTCGCCGGCATCGTGGACGAACTTCACGCCCGTGTCGTAGTCGTCCTCGAAGCCCAGGTAGTAGGTGCCACCAAACCAGAAGCTGTGCGAGGCGTAGGGCAGGATGCCGAAGGGCACCTGCGTGATACCCAGCTCCACGTGCTTGCTGTCGTCGAACTTGTAACCGACCCAGGCGTGGTGGATGGCCTGGAAGTCGTTGTAGCGGCGCCACTCCGCGTCGAGTATCACCTCGCCGACGGTGCCGCGGGCGTTGATGCGGAACAGCTCGAGCTCGAAGTCGCCCCCCCGGTCCTTATTGGTGTCGTCGTAGTCGCGCCAGGCGTAGTTCAGGCGGACCGCGCCACCGAACTCGATGCCCTCTTCCTCGGCCGGGACGGCCGCCGGCAATGCGACAAGACAAGCGGCCAGCGCCGCGATGAATGTGCGTCCATGTCTCATGTTTCTCCCCAAGTTGCTAGACTCGTTGCTTAACCGCTACAGTCTAGCCTCTTGAAAGTGGGTTGCAACCCGCTGTTTTGCTTAAGGTTTGTCACCGCTTAGGCAGCGGATTCCTGATGCCTGATGCAGGCCGTAAGAGCGCAGAAACGGTCGTTATGAGCCCCCATTCCCGCCTCCCGACCCCGCTCCTGATCCTGTTCGGTCTGGTCAATCTTCCCCTGTCCATGCTGATGTCGCCGACTGCGGCGATCCTGCCCAACTTCTATCTCGAATACAGCGCGGTGACGCTGGCGGGGCTGGCCACCGCCACCTTCGTCGCGCGCCTGTTCGACGGGATCACCGATCCGCTCATCGGTTACCTGTCCGACCGGTCCGGCACGCGCAAGCCCTGGATGGTGCTCGGCGCGGTGGTGGTCGCCGCCGGCACCTGGTTCCTGTTCAACCCCGCCGCCGACACCGGCCTGGCGCACCTGCTGGGCTGGTACCTGCTGGTGACGCTCGGCTGGACGCTGGTGGAAATCCCGCACACGGCCATGGCGGCCGAGCTGTCTACCGGCTACCACGAGCGCTCGCGGATCATGCTGTGGCGACAGTTGCTGGGCTTTGCCGGCGGCATCCTGTTCATGGCGGCGCCGATGATCCTGGTGGGCGGCACGACGGAGTTCAGCCCGTCCGTGATGCGCGTGCTGGCCCTGTTCATCATGCTCGGGCTGCCGCTTGCCGTGGCCCTGATGTGCTTCAGCGTGGTCGAGCCGGCGCGGCGCGTGCGGGCGCGGCCGGTGCGCCCGGGCGACCTGTGGCGGGCGCTGCGCGACAACCCGCCGCTGCGCTACTTCCTCGTCACGCAGGTGCTGTTCGGGCTCGCCACGGGCGCCGTCGCCAGCCTGTTCGTGATTTACACCAGCCAGTACCTGGGCCTGCCAGACAAAGTGCCGCACATCGCCCTGCCGATGACGCTGGCGATGGCGCTGGGCATGCCCTTGTGGCTGCAGGTGATGCGCCGCATCGACAAGCATCGGGCCTGGGCGGCGGCGGCCGGCGGCATGATCCTCACGCTGCTGTGCGTCCCCGCGCTGGAACCCGGGCCCGCGTCGCTGCGACCGATGATGGCGATCATGACCAGCTTCGGTTTCTTCCTCGGCCTCTCGTCCATCGCCCTGCCGTCGCTGCTGGCAGACATCGTGGACTACGACATCTGGCGTAACCGGCAGGACCGCGCGGCGATCTTCTTCAGCTTCCAGGCGCTGGTGACCAAGCTCAACCAGGGCGTGGGCGGCGCCATCGCGCTGGCGATCCCGACGCTGTTCGGTTTTACGGCAAAGGACGTGATGTCAGCGCAGGCGGCGCTGGGACTCAAGCTGGCCTTCGTGGCCTGGCCGTGCCTGCTGCTGGTGCCGATGCTGGTGCTGGCGTGGCGCTA
>CAYPTW010000123.1:0-6517 GCA_964413755.1 uncultured Thioalkalivibrio sp. | reverse complement strand
CGCTGGCGGTAGCGCAGGCCCGAGTCGCACAGGATGGTCACGATGGTGTGGCCGGGCCCCAGCTTCTTTGCCAGGCGGATCGCCCCGGCCACGTTGACGCCGCTGGAGCCGCCCAGCAGCAGGCCTTCCTCCTGCAGCAGGCGGAACACCAGCGGGATCGATTCGGTGTCCGGCACCTGGAAGGCATGGTCGACCACGGCCTCGGCCAGGTTCTTCGTCACCCGCCCGTTGCCGATCCCCTCGGTGATCGAATTCCCCTCGGACTTCAGCTCGCCGTGCGTGAAGTAGTTGTAGAGCGCCGAGCCGGCCGGGTCGGCGAGGCCGACTTGCACGCGCATGTCGCGCGCCTTGAGGGCGCGGCCGACGCCGGCGAGGGTGCCGCCCGTACCCACCGCGCAAATGAAGCCGTCGATGCGGCCATCGGTCTGCTGCCAGATCTCCGGCCCGGTGGTGGTGAGGTGGAAGGCGTAATTCGCGGTGTTGTCGAACTGGTTGGCCCACAGCGCGCCGTTCGGCTCGCGCGCCGCCAGCTCTTCGGCCAGGCGCTGCGAGACGTGGACGTAGTTCTCCGGGTTCTTGTAGGGGACGGCCGGCACGAGCCGCACCTCGGCGCCGTAGGCGCGCAGGGTGTCGATCTTCTCCTGGCTCTGGGTGGCAGGCATCACTATGACGGTGCGATAACCCAGCGCATTGCCCACCAGCGCGAGGCCGATGCCCGTGTTGCCCGCCGTGCCCTCGACGATGACCCCGCCCGGCCTGAGCTGACCGCGGGTCTCGGCGTCGCGCACGATGCCGAGTGCCGCCCGGTCCTTCACCGAGCCGCCCGGGTTCATGAACTCGGCCTTGCCGAGAATCTCGCAGCCGGTCTCCTCGGACGGGCCGCGCAGGCGGATCAGCGGTGTCGCGCCGATAGCGTCGAGTACGGTGGGCAGGACTCCCATGCGCCTTCCTCTGCTGTGTTCACTCGGCCAGGGCGGCGAGCTGGTCGGCCTGGTATTCGTCCGCCAGCGGCCCGATGACCTGGTCCAGGTCGCCGGCCAGGATGTCTTCCAAGCGGTACAGGGTCAGGTTGACACGGTGGTCGGTGACGCGGCCCTGGGGAAAATTATAAGTGCGGATGCGTTCGGAACGGTCGCCCGAGCCGACCTGCAGGCGGCGGCTCTGGGCCTGCGCCGCTTCGCGCCGGCCCCGCTCCGCGTCCATCAGGCGCGCCTGCAGCAGGGACATGGCGCGTGCCCGGTTCTTGTGCTGTGAGCGCTCGTCCTGGCACTCCACCACGATGCCCGTGGGCAGATGCGTGATGCGCACCGCCGAATCCGTCTTGTTGACGTGCTGGCCGCCCGCGCCGGAGGCGCGGTAGGTGTCGACCCTCAGCTCGGCCGGGTTGATCTCGATCTCTTCCATTTCCTCCGGCTCCGGCAACACTGCAACGGTACAGGCCGAGGTGTGGATGCGACCCTGGGATTCCGTTTCCGGCACGCGCTGCACGCGGTGGGCGCCGGACTCGAACTTGAGCCGGGAGTACACGCCGTGGCCGACCACGCGGCTGATGATTTCGCGGTAGCCGCCGTGCTCGCCCTCGCTGGCGGAAAGGATTTCCATGCTCCAGCCCATGCGCTCGGCATAGCGGCTGTACATGCGGAACAGGTCGCCGGCGAATATCGCGGCCTCGTCGCCCCCCGTGCCGGCGCGGATCTCCAGGAAGATGTTGGCGTCGTCCAGCGGGTCGCGCGGCACGAGGTGCTTCTTCAGCGCCACCTCGAGGTCCTCCAGGCGCGTCTCCAGGCCGACCAGTTCCTCCGCGGCCATGGCACGCAGCTCCGGGTCGCGATCGTCCGCCATCTCTGCGGCCGATTCCTGCTCCGCCCGGGCCCGGCGCCAGGCCCGGTAATCGCTCACCACGGGCTCGAGCCGCGCGTACTCGCGTGACAGCTCACGGAAGCGGGCCTGGTCGCCGATGGTGTCCGGGTCCGACAGCAGCGCGGCGACTTCCTCGTGACGGTCCACCAGGCCCGCCAGCTTGCTGATGATGGAGTCTTTCACTCTCTGTCGGCTTCGAGGCCGAACAGGCGGCGTGCGGCGTCGAGCAGTTCCTGGTCGCCTTCCTCGCCCGCCCGCCGCATGCTGACGCTGGGCAGGTGCATGAGCTTGTTGGTGAGGGTCTTGGAAAGGAAGTCCATCACCTCCGCGGGCGAGCGGCCGGATTCGAGCATGCGCTGCGCCTGCGCGTTGACGGCGTTGCGGATCTCTTCCGCGCGGCTGCGCACGGAGCGGATGGTCGGGGCCGCGTCGCGCGTCTTCAGCGTCTGGGTGAAGCGCAGCACCTCGACGTCGATGAGGCGGCGGGCGTGCGCTGCGGCTTCCTCGCGCGCCTTGATGTTCTCGTCCACCACGCCCTGCAGGTCGTCGACGGTGTAGAGATACACGTCCTCGAGCTCGGACACTTCGGGCTCGACGTCGCGCGGCACGGCCAGGTCGACCATGAAGATCGGCTTGCGCTTGCGTGCCTTCAGGGCGGCCTGGACCATGGACTTGGTGATCAGGGGGTCGGGGCTCGCAGTGGAGCAGATGACCATGTCGGCTGCGGGCAGGTGGTCGGGGATTTCGCCGAGCTCGATGGCGAAGCCCTTGTGTTCCTGGGCCAGCTTGCGCGCGCGCTCGATGCTCCGGTTGGCGATCACGATGCGGCCGATGCCGCGGCCCGTCAGGTGTTGTGCCACCAGCTCGATGGTCTCGCCGGCGCCCACCAGCAGCGCCGAGTGCTGCGAGAAGTCGGCGAAGATCTGCCGCGCCAGGTTGACGGCGGCGAAGGCGACCGAGACTGCGGAGGCGCCGATCTCGGTATCCGTGCGCACCATCTTGGCGACGGAGAACGCCTGCTGGAACAGCGAATGCAGCATCGGGCCCGCGCTGCCCGCCTCGGTGGCGATGCGGTAGGCCTCTTTCATCTGTCCGAGGATCTGCGGCTCGCCCAGCACGGCGGAGTCCAGGCCGCAGGCCACCGTGAAGGTGTGGCTCACGGCCAGCTGGTTCTCCAGCTGGTACAGGCAATCGTTGGCGCGCTCGCCCAGGTGGTGATAATCGTTGAGCCACTCACGCACCTGCACCAGCCCCTTGTCCGCGCAGTGCCCGTAGAACTCGGTGCGGTTACAGGTGGAGACGATGAGGATTTCGTCCACCTGCGGCAGGCGCACGAGTTCCTGCAGCGCCACCGGCAACCGCTCCGGGTTGAAGGCCAGCTTCTCGCGTATCTCGACGGGAGCCGAGCGATGATTGACGCCGAGGACTTTGAGGGACATCAGGTTATGAAGCGCTTTCGCCCGGTGGGGATGACGGGTAATTGTCCGGTAAGCCGTACCGCGGTGACAAGCGACGCATCTTCACGGAGCTTTGTTTTCATGGGGTATAGTGGCTTTCCGAGAGCCTCCCAGACGCCATGAGACTACTGATCCTACCCCTCCTGCTGACGCTCGCCGCCTGCGCCGGGCCGGCCCCGGACACGTCCGAGGCGGACCAGGCCGCACCCGATTTCGGTCGCCCGGGTGAACCCGATTATCACCTTTTCATGGGGGACCTGGCGTTGCAGCGGGAGAAACCCGCGCTGGCCGCCACCGAGTTCCTGCGCGCGGCGCGCGCGAGTACGGATGCCGCAGTGGCGGAACGCGCAGCCCGCTTCACCGCTGCCTACGGCACCCCGGAGGAAGCCCTGGAAGCGGCCGGACTGTGGGCCGACAGGGCCCCTGATTCCCTGCATCCGCAGCGCCTGCTGGTGCGCGCCAATCTTGCGCTCGGCCGGCCTGCGGCAGCCGCCGCAGGGTTCGCGCGCCTGCGCGCTGAGGGTGGCGATGGCGGACGTGCCTTCCTGGCCCTGTTGCCGCTGGCCGGCGAGGCGCGTGATCCGCGCGTGGCGCTCGAGGCGATGTCCGCGGTCACCGCCGAATACCCCGAAGACCCGAGTGCGGCCTACGTGGAGAGCTACCTGGCCCTGCGCGCCGGCGAGACGGAAGCCGCCCGTGCCGCTGCGCAACGCGCCCTGGCGCTGGAGCCCGGTTGGGTGGACGCGGCGCTCCTGTACGCACGCGCCCTCGATGCCGCCGGCGAGACCGAGGCCGCACTCGACTGGCTGGCCCGCCACGAGGCTGCGGCAAGCCGTGAATTACTCCTGGAACGCGCCACGATCCTGATCAACGCGGAGCGCGGGGATGAAGCGCGGGTGGTGCTGGAAGAAGTGCTGGACCAGGCGCCCGCGGATCCGGAGGCGCTGCGTGCGCTGGGGTACCTGGAGTTCCATGCGGGTCGGGCGGCAGAGGCCCGCCGCGCCTTCATGGCGCTGCTGGCTCACGGGCAGTACACGAACGACGCCTTGTTCTACCTGGGCGGCCTGGCAGAGCAGGAAGGCAAGGTCGAAGAGGCAGCGCGGCTGTACTCGCGCGTGGACGCCGGGGAGCATCTCGTCACCGCGCAGGTGCGGCTGGCGTTGCTGATGTTCCGCATGGGCCGGCCCGAGCTGGCGCTGCAACACCTCGAGCTGTTCGCCCAGCGCAACCCGGGCGCGGACGTCGAGCTCGGGGTGGCGCGTGCAGAGCTCCTGTCGCGGCTGGGGCGACCGGAAGAGGCCTTTGACGTCTATGGCGCGCTGCTCGAGCGTCGTCCGGACGAGGTCGGCCTGCGCTACGCACGCGGCATGCTCGGCGTCGAGCTGGGCCGCGTCGATGCTGCAGTGGCCGACTTCCGCCATATCGTCGACTTGCGACCGGAGGATCCCGCGGCCCTGAACGCTCTCGGTTACACGCTGGCGGACCTGACCGAGCGACATGACGAGGCCTTCGAGCTGATCAGCCGCGCGCTCGCGCTGGACCCGGAGAATCCCGCGGTGCTCGACAGCATGGGCTGGGTGCTGTATCGCCTGGGCCGGCCCGAACAGGCTCTGCCGTACCTGGAGCGCGCCCTCATGTTGCAGAACGATCCCGAGATCGCCGCGCACCTGGGCGAAGTCCTGTGGGCGCTCGGGCGCAAGGACGACGCGCGTGCCGCCTGGCTGGAAGCCCTGGTCGAATTCCCCGGCAGCAGCATCCTGCTCGACACCATGGGCCGGCTGGACCCCTGAGTCATGCTGCGCCTTGCAGTACACTGTCGGGCGTTTGGCCGCGGTAGCGGCCGGTTTCTTATAATCCCGGTCCTGGCCGCGCTGGTGACGGCTTGTGCAGGGCCGGCAGAGCGGCCGCGGGCGCCGGGAGTAGACTGGTTGGAAAGGCGGGAAATGCTGCGCGAAATTGAAGAGTTCCGCATGGAAGGGCGGCTGGCGCTGAACACGGGTCGGCGCGGCTACAGCGGCACGGTGTCGTGGGAACAGAACGACGACATCGTGGATTTCCGTTTCCGCGGGCCGTTCGGCTTCGGCGGCTTCCGCATTCACGGCGATCCGCAACAGCTGCGCGTGAAGACGACCTCCGGCGACGAGCTGCTGCTGCGCGACCCGGAAAAGGAAATGAGCGAGCGATTCGGCTGGAGCCTGCCGGTGCACAGCATGCGCTACTGGATCCTCGGCGTGTCCGACCCCGGCCTGCCGGCGAACGAAGTGCCGGATGCGGACGGACTGCTGGACAGCATGGAGCAGGCCGGCTGGCTGGTGCGCTACGACAGCTACGGCGAGGCCGAGGGCCTGCTGCTGCCGCGTCGCCTCGACATGGAACGCGGGGACGTGCGCATCCGGGTGATGACCGACCGCTGGGACATCCCGGGCGCGGGCACCCTGGCGCAGCGATGAGCCCGGCGTGGCCGGCGCCGGCCAAGCTGAACCTCTTCCTGCACGTCACCGGCCGGCGCCCCGACGGCTACCACGAGCTGCAGACCGTGTTCCAGCTGCTGGACTATGGCGACGAGATCCTGGTCGAGCCGCGCGCGGACGGCAGCATCCTCAGGCCGGAGGGAGCTGCCGGCGTCGCGCCCGAGGCCGACCTCGTGGTGCGGGCGGCGCGCTGCCTGCAGGCGGCTGCGGGTTGCCGCCAGGGTGCCGAAATCCGCGTGCGGAAACGCATCCCCCTCGGCGGCGGGCTGGGCGGCGGCAGTTCGGACGCTGCCACCACGCTGGTGGCCCTGAACCGGCTCTGGGGTCTGGGCTGGTCGGATGAGCGGCTCGCCGCGCTGGGGCTGGAACTCGGCGCCGACGTGCCGGTATTCGTGCACGGGCGCACGGCCTGGGCGGAAGGGGTGGGAGAGAAGCTCACCCCGCTGGCCCTGCCGCCGGCCTGGTACCTGGTGGTATGCCCGGCTTGCACGGTCTCCACGGCACGTGTGTTCAGCGACCCTGAATTGACACGTGATACCCCAAAAACGACAATTAAGGGCTTTGTTTCGGCCGGTGGGCGGAATGATTGCGAGCCGGTCGTGCGGCGCCTCTACCCGGAAGTCGGGGCGGCGCTGGACTGGCTGGCGCCACGGGCCCGCGACGGGGCAAGGCTGACCGGCACCGGCGGCTGCGTCTTCGCGCGCTTCGACTCCGCCACGGAGGCCGAGG
>CAYPTW010000122.1:0-6699 GCA_964413755.1 uncultured Thioalkalivibrio sp. | reverse complement strand
GCAGCTTGAGGCCGAAGGCGCCGAGGAACTCCCGCAGGGCGTTGAGCCGGTCCTCCTCGGGCGGCGCGTGCACCCGGTAGAGCGTGGGGATCTTGGCCTTTTCGAGAAAACGCGCCGCCTCGACGTTGGCCGCGATCATGCATTCCTCGATGATGCGGTGAGCGTCGTTGCGGTGGCGCGGCTCGATGCGCGCGATGTGTCCCTTGGGGTCGAAACGCAGCACCACTTCGGGCAGGTCGAAATCGACCGCACCGCGCCGCGCCCTGGCCTTCGCCAGCGCCCGCCACAGCTCGTGCAGTGCTTCGAGATGCGGCAGCAGCTTCTCGTGGCGGCGCCGCAGTCCCGGGTCGCCTTCCACCAGGATGCCCGCAACATCGTCATACGTGAGGCGCGCATGCGAACGCATCAGGCCCTCGTGAAAAGTGGCGGCGCGCACCTTGCCGGTCGGCCCCACCTCCATCTCGCACACCATGCACAGCCGGTCCACGCCGGGGTTGAGCGAACACAGCCCGTTCGACAGGCTCTCCGGCAGCATCGGGATCACGCGGCGCGGGAAATACACCGAGGTGCCGCGCTCGCGCGCCTCAGTATCCAGCGGGCCGTCCGCCGGGACATGGTGCGACACGTCGGCGATGGCCACCAGCAGGCGCCAGCCCTTGCCGGCGCGCTCGCACCACACGGCATCGTCGAAGTCCTTGGCATCGGCGCCGTCGATGGTGACCAGCGGCACTTCACGCAGGTCCAGCCGACCGCGCTTCGCGGACGGCTTGACGCGGTCGCCCCAGGCCTCGGCCTCCTCGAGCGCCTCCTCCGGCCAGCGGAACGGCAAGCCGTGGGCGCGCATGGCGATCTCGGTTTCCATGCCCGGACCGCCGGCCTCGCCGAGGTTCTCCACCACGCGGCCGACCGGCTGGGTGTCGCGACTCGGGGGGTCGGTCAGTTCCACCACCACGATGTCGCCGGGGCGGGCGCCCTTGGCGTCGCGCGGCGGCACCGCGATGCTCTGGCTGAAACGGCGGTTGTCCGGCACCACGAAGCCGATGCCGCTCTCGCGCACGTAGCGCCCCACGATTTCGGAAGTGTTGCGAGCGAGGACCTCGACCAGCTTGCCCTCCGCGCGGCCACGCGCGTCGGTGCGGGCGATGCGCACCGCGACCTTGTCCCCGTGCATGACCTCGCGCATCTCGCGCGGCGAGAGGTAGATGTCCTCGCCGCCCGCGTCCGGAGAGACAAAGCCGTAGCCGTCCCGGTGGCCGGTGACGATGCCGGTGACCAGGCCGATGTGCCCGACCAGGCAGTAATCACCGCGCCGGTTGGCGATGATCTGGCCGTCACGGATCATGGCGCGCAGGCGATTGCCCAGCGCGCCGCGCACCTCGTCGTCCTCGATGCCCAGCGCCTGGTGCAGTGCCTTCGGCGCCAGCGGCCGTCCGGCCTGCTCCAGCGCTTTCAACACCTCCTCGCGGGAGGGGATGGCGACGCGATAACGCTCGCCGTCAGGCTTGCCATCGCGGGGTCGAGTCGGCGTGCCACCACGCCGTCCGGTACGTTTCATATGTGCTTCCTGGGGTCCATGATGAATGGCGCCCGGAAACTTGTCCGGCCGCGTTGACAAGGATACACGGCGGCCGTATTCTTCGCGTCCCGCTCAGCAGGGTTCCCCTGCTTTTCCCTCGTGCCGAGGTGGCGGAATTGGTAGACGCGCTGGCTTCAGGTGCCAGTGGGGGCAACCCCGTGGAGGTTCAAGTCCTCTCCTCGGCACCAAATACTTCGCCACGAGTATTTCAGGGTCGCTAAGGGCGCTTTATGCTGCCTCGGTGATTGTCCGGCCCGCCTTCTCCGACTGCATACGCATGGCCGCGATTTCGGTTGGCCTGACCACGATCGCCTTTTTCTTGCCGTTCGCCCTGGGCATCGTGCTCATGGGAATTCCTCTCTCCGGCATTCTCAAGCTGCTTGGGATCCTGGCGGCAGTCTTCGCGACGGTCTCCCTGGTCGCCGGGTGCGTCATGTACTGGCTATTCTCCCGGGACGCCTGGTCTCTCGATCCGCAGGGCGTTTCCGGGTTGGACAAGAGCCGTACACCGCGGCGCATCGCCTGGGCCCAGATTGACGCGGTCGTGCTCGGCGAACCTGGGCTTGACGCGCCCGATGTTACCCGGCTAGTGATCCAGGCCAAGACCAGCAGAACGGAAATCGTGGCGCGCGTTTTCGGCACGAACCTCCCTGAGATTCTCGGCGAAGTCGTCAGGCACGCGGGACAGGAGCACCCGCTTGCAACATGGTTCAGGCCGGGTGCGCTGGAGAACGCAAGGCGCGACCTTATCGCCTCGCCTACGTTGGCCTCACGCACGCTGGTGATCCTCGTGTGGATCGCGATGCTCGGTTGGGCGCTAGGCTTTCAGTTCTGGCTGTTGCCGATATCACAGGACCTGGAAAGCATGCCCGAGTGCGAGACGGCTAACTGGATGCGCCTGATCATCGTGTATGCGCTTTTCCCGTTCGTGCTGGCCGCCCTCGCCCTGACTACGAGGGCGATCCTCACTTTCCGCAGCCGGCAAATTCCTCATCCCGGCGCCTTGCTGTTCTTTCCTGCCAGGATCACGCGTGGGCGGAAGGCAATTCTCGAAGCAGCGGGCCTGGCGGGCCTTGCGTTGATTTACATCGGTCTCGTAGTGGCAGCCTGGCGGTACCTGGACCTAGGTGAGTTCTTCTTCTTGTGCCTCTGATCCCTGCGCGCGACCGGACCGCCGAGCATTTCGCACCGCACCTCAGCCACACAACCGACCTATTGGGTCGAGACACCCGGAAATGGGCTCTTCCTGCTCAACCGGTGCCGCCGGCACCATCGGCTCACCGTTTCAGCCTGACGACCCGGACGTGCAGTCGCATCCGACTCCCCGAGGCCTTGCCAACGGGCGCCTCCGTATACATACTTCATGCATATATCGATCGAATGGGACGCCGCCAAGGCGGCCGCGAACCGGAGGAAACACGGGGTCAGCTTTGACGAAGCCGTCACCGCCCTCCTCGACCCGCACGCCCTGGCCCATGAGGACGGGCTGGCCGAGGGTGAAGCCCGCTGGATCCTGCTCGGCATGAGCGCCCGGCCGCGGCTCCTGACGGTCATCTACACCTTGCGCGGGGACGAGAGAATCCGACTCATCTCGGCGCGCAAGGCCACACGAAAAGAGGCCGAGTTCTATGCCTAAGGACCATGACTTCTCGACAGCGAAACGGGCCAGGGACGTACCGCACCTGGCCCGGCTACAGGCGCAGACCAAGGGCAAGACCCGCATCACGATTATGCTGGACAACGATGTGCTTTCGGCCTTTCGCGCCCGAGCGGAAGCAGAGGGCATCGGTTACCAGACGCTGATCAATCGCACCCTGCGCCAGGCGGCAACCTCTGGCCCGGTCGACGAGGCCACGCTGCGCCGGGTGCTGCGCGAGGAATTGAAGGCCGGCTAATCGATGCGCTGGCGCGATTTCGCGACGAGCCCGAGGGCCGTGCGAAATACACAGGCTACTTCCTCGGCACCACTTGATCCCTACTGGTCAGACCTCGACCTGATATCCAGCTCGTTGTGCACGGCCACGACTTCTTCCATGGCCAGGGCCATTGTCTCCGCCTGGCGGTGCTGGACTATAGACTCGACTTCGCCCTTCAGGCTGGCTACGCCATCCTGGACTTCGATCTCGACGGCATGGAAACCGTCGCGTCCTTCGAGCTCCTCGGTGAGCAGGCGCTCGGCGCGGGCGTCGTTCTCGGCACTGTCCTTGACCGGCATGCCCTGCGCAGTCGTGCCACCGGTCCAGGACTCGCGCGGCTCACTGTAATCGTCAGTGTAGTCGACGTCGTTCGCGCCTAAGGAAGGCTCGCCCGCCTTGCCCGGGCGGCGCTCTGCCTCCTTGTCCCGCACCATCTGCTGCACGTCCTGATCCGCGCCTTCCGGTGCGGTGGAACGGTCTGAGCATGCCGCCAGCGGCGTCGCCAGCAGCGCCACGACGCACGCGGTTCGCACGGTCTTCGTCTTAAAGGCAAATTCGTAATTCATCGATATCTCCTTGAAATATTGCAGTATTGGCATCAGCGCGGTCGCCGCTCGCGGTCAGCCGAAGGAAAACTTTCCGTGCCCGGAAAGCGACTCCTCGTCAACGCGGCGGCCCGTCGCCAGCGCCTTGCCGGCCTGCCACAGGTATTCGAGCCGGCGCGCGCGCCTGCGATCCCAGTACTCCGCGCGCTCGGGATCGATCTCGAGCAACACGAGGTTGGGATCATCCGGCCCCTCCGGAAACCATGGCCGCCACGCGGACTGCCACAGTCGGCCGATGCGCTCGGCATCGTTGATGACGGAGGCGGTGCCTGAAATGGCAAGGAAAGCGCCGTCGCCCTGCATGACTACGGAGACCCCGGGGTTCATGGCGACTTCGGTCGTCTTGGTGGACCGGTTACTGGTCGCAAAGCGCACTACGGCGCCGTCGCTCTCGGCGATAGCCATCGGCCGGGCGTGCAGTGTTCCGTCCCGCGCCACGCTTACCAGCATGGCATGGTCGAACTCCTGCAAGAGGTCTTCAAATCGTTGGATGTCGTGGTCGTCGACCACCACTTAATACTTGCGCAGCTGCTCCATGCTGCTCCCGAATTTTTTCGCATGTACCTTTATTTGGTACACGAGAGCGCCGAGAGTTCCATCGGATTTCCGGCCGGACCTGGCATGCAACTTGCGTCCCGCGCGCTGCAGGACGTTGCCACCGGGGCGCAGGGCCTCTCAGTCGAAGGGGTTGCGCAGGACGATGGTCTCCGCCCGGTCGGGGCCGGTGGAAATGATCTCGATCGGCACGTCCACCACGTCCTGCAGGCGATCGAGGTAGGCCCGGGCGTTCTCCGGGAGCTCCTCGTAGCGCGTCAGGCCGACGGTGGAACTCTTCCACCCGGGCATGTCCTCGTACACGGGCTTGATTTCCGCGTACTGGTCGGCGGCCAGCGGCGGCGTTTCCACCAGCTTGCCGCCCACTTCGTAGCCGACGCAGATGCGGATGGTGTCGATGGCGTCGAGCACGTCGAGCTTGGTGATGCACAACCCGGAGACGCTGTTCAGCGCGATGGAGCGCCGCAGCGCCACGGCGTCGAACCAGCCACAGCGCCGCGCCCGACCGGTGACCGAGCCGAACTCGTGGCCGACGCGGGCCAGGTGCTCGCCCATCTCGTCGAACAGCTCCGTCGGGAACGGCCCGGCGCCCACGCGGGTGGTGTAGGCCTTGACGATGCCCAGGACGTGATCGATGGCCCGCGGTCCCACGCCGGCGCCCGTGCAGGCGCCGCCTGCCGTGGTGTTCGACGAGGTGACGTAGGGATAGGTGCCCTGGTCGATGTCCAGCAGGGCGCCCTGCGCGCCTTCGAACAGCACGTTGTGGCCGGCGCGGCGGTAGTCCTCGAGCAGGCTGGCCACGTCCGCCATCATCGGCAGGATCCGCTCCCCCTGCGCCAGCAGGGTTTCCAGCGTCTCCTGGAAGTCCACCGCATCGCGCTGGAAATAGCGCTGCAGCACGAAGTTATGGAAGTCCAGCACCTCACCCAGCTTGGCGGCGAAGCGCTCGCGGTGCGCGAGGTCGGAAACGCGCAACGCGCGACGCGCGACCTTGTCCTCGTAGGCCGGACCGATGCCGCGCCCGGTGGTGCCGATCTTGGCCGCGCCCTTGGCGTGCTCCCTGGCGGCATCCAGCGCCACGTGCGAGGGGATGATCAGCGGGCAGGCCGGGCTGATCCTGAGCCGCTCGGCCACCGGGACGCCGTTGGCCGTGAGCTCGTCGAGCTCGCCCAGCAAGGCTTCCGGCGACAGCACCACGCCGTTGCCGATGAGGCAGGCCACGCCTTCGCGCAGGATGCCGGAAGGCAGCAGGCGCACGATGGTCTTGCGGCCCTCGATGACCAGCGTGTGGCCGGCGTTGTGGCCGCCCTGGAAGCGCACCACGGCGGCAACCCGGTCGGTCAGGAGGTCGACGATCTTGCCCTTGCCCTCGTCACCCCACTGGGTGCCGATCACCACCACGTTCTTCCCCACGGGCGGAGCCCTCCCCTCGTTCAGTTCAGGAACGCACGAAATACAGCAGGACCAGGCCCGCCACGATGCTGGCCAGCCCCGCCAGGCGCAGCTTGTCTTCCGGCATCTGCGCCAGCATCGCCATGGTACGGCGCGACCCGCGCGGGTTGGCGAAGGGCAGCAGGCCCTCGAGCACCATCACCAGCGCCACCGCCGACAACAGGTCGGTCCAGTTCATCGGACCCGAGCGCCGCTCAGGGACCTGCCGCGCCCATCGGGTCCTTCAGGTAACGGAAGAACTCGCCCTCCGGCTCGATCACCAGCATGTCGTCGCCGCGGCCGATGGCCGTGCGGTAAGACTGCATGCTGCGCCAGAACTCGTAGAAGCCCTGGTCGCGATTGAACGCCTCGGCATAGATGTCCGCCGCACGGGCGTCGCCGGCACCGCGGATACGCTGCGAGTCACGCTCGGCTTCCGCGATGATGATGGTGCGCTGGCGATCGGCATCGGAGCGGATGCGCTCCGCCGTCTCGGCACCTTCGGCGCGCAGCTGCGCGGCGACTCGGGCGCGCTCCTGGCGCATGCGGTTGAACACGCTTTCGCTCACGTCCGGCGGCAGGTCGAGGGTCTTGACGCGCACGTCGACGATCTCGA
>CAYPTW010000121.1:0-6737 GCA_964413755.1 uncultured Thioalkalivibrio sp. | reverse complement strand
GCGTCAGCGAGGTGTCGCACGAGGCCATGCGCCGCGGCATCGAGATGGTGCGGCCCGGCGTGCGTCTCGGCGACATCGGTCATGCCATCCAGCAGTACGTCGAGGCGCAGCACTGCTCGGTGGTGCGCGAGTACTGCGGCCACGGCATCGGCCGGGAATTCCACGAGGACCCGCAGGTACTGCACTACGGCAAGCCGGACACCGGCATGGCCCTGGTCCCGGGCATGACCTTCACCATCGAGCCGATGGTCAACGCGGGCAAGCGCCAGGTGCGCCTGCTGCCCGACGGCTGGACCGTGGTGACCAAGGACCATTCCCTGTCGGCACAGTGGGAGCACACCATCCTGGTCACCGAGGACGGCTACGAGGTGCTCACCCTGGGCGCCTCGGGCCAGATCTGAGCCACATGGAAACCGCCGCCCGGCCCGCCGTGCCCGACGCACCGCAGCTGCCGGAGATCGACGCACCGCCCGGTCCCGACACCATCAAGCGCTTCCGCCAGGTGCTGGAACACGGCGACCAGGCTCTGCAGGCCCGCTTCAGCGCCGAGGAACCGGTCGAGGTGCTGGTGCGCGAGCGCGCGCGGCTCATCGACATCGCCCTGGTGCGCGCCTGGCGCATGCACCTCGGCGAGGCGCACGCCGAGCTCGCCCTGGTGGCCGTCGGCGGCTACGGCCGTGGCGAGCTGCACCCCTGCTCCGACATCGACGTCATGGTGCTCATGCCCGCGGGCGACGACGGCCCGTGGCGCGAGCGCGTGTCCGCCTTCCTCACTTTCCTGTGGGACATCGGCATGGAGGTCGGCCACAGCGTGCGCTCGGTGGCCGACTGCGAGCGCGAGGCCGCGGCCGACGTCACGGTCGTCACCACGCTGATGGAGTCGCGCCTGCTGGACGGCGCCCAGCCCCTGTTCGAAGCCATGCAGGCCGCCACCGCCCCCGACAAGGTGTGGCCGCCGGCCGAGTTCTTCACCGCCAAGCGCGACGAGCAGACTGCCCGCCACCACCGCTACCACGACACCGCGCACAACCTCGAACCCAACATCAAGGGCAGCCCCGGCGGCCTGCGCGACATCCAGGTGGTGTGCTGGATGGCGAAGCGCCACCTGGGGATCGGCAGCCTGCACCAGCTGGCGCAGCACGGCTTCCTCACCGACTACGAGTACCGGCGCCTGCTGGCCGGGCAGAACTTCCTGTGGAAGATCCGCTGGGCGCTGCACACCGTCACGGGGCGGCGCGAAGACCGCCTGCTGTTCGACCACCAGGTGAAGCTGGCCAAGCTGTTCGGCTACGAAGACGCCACCTACACGCTGGCCGTCGAGCAGTTCATGCAGAAGTATTACCGCACGGTGCAGGAACTGGCGCGTCTCAACGAGATGCTGCTGCAGCTGTTCGAGGAAGCCATCCTGCTCGACCCGGCGGCGCCGCCGCGCATGCTCAACGCACGCTTCCAGGTGCGCAACGAGTTCCTCGAGGTGACCGACGAAGAAGTCTTCGAGCGCACGCCCTCGGCGCTGCTGGAGATCTTCCTGCTGCTGCAGCAGGAACCGGGACTGAAGGGCGTGAGCGCGCGCACCATCCGCCTGGTGCGCCGCGCCCTGCCGCTCATCGACGAGGAGTTCCGCCAGAACCCGCGCCACCACCGCCTGTTCATGGACATCATCAAGGCGCCCGAGGGCGTGACGCACGAACTGCGGCGCATGAACCGCTACGGCGTGCTGGGCCGCTACATCCCGGCCTTCGGCCGCGTCACGGGGCGCATGCAGTTCGACCTGTTCCACGCCTACACCGTGGATGCGCACACCCTGTTCGTGGTCTCCAACCTGCGCCGCTTCGCCCTGGCGCGCTTCGACCACGAGATGCCGATGTGCAGCCGCATCATGCAGGCGCTGCCCAAGCAGGAGCTGGCCTACCTCGCCGGCCTGTTTCACGATATCGCCAAGGGCCGTGGCGGCGACCACTCCGAACTGGGCGCCGTGGACGCCGAGTCCTTCTGCCTCGAGCATGGCCTGTCGCCCTACGACGCGCGCCTGGTGGCGTGGCTGGTGCGGCACCACCTCACCTTCTCCATCACCGCGCAGAAGAAAGACATCCACGACCCGGCCGTGGTGGCCGAGTTCGCGCGCACCGTGGGCGACGAGAACCGGCTCGATTACCTCTACGTGCTCACCGTGGCCGACGTGCGCGGCACCAGCCCGAAGCTGTGGAACGCCTGGAAGGCCTCGCTGTTCGAGGAGTTCTACGACAGCGTGAAGCGCGCCTTGCGCGCCGGGCTGGAGTCGCCCATCGACTCCGAGCAGCTGGTCGCCGAGACGCAGGAAGGCGCGCTGGCGCTGCTCGCATCGCGCGGCATCAAGGCGGACCGGGCGCGCGAAGTGTGGAGCGGGTTCCTGCCGGAGTACTTCCTGCGGCACACGCCCGAGGAGATCGCCTGGCACATCCGCGTGCTGGCCGGCCTCGAGGACCGCGGCGAACAATCCGCGGTTTCGGTGGAGCAGCAGACCGGGCGCGGCGGCACGGCCATCATGGTGTGCACGCACAGCGGCCAGCACAGCTTCGCCCGTGCCACCGGCGCCCTGGACGAGCTCGGGCTGAACATCCTCGATGCGCGCGTGGTGCCAGTGGGTGACGGGCGCAACGTGCACACCTACGTGGTGCTGGAAAGCGACGGCTCGCCCATCGACGACCACGAACGCCTGGTGCAGATCGAGAACGCGGTGCGCAAGGCGACGCTGGAGCACGGCGGCCGCATGCCGACGGTGATGCGCCAGCCGCCACGCCAGGTACGGTTGTTTTCCACCCCGACCCGCCTCGCCTTCTCGCGCGACGCGGCCAACGGCCGCACGGTGATGGAGCTGGTGGCGGCCGACCGGCCCGGCCTGCTGTGCGAGATCGGCAAGGCCTTCGTGGAGTGCGGCGTCTCGCTGCGCGCCGCGAAGATCATGACCGTCGGCGAACGCGCCGAGGACGTGTTCTACATCACCGAGATCGAGGGCGACATGCTCGATGAAGCCGGCTGCGCGGCACTCGGCAGGCAACTCAAGGAGCGGCTCGACCAGCCGGCCAACAACTCATGAACCCCCTGCTGCAGCGCCTCCACCCCTACCCCTTCGAGCGCCTTGCCAGCCTGCTGGGGGATGCGACGCCGCCGACCGACCGGCCGCATATCGCGCTGTCCATCGGTGAGCCACGCCATGCGCCGCCCGCCTTCGTCGGCGACGCCCTGTGCGGGCATCTCGACCGGCTCGGCACCTACCCCAAGGCTGCGGGCCTGCCCTCGCTGCGCGCGGCCTGCGCGCGCTGGCTGGAGCGGCGCTTCGACCTCGGCGTCGGCGCGGTCGACCCGGAGACCATGGTGCTGCCGGTGAACGGCACGCGCGAGGGCCTGTTCTCCTTCGTGCAGGCTGCACTGGACCCTGCCGCCGGCGGGCTGGTGATGATGCCGAACCCCTTCTACCAGATCTACGAGGGGGCCGCGCTGCTGGCCGGCGCCGAGCCGTACTACATGGATACCACCGCCGCGACCGGGTTCCTGCCGGACCTGGACGCCGTGCCGGAGGATGACTGGGCGCGCTGCCGCGTGCTGTTCATCTGCAGCCCCGGCAACCCCACCGGGGCGGTGATGGACGAGGCGTACCTGGCGCGGGTCCTGGCCCTGGCCGAGGAGCACGATTTCCTCATCGCCTCCGACGAGTGTTACGCCGACATCTACCTGGACGAGACCCGCCCGCCGCCGGGCCTGCTGGGCGCTGCGCTGCGCGCCGGTAACCATGACTTCCGGCGTTGCGTGGTGTTCCACAGCCTGTCGAAGCGCTCCAGCGTGCCCGGACTGCGCTCCGGCTTCGTCGCCGGCGATCCGGAGGTGATGGCGGCCTTTCGCCTGTACCGCACCTACCACGGCTGCGCGGTCCCGGAAATGGTGCAGCTGGCCAGCATCCCCGCCTGGGACGACGACGCCCATGCCGCTGCCAACCGGCGCCTGTACCAGCAGAAGTTCGATGCCGTGGTGCCGATCCTCGCCGCAGTCACCGCCGTGGAGAGACCGGAAGCGGCCTTTTACCTCTGGCTGGCCGTGCCGGGCGATGACGTCGCGTTCACGCGCGGGCTGTATGCGGCGGAGAACGTCACGGCGTTACCCGGGCGCTTCCTGTCGCGCGACCATGCCGGCGGCAATCCCGGCGCGGGTCGCGTGCGCATCTCGCTGGTCGCCGAGCCTGCAGAATGTATCGAGGCCGCGCAGCGTATCGCACGCTTTTTGGCCGCCACGCGGTAATATCCCCCCGTCACGGAGCAACCGGCACCCGCCCTGGACATCGCCATGAGCACGCTGCAAGAGACGATCGAGGCCGCCTTCGAGGAGCGCAACAACTTCTCCCCGGACAATGCCCCGGACGACTTACGCCAGGCGGTGGCCGAAGCCATCGACGCGCTGGACGACGGCCGCGAGCGTGTCGCCGAAAAGATCGACGGCGCATGGCGCGTGAACGAGTGGCTGAAAAAGGCCGTGCTGCTCTCCTTCCGCATCGAGCGCAACCGCCTGGTCGAGATGGGCGCGCTGCGCGGCTGGGACAAGGTGCAGCTCAAGTACTCCGGGTACGACGAGACCGCCTTCACGCACGCCGGCGCCCGCATCGTGCCGCCCGCGACGGTGCGCCGCGGTGCCTATGTTTCCCCCGATGCGGTGCTCATGCCGAGCTACGTCAACATCGGGGCGTGGATCGGCCCCGGCACCATGGTCGACACCTGGGCCACGGTCGGTTCCTGCGCCCAGATCGGCGCCAACGTCCACCTCTCCGGCGGCGCGGGGATCGGCGGGGTGCTCGAGCCCCTGCAGGCCAACCCCACCATCATCGAGGACAACTGCTTCATCGGCGCGCGCTCGGAAATCGTCGAGGGCGTGATCGTCGAGGAAGGCGCGGTGGTCTCCATGGGGGTGTTCATCGGCCAGAGCACGCGCATTTACGACCGCGAGCGCGACGAGGTCACTTACGGCCGCGTGCCGGCCGGCGCCGTGGTGGTGCCCGGCTCCCTCCCCTCCAGCGAGGGCAAATGCCATCTCGCCTGCGCGGTGATCGTGAAGCGCGTGGACGCGGCGACGCGGGCCAAAGTCGGCATCAACGAGTTGTTGCGCGCGGCGCGCTGACCGATCCGGCCCGCTGCGCCAGGGCAGCGTCTCTTCGTGCCTCGCCGGCCGCTGCGCGCTGCAGCGCAGGCCGATGCGGGGACGCCGTGAATACGTCCCTGTAGGCTCGCTCGCGCACGTCCCTGTGCGCGAGCGCCCCGCATCGACCTGCACCACATCACGCAGCCTCACCCACGTTTGCCGGTCCGCCGCACCCGACACGCCCCGTGCCTGCCACCAGTGCAAGTGCGCCGTCGCTGCATGTGCACCGGAGCGGTCAGACGGCGGCGTGACGATGGCGCATGGCGCAACGCGGCCACGACGTCGGTGTGGACTGATTGGGGGCGAGCGGTGGCGACGCGACCACGGACGGAGCAGGGACGAGCGGCCGGCATGCCGGGGGTTGCGCCGGCTGCGGGGTTACGTGGCGGGCGGTGTGGGATGGGTGTTTGCGGGGCGCTCGCGAACAGGGACGTTCGCGAGCGAGCGTACAGGGATGTATTCACAGCGTCCCCGCAAACACTCGTGCCGCGCCGCCCGCCCCCCTGCAGCGACGCAGCGCCCGGTGCAATGCCCGGGCGGGACGTCGAGCGTCAGGCGCCCTTGCCGGGCGGCGGCGTGACCTCGGCGCCCATCTCCTTCGCCAGCTGCTTGGTCTTGACGTGCCGCACGTCGCGGCCCTGGACCACGTAAATGACGTACTTGGCGATGTTCTTGGCGTGGTCGCCGATGCGCTCCAGCGCCTTGATAGCGATGACGATCTCGGCGGCGTGCTCGATGTGCGAGGCGTCCTTCGCGAGCGACTCATGCACCAGGCGCAGGCATTGCTTGTATTCCCAATTGAGGTGCCGGTCCTCGGCCGCGACGCGGATGGCCTTGTCGGCGTTGAAGCCGTCGAGGGCTTCGAGGACTTCGCGCAGCAGCTTGCCCGCGAGCTCAGCCATGCGGTCGATGGCGCGGCTGAACTCCGGCACGGGCTCGACCTCGTCGACCGTCAGGCGGCGCGCGGTCTTGGCGATCTTCTTGGCCTCGTCGCCGGCGCGCTCCAGGTCGGTGATGGTGCGGATCATGGCGATGACGACGCGCAGGTCGGTGGCAATGGGCTGGCGCCGCGCGATGAGACGGAAGGCCAGCTCCTCGCCGTCTGTGTCGAGCTGGTTCACCTCGATCTCGCGTGCAATCACCTTGCGCGCGAGCTCATCGTCGCGCTCCCGCAGCGCTCGGCGCGCCAGCGCGATCTGGTCCACCACCAGTCCGCCGAGCTTGAGCACCAGCATCCGCAGCTGGTCCATCTCGTTGTCGTAGGCCCTGACTGTATGAGTCTCGGAGAGCTCTGTCATGTGAGTTTCCTTTGGCCTCTCAGCCGAAGCGACCCGTGATGTAGTCCTCGGTCAGCTTGTGCGAGGGCGTGGTGAAAATGTGGTCGGTCGCCCCCACTTCCACCAGGATGCCGAGGTGGAAGTAGGCAGTGCGTTGTGAGACACGCGCGGCCTGCTGCATCGAGTGCGTGACGATGGCGATGGTGTAGTTTTGCTTCAGCTCGTCGATGAGGTCCTCGATGCGCGCGGTGGCGATGGGATCGAGCGCCGAACAGGGCTCATCCATCAGCACCACCT
>CAYPTW010000120.1:0-6810 GCA_964413755.1 uncultured Thioalkalivibrio sp. | reverse complement strand
ACGCTGGTGGCGCTGGTGTCGAGCACCAGGTCGGCGGACTCGGCCAGCGGCGCCAGCAGCTCCTGCTCGTACTGGATGGCGGAGGCGAGGGTGCGGTCGCCGGCCTGTGCCGGGGTATGGGGGTGGCGCCGGCGCGTGTCCAGGTAGCGCTGCACCAGCACGTTCTCGGCCGCGTGCAGGTAGACCAGCTGGCAACGCAGCCCGCGTCCGCGCAGCTCTTCCATCAGGCCGCGGATGACCGGGAGGTCCTCGCGCCGTGGCCGGGCGTCCAGCCCGATGGCCAGGCGGTCGAACTTGGCGTCTTCGCTGTCGACGAGTTCCCCCACCACCAGCGCGAGGAGCCGCGCCGGGACGTTATCCAGGGTGTACCACTGCAGGTCTTCGAGCATGGCGAGCGCCACGCTCTTGCCGGAGCCGGACAGGCCGCTGACGACTACGAGTTCCATCGTCCCTGCGGCGCGGAGGTCACGCCGAGGCCGCGCGCGTCTTGTCGTGGTTCACCAGCAGGTCGTAAAGCGCGCGGCTGGAACTCGCCCGTCGCAGCGCGGCAGCGAGGGCGTGGTCGCCGAGCCCGGTAGCGATCGCCGAGACCTCCTCGTGATGGCAGCCCACGTCGTCCTCGGGCACGGGCACGAGGAGGCCGAAGATCAGGTCCACCGGCTCCCGGTCCGGCATGTCGAAATCGATCGGCTTGGACAGCTTGAGGAAGGCGCCCACGGGCGCCTCCAGCCCGTCCAGGCGGCCGTGCGGGATGGCGATCCCGTTCTCGATGGCGGTGCAGCCCAGCTTCTCGCGGCTGATGAGGCTCTGGAAGACCTCGCCCTGGTCCAGGTCCGCCGCGGAGGAGAGCATCTCGCTGAGGACGTCCAGGGCGTGTTTCTTGCTGCGCGCCTCGACATTGCCGAGCACGCGGCCGGGTTGCAGCAGGGATTCGAAAGTCATCTGGGTACTCCGGGGCCGCGGCCCGCGGTGATCAGGCGCCGCGGGGACGTCCCGCGCCGTTGTGGTGATCGGTGAGCTTGTCCTTGTGCCGCCGGACCTGCCGGTCGAGGCGGTCGGTCATGGCGTCGATCGCAGCGTACATGTCTTCCTCGACCGCCGCTGCATGCAAGGTGTCGCCCGCCAGGCGCAGCGTGGCCTCGGCCTTGTGCTGCAGTTTCTCGACCGTGAGGATGCAGTGCACGTCGATCAGGTTGTCAAAATGCCGGATGACCTTGTCCATCTTGCTGTGCACGTAGTCGCGCAGAGGGTCGGTGATGTCGACGTGGTGACCGGTCATGTTGATCTGCATTTGCTTACCCCTTCGGAGTGATGGAGCCTGCCCGTCGGGCGGCCCGCGGTTTACTTGTATTCTAGTAGCAGCTTTCGCCCGCTGGCTAGGGCGCGTGCCGGCATCAGCGGATGGCTACACGGCGGCGTTCGGTGGATGAGGGGAACCCCATGGATTCCCGGTACTTGGCTACGGTGCGTCGCGCCACCTCGATGCCCTCGGTGACGAGGACGCGGGCCAGGGCGCTGTCCGAAAGCGGCTTGGCGGGGTCTTCTTCGGCGATCAGCTTGCGGATCCGCGCGCGGATGGCGGTGGACGAAATGCTCTCGCCGTCGCTGCCGGACACCTGGCTGGAAAAGAAGTAACGGAACTCGAACACGCCCCGCGGGGTGTGCATGTACTTGCCGGTCGTGGCGCGGGAGACGGTCGACTCGTGCAGTTCCAGCGCCTCGGCGATCTCGCGCAACACCAGCGGGCGCATGCCTTCCTCGCCGCGCTCGAGGAAGTCCTGCTGGTGCGCGACGATGGCCCGGGCGACCCGCAGCAGCGTCTCGTTGCGGATCTCCAGGCTCTTCACCAGCCAGCGCGCTTCCTGCAGCTGGCTGCGCAGCGTGGAGTACTCGCCGCTGCGGCCAAGACAGCCGGCGTAGGCCGCGTTGACCCGCAGCCGCGGCGCGATCGCCGGGTTGATCTCGACCTGCCACTCGTCTTCGACGCGCCGGATGAACACGTCCGGGACGATGTACTCCGGCGGGCGCGAGTCGGCGGCGTTGCCCGGGCGCGGATTGAGGGAACGCAGCAGCGCGACGGCCGTCTCCAGTTCCTCCGGGTCGCAGCCCAGCCGGCGGCGGATAGCGGCATAGTCCTGTTCACCGAGCTCGACCAGGCATTCCGAAGCGAGACGTCTCGCCAGCTCGAGCCCCGCGGTGTCCGGCGCGAAAGGCGACAGCTGCAGCAACAGGCACTCGCACAGGTCGCGCGCCCCGATCCCGAGCGGATCGAAGCGCTGCACGTGGGCCAGCACGCGCTCCACCTCGTCGACGTCGGTGTGCACCTCGGGCTCGAGGTTGGCGCAGATCTCCTCCAGGCTGTCCCGCAGGTAGCCGTCGTCGTCGATGGCATCGATGATCATGGTGGCGATGGCTTTGCGGTTGCCCTCCGGCAGGGCCACGTCGAGCTGGGCCATGAGGTGTTCGCGCAGCGAGGTGCCGCTGGCATCGGCGTAGTCGCGCTGCTCGTCACCGTCGTCGCGGCCGGCGCTGCTGTAGCCCGTGGTGTAGTCCGGCACGTCGGCGTAGGGAATGTCCTCGCGGAAATCCTCCCCCGACGGCTGCTCCGGGGCGCTTTCCGCGGCCTCCGGCGCCGTCTCCCCGGAGCGCTGCTGCTCGCCCTTGGCCGGCGCCAGCTCCAGCCCGTCGTCCATCTCGAGCATGAGGTTTTTCTCGAGCGCCTCGCGCAGCTCGGCCTGCAGGTCGAGCACCGGCAGCTGCAGCAGGCGGATCGCCATCTGCAGCTGGGGCGTCAGCGTAAGCTGCTGACTGAGCTTGAGTTGCAGCGATTGCTTGATCATGGATCGCGCCTAGAGGCGGAAGTGCTCGCCGAGGTAGACCTCTCGTACCTGCCTGTTCGCAAGTATCTCATCCGCGGAGCCCGAAGCGATGACCTCGCCGGCGTTCAGGATGAAAGCCCGGCCACAGATGCCGAGAGTCTCGCGCACGTTGTGGTCCGTGATCAGCACGCCGATGCCCCGGTCGCGCAGGTGCCCGATGATGCGTTGAATATCCAGCACCGAGATCGGGTCCACCCCGGCGAAGGGTTCGTCCAGCAGGATGAAGGCCGGCTCTGCGGCCAGCGCGCGGGCTATCTCGACCCGGCGGCGCTCACCGCCGGACAGGCTCAGCCCCTTGCTGTCACGGATATGGCCGACGCTGAGTTCTTCCAGCAGTTCCTCGAGCAGGTTGCGCCGGCCAACCTGGTCCAGGTCCTTGCGTGTCTCGAGCACCGCCATGATGTTCTGCTCCACGCTGAGTCCCCGGAACACCGAGGCCTCCTGCGGCAGGTAGCCGACACCGAGGCGCGCGCGCCGGTGCATGGGCAGCGAGGTCAGGTCCTTGTCGTCCAGCAGGATACGGCCGCTGTCGCAAGGCACCAGCCCGACGATCATGTAAAAGGCGGTGGTCTTGCCGGCGCCGTTGGGGCCGAGCAGGCCCACCACCTCGCCGCTGGAAATGGACAGGGTCAGGGAGCGCACCACGGCACGCGAGCGATAGCTCTTGGCGATACCTTCCGCGCGCAGGGTCCTCACGGTGTCGGCTCCGGCTCGCGCGGCGCCTCGTCGTTCTCGACCTCTTCTTTCCCTTCCTCGGGCCTTTCCTCGGGCGGCGTGATGACGATGCGCACGCGCTCCGTGCCCTCTTCGTCCGCGCTGGCGATGAGACGGTCCTCGGCGATCCGGTAGACGAGCCGCGCGCCGCTCGCTTCACGCACGCCGTCCGTCAGCCTGGCCTGGCCCTGCAGCGAGAGTTCCCCCTGGGCGAGGTCGTAGCTGATGCGGTTCGCCGTACCGTTCACGCGCCGCGCTTCCGGGCCGGGCATGGTGCGGTCGAATCGGGCCGGCGCGCCCTCGGCCACCGCGAACTGGAGCTGGTGGTTGCTGAAGCCGATGGTGGCGTGATCCGCCTCGATCGATCCCATCGGACCGTCGATGCGGGCGTTGCCGCGAAACTCCCACTCGCCGCTGGAGAACTCCAGGTCGCGGGTCTCGGCTTCAGCCGCAGTAATGACGATGTCGCCCTGCTGGATGCGGACGTCGCGGAACAGCAGCTTCTCGCCGCGGCGGTCGAAGTCCGAAGAGGCGGCCTCGAGCAGGATCTCCTGTTGCTGGGCGAACGCTGGAGCGCCCGCCGCCAGCACGAGCGCCAGCATCACGGGCAGGGCCCACGGTGTCGCGGGCTGGGCCCGGGCGGAATCAGGGGAGGAAGCGGCCATTGACCTGGGATTGTAGCTGCAGGCGTTCTTCCAGCAAGTAAGCGACCAGGCCCGTGCCGCGCAGCTGGTGCGCGCCGAGGGTAAGAGCGACCGGGGCGTCGGTGCGTGCGATGCTGGTCTCGGTGTCCACGGCAAGGTGGTCCGTGGTCAGGCGGGCCGGGCCGTGCTCGCCGGAGTCGCCGATCACTTCAACGCCGCCCCACAGCTCCAGCTCCGCCTGGTCCTCGGTGACGCGGCCCTCCGGGGCCGTGAGCAACCACGGACTGGGCGAATACACGTTGTACTCCACGCGCACGTCACGCAGCAGCGTATCGCCGCCGAGCGCCACCTGCCGGATCTCCTCCGCGATGAGGCGGTATTGCGGCAGCCCCTCCGCATCCGGCGCCGTGATCTCCGCGCCGGTCATGTAGAAGCCATCCGGCGCCGGCCGCTCCACGACCGGTTCCTGCGGCTGGAGCCGGTTGTTCAGCCACCAGGCACCCGCAGCGACCGCGACGAGGATGATGAAGACGAGGCGGTTGGCGGGGGTCACTCAGCGCGCCCCGAGCAGCAGCTCGCAGAACTCGCGCACCGCGCCGTGGCCGCCGGGCCGCGTGGATACCCAGGCGCTCGCGGCCAGGGCGTCCGGGTGGGCGTCGGCCACGGTGGCGGGAAGTCCCACCATGCGCATGGCCGCGACGTCAGGCGTGTCGTCGCCGAGATACGCGACCTCGGTTGCGGGGATGCCGGTCTCGCGCAACAGCTGCGCGAGGGCAACGCCCTTGTCGTCACGGCCCTGCACCACGCGCGTCACGCCCAGCTCATCCATGCGCTTGTTGACGGCGGGCGAGTCGCGGCCCGAGATGATGGCCACTTCCACGCCGGCGGCGAGCAGGGCCTTGATACCGAAGCCGTCGCGCACGCTGAATGACTTGTATTCCACGCCGTCGCTGCCGATCCAGATGCGGCCGTCCGTGAACACGCCATCGACGTCGAATACCGCCATGCGCACGCGCGCCGCCTGGTCCCGCAACCCGGACATCACATCACCCCCGCCTGCAGCAGGTCGTGCACGTTGAAGGCGCCCTCGAGGCGGCCGTCGGCGTTGACCACGAGCAGTGCGGTGATGGCGTGGGTCTCCATTAACCGCACTGCCTCGGCAGCGAGCATGTCGCCGCGCACGGTCTTCACGTTGCGGGTCATGACCTGCTCTATGGGCGTGGTGGTCAGGTCGTGGTGAGCGTCGAGCATGCGGCGCAGGTCGCCGTCAGTGAAGATGCCGAGCACCCGGCCTTCCTCGTCGACGACCGCCGTCATGCCCAGGCCCTTCCCCGAGATTTCGAACAGCCCCTCGGAGACGGCGAGCCCCGGTACGACGCGCGGCACGCGCTCCCCGGTGCGCATGATGTCGCGCACGTGCAGCAGCAGGCGCCGGCCCAGCTGCCCGCCGGGGTGGGAGAAGGCGAAATCCTCGCGCGTGAAACCGCGGCTGTTGAGTAGCGCCACCGCCAGGGCGTCGCCCATGGCCAGGGTGGCGGTGGTGCTGGCAGTGGGGGCCAGGTTGAGCGGGCAGGCTTCCTTGGCCACGCCGATGTCGAGGTGCGCGTCCGCGGCCTCGGCCAGCGTCGAGCCGGGACGCCCGGTCATGGCGACCAGCGGCACGCCGAGGCGCTTGATGAGCGGCAGGATGGTGAGTATTTCGGGCGTTTCGCCGGAGTTGGAAATAGCGAGCACCACGTCGGTCGCCGTGATCATGCCGAGGTCGCCGTGGCTGGCTTCGCCCGGATGCACGAAGAATGCCGGCGTGCCGGTGCTGGCGAGGGTGGCAGCGATCTTCCCGCCAACGTGCCCTGACTTGCCCATCCCGGTCACCACCACGCGCCCGGCGCAGGCGAGGCAATACCGGCAGGCCTTGACGAACGCCTCGTCGACCCGCTCTTTCAAGCCCAGCACGGCCTCGGCCTCGACGTCGAGGACCTCGCGTCCCAGGCGCCGGATGGACTCGTCATCGATGGGGTGCTTGCCGTCCATGCCCTATCCCAGAATCAGCCAGCCGTGGTAGCCGAAGAAAGCAGCCAGCAGCAGTGCGCCGTCGAAGCGGCGGATGCGGCTGGACCCGGTGAAATTGTAGGTCATGAGGAACAGCGCGAGTGTCAGGCCGATCATTACCGGCAGGTGCACCGCCAGCACCGAGTGGTCGAAGGTGGAGGGGTGGATCAGGCCGGCGATCCCGACCACCGCCAGGCTGTTGAAGATGTTGGAGCCGATGATGTTGCCGATCGCCATGTCGTGCTCGCCCTTGAGCGCACTGACGATCGACACGGCGAGCTCCGGCAGGCTGGTCCCGACCGCCACGATGGTGAGGCCGATAATGAGGTCGGAGACCCCGAAGGCGACGGCGAGCTGCTGGGCGCCCCACACCAGCAGGTTGGCGCCGGTGAGCAGCACCACCAGCCCGACGACCAGCCAGCCGACGGCCTGGCGCATCGGCAGGCCTTCCGGGATCTCCGCGGCGTAGTCCAGGCTGATGGGGTCGGCCTTGTCGCTGCGCGTGCCCAGCACCACCAGCCAGT
>CAYPTW010000119.1:5360-6851 GCA_964413755.1 uncultured Thioalkalivibrio sp. | reverse complement strand
TTCAGCGCCTGAACTTGCCCAGCATCCCCATGACGTCGTTGAGCGGGTTGCCGTCACCGTCGGCGTCGAGCATGCCCATAAGGCCGCCGGCACGCGCCTGGCTCGCCTGCGGCGCCGCGCCACCTTCCTTGCTCATGTAGCCGGCCACGAGCATGCCGAGCATCGGCAGCATCTGCTTCAGGGTGTTCGGGTCGAGGCCGGTCTGGCCGGCGGCGTTCTGTGCCACGGCACGGCTCACGTCCTTGGAGCCGAAAATCTGGCCCAGCACCTGGTTGCCAGGCTCGAGGTTGGTCGGCTGCGCGCCCAGCACCTGGTCCATCAGGTTGCCGCCGCCCAGCTTGCCGAGCATGTCCATGAGGCCGCCGGTACCGCCCGGCTGCGCCTTGGCCTGCTCCTTGAAGCCGCCGAGGATGGCCGGGAGCAGGGCCTCGGCTCCGCTGCGCGCCTGCTGTTCGTCAACGCCGAGTTCGCGCGCCATGGCGCCCAGTCCACCCATCTGCTGCAAGAGATCAGAAACCTGCATGACCCGCTCCCATGTTGATGACCTGGTGGAGTATAGATAGCTGCAGCGGGGAAGCAAAAACCCTAGACTCGGTCCGTCCGGGAGCGGCCCGGGCCCGCGGGGAGTCACGGCATGAAGTGGAAAGGTCGACGGGGCAGCAGCAACGTCCAGGATGCGCGCGGCCGGCGCGTGGTGGCAGGAGCAGGCGGGCTGGGCGTGCTGCTCAACCTGGTCGGCCGGACTTTCGGCACCAAGGGCATCCTGCTCCTGGTCGTGCTCGGCTTCATCGGCTGGCAGATGGGCCTGCTCGATCCCGCGGCACTGATGGGCGGGAGCCAGGTACAGGAGACCGCCTACCAGCCGAGCGCCGAGGAACAGGAACGCTTCGAGTTCGTGCGGGTGGTGCTGGCCGACACGGAAGACGTGTGGGCACGGGAGTTCCAGCGCATCGGCCGGCAGTACGTCGAGCCCGAACTCGTCATCTACAGCCGCCAGTACCCCACCGCCTGCGGCATGGGCGATGCCCGCATGGGACCGTTCTACTGCCCGGCCGACCGCAAGATCTACATCGACCTGACCTTCTACGACGAGCTGGCGCGCACCTTCGACGCGCCGGGGGATTTCGCCCAGGCCTACGTCATCGCGCACGAGGTGGGCCACCACGTGCAGAACCTGCTGGGGATCTCGGCCCAGGTGGCGGCCATGCGCGGCCGTCCCGAATACAACCAGTACTCCGTGCGCCAGGAACTGCAGGCCGACTACCTGGCAGGGGTGTGGGCGCACCACAACCGCCAGTACCTCGAGCAGGGCGACATCGAGGAGGCGATGCGCGCCGCCAACCGGATCGGCGACGACGCGATCCAGCTGCGCACCCAGGGCCGCATCGTGCCGCACGCCTTCACCCACGGCACGTCCGAGCAGCGCATGCGCTGGTTCAGCCAGGGACTGACGAGCGGCCGGATCGAGGAGGGCGACACCTTCGAGCCGCC
>CAYPTW010000119.1:0-5260 GCA_964413755.1 uncultured Thioalkalivibrio sp. | reverse complement strand
GTGCAGCTGGGCGGCGTCGAATTGCTCGGCCCATGGGGCCTGGGCGACGAGTTCGGTCTCTTCGGTGACGGCGTGCTCGGCTATGAGACGGCGGCTGCCGGCGAGACCTTCCTCAAGATCGGGGTGGGGCGGCTGGTGCGCGACACGGCCGAGAGTTACCAGTTCGCCCATCCCTACCCCGTGGACCAGCTGTTCCCGGTCGAGGCGACGCCCGGGCCCAATTCGCTTTCGGTCAGCCAGCGCTCTGCGGGCGACGGCCCCTGGCAATACCTTTACACCAAGTCCTATGCCCTCGACGGCGCGATCGGTCTCACCATCCACTATGAACTGAGCAACACAGGCGCCAGGGCGTGGACCTTCGAGCACTACAACCACCACTGGTTCCGGCTCCAGGATGCGCCGGTCGGTCCAGGGTACGAGGTGGTCACCGGCTTCGAGCTGCCGCCGGCGGAGACTGCGTTCCGGCACACGCCGCGCTCGCTCCACATGCAGGCGCCGCTCCCGCCGGGTGGCGCCGCCTATTACGCCGGCGACCTGGTCGATGTAGCGGCCGTCGCGAATACCTTCTCGCTGCAGGTCGACGGCGCGATCGTGGTCAGCTACCAGGCGGCGTTCCGGCCGCACCGCTTCGCCCTGTACGCTGACGCAGACGGTTTCTGTCCGGAGGTGTTCATGCGTGCTGCCCTCGAGCCGGGCGAGACCGTCAGCTGGTCCGCGACCTACCGCTTCCGCACGAACTGAATGCTGTCGAGATAAACCGTGACTGAGCTGCGCTGCCCGGTCAGCGTGACGACGAAGCCGGTCTTGATGCTCGACAGGTCGACGTCCTTCAGCGGCACGCGATAGCGGCGCCATTCCTGCTCGAGAACGATCCCCTCGACGCTCGCCTTGCCCGAGTCGGGATGCGTCGTGTCTGCGCCGAGGAGCCCGACCCCGAAGCCGACCCGCTCGCCGCCGAACTCGCCGCGCGCCCACAGCTCGAGGTGCGTGGCGCCGGTGAGGTCGTAGCCGCCGTCCTGGTCGCCCCAGTTGTTGGGCGGGTGCTGCCAGGCGACCCCCGCCCAGCCAAACTCGCCGCTGTATCGCAGCCTGATGCAGGCTTTGCCGGCATGACAGTTCTCGGCGTGGTCACCGTCCAGTTCCAGTGACTCGATGCCGCCCATCCACCCGGAAGGTGCCCAGGGCATGCCCGCGAAGTCGTCGTGGTAGACGAAGAACGGCAACTGCGTGCGCACCTCGCCTTGCACGCGCAGCGGCAGGTTGGCGGTGGCCGCGTTGCCGGCCTCGTCGTAGGCGTACAGGAAGAGCCGGTAAGCACCGGGTTCGCGCGGCATGCGGACCTCGGCGCCATCGACGTCGCCGTCCAGGATGGCATCTTCGATGTCGGGGAGGGCAGCGCGGAAATCGCCGCCCGTCAGGTATTCCCCCGACTCCTGCCGCAATGCCCAGCGCGCGCGCAGCGGACCACCCTCGGGGTCCTCGATCGCAGCCGACACGCGCACGCGCGCGCCCGGAGCCACCTCCGCCGGACCGGCAAGGACCAGCGGCGCCACGGTCGGCGCCCGGTCCTGCGGCGGTGCGCCGGACCAGAGCTCGGTCATGGCGTCGATCGGACCGAGGCGCGCGCCGTCCTCGAGGAACATGCCGAACCAGGTACTGGTGCCTTCCATCTTGTGGCCCCAGTTGAAGGCGTAGGCGCCCAGCGCCAGCCCGGGCGCGCCGCTCACGGCCTGCGCGTAAGCCTGGCGGTAGAAGGCGGCCTTTTCCGTGCTGGTCTGCTCGATCGGTGCGCCCCAGGCAGTCTTGCCGGCTTCCCAGGAACCGATGGGGCCGAACTCGGTGAGCACGTAAGGCTTGGTGCCGCCGGCCGCGCGGTAGCGTTCGGCCAGTGAAGTTGCGCCGCCGTAGGCGTTGATGCCGTGGATGTCGACGGCCGGGCAGAGGTCGCGCACGCTCTTCACCCTGCCGCCGCCGATCTCCGCCGTCACCGTCATGGTCGGATGCAGCGGGTCGAGTGCCTTGACCATGGCGGCGACCTCGTTCACCGCGGCCCAGATTCTCGGGTCGTCGCCATCTGCGAAGCCTTCCATCTCGTTGCCGATGCCCCACAACAGCAGCGCCGGGTGATCGCGGTAACGCAGCACGGCCTGGCGGGCGCGCTCGAGCTGTGCGCTGACTTGCGCGGGATCGCCGTAATCGAAGCCGTGGCGCTCGTGGCCGAGCCAGATGCCCACGGTCACCGTCATACCCAGCGCATGCGCCTCGTCGAGCAGGGCGTCGATGTCGTCTGCACCCCAGGTGCGCACGGAATTCGCCCCCGCCGCCGCCAGTTGCTGCAGGGAGCCCATGCCGCCGGCGCCGCGAATGAAATACGGCTCGCCGCCACGCAGCAATTGCCAGCCTTGTTCGGTCTGCTGCAGTTCCACGGGGACGGCCTGGGCGGACGCCGTAACGGGCAGCAGCGCTGGGCTGCTCAACAGGATTAACAAGGCGAAAGCAGTCTTGCTCATGCAACCGCACTGTTCCAGAAGCGGCGCGTGGCCGCAATCGGCACTCTCCGCTGCAGCGTGTCCGTGACGCGGTTCGACATCGTGCGTCGATTCCGACATGATCCGCGCTGGACGACCAGAGTGCGCGATGTGAAGCGACGGAACCTGCTGGACACGCGCAACGGGCGTTTCACCACCTTCGGTGTGCTGTACATCTCCGAAGGGATTCCCTACGGCTTCACCTCGATCGCCATGGTGGCGTTCATGCGCCAGTACGGCGTATCGCTCGAGGCGATCGGCGCCTTCGTCGCCGCGCTGTTCCTGCCGTGGGCGTTCAAGTGGGCCTGGGCCCCCCTCATCGACCTCGTGCGGCTCGACCGCTGGGGCGGCCGGCGCGCCTGGATCATCGGCTGCACTTCCATGATGCTGGTGACCCTGCTGGTCACGGCGAACATCGATGCGCAGGCGGATTTCCGCTGGCTGCTCGTCATGGTCATGTTGCACAACTTCTTTTGCGCCACACAGGACGTGGCCATCGACTCGCTGGCGGTGAGCACGCTGCAGCCCGACGAGCGCGGTCGCGGCAACGGCTTCATGTTCGGCGGGCAGTACTTCGGCATCATGCTCGGCGGCGGCGGCGCCGTGTTCGTCTCGGGCCTGCTCGGCTTCCAGGGCGCACTGGCCTATGTGGCGACCCTGTCGCTGATCAACCTGGCGTTCGTGGTGCTGTTCGTGCGTGACCCGTATGCCCGGCCGGACGCACGGCGCGAGGCGGGTGCGATGCGGGCGCTGGTGACGAAACTCGTCGCTTTCGTGCAAGAGGTCTACGCCAGCTTCTGGCGTTCCGGTCGCGGCCCCATCCTCGGCACGGTGACTTCACTATTGCCCTGCGGGGCAATGGCGCTGGCCTACGCGACACTGTCGACCATCCAGGTTGATTACGGCCTGGACGAAAACCAGATCGCCCTGCTGCAGGTGTTCAACACGGTCGCCGCTGCGGCCGGTTGCCTTGCCGGCGGCTATGCAAGCGATCGGCTCGGACACCGCATGATGGTCGCGGTCGGCTTTGGGTGCACCGCGATCGTGACCTTCGGGCTCGCTACCCAGATCGACCAGCTCGGCCTGGCCGCCGTGGCGCCGGGTTTCTTCTACGGCAGCGTGCTGGCGCACGGCTTCTTTTTCGGGGTGTCCTACGGCGCACGCAACGCCATCTTCATGGGCATGACCAATCCGGTAGTGGCGGCGACGCAGTTCACGGCCTTCATGGGCATGAGCAACCTGGCCATCAGCTACGGCAACTATTGGCAGGGTATCGTGGCGGAACGCATGGGCTACGCGACGGTGCTATACGCTGACGCCCTGATCGGGCTGCTGGTGATTGCCATCATTCCCTTCCTGCGTCCGCGCGAGGAGCCGCTGGTCGATGCAATACCGGTCGGCAAGCCGGCAGTCGTGACGCCTGCGGCCGCGGGGGACGGTTAGTTATTTTTCGCCAGGAGAGAGCGGGATGCCTGTAGAAATCAAGGTTCTCGGATATGCGGCGCTGCTGCAATAAATGCGGCGATTTCGCTGATCTTGTCCGGCTCCCAAGCGGGACCCGGCGGCAGGTTGCCCCAGACTACGCCCGGCCAGCACGGATCGCCCGGGTGGCGCCCCACAACGTGAATGTGGAGCTGCGGCACCAGGTTGCCGATCGCCGCAACGTTGATCTTCTGCGCGCCGAGCGACTGCTTCAGGTAAGGGGCCAGCGTGTCGATCTCGGCATCGAGCTGGCGCCGGCTCTCCACGGCCAGCTCGTACAACTCGCGCACATCGGCGCTTACCTCGGGCACCAGGATCAGCCACGGCAGGCTCGCGTTCCGGTGCAGCAGGACGTGGCTGAGGGGAAAGCGGCCGACCTGGTGGCAGTCGGCCAGCAGCTGGGGGTGCAGCTCGAAGCCCGCGCTCAAGCCTGGCCCGCGTCGCCGAGGTCGATCCTGAACAGCCGGGCGGCGTTGCGCCAGGCGATGCCTTCTTTCGCTTCGTCCGCCAGTTCGAGGCTGTCGAAGAAGCGCCGGTAGGTGCGCATGCCGGCGAGCGGCCAGTCGGTGCCGTACATGAGCTGCTTACCCGGATCGCCCATGTAGCTGATCATGTCGCGCACGCGCTGCACCATGTAGCGCTCGAACTCGTAGTGGAAATCGCCCAGCGTCAGGCCCGAGATGTCGGCCAGGACGTTGTCGTTCTTGTACAGCACCTCGGCGGCGTCCTGGAACCACGGGTTGCCGAGATGGCAGATGACGAACTTCACGTCCGGGTAGTCGACCGCGACGTCGTCCACCAGGAGCGGATGCGCCTGCCGGACCTTGGCGTGCTTCGAATACGTGTCGCCGCAATGAATCATCACCGGCACGTCGTGCTTGGCGGCAATGCGGAACACGCTCTCCAGCGACGGGTCGTTGATGGCGTAGCGATCGTAGCCGGGATAGAGCTTGATGCCTTTCACCAGCCCGTCGCGGATGCGCTCCTCCATGTTGAACAGGTCGGTGCGCTCTTCGGGGTCGCGCCAGCGCAGCCCCTCGATGATGGTGATGCGCGGATCGCCGTCCACCGCGCGGATCACTTCGTCCACGTGCGGCCGCTGGGCGTTGACCTTGTAGGAAGTCAGCACCACGGCGTGCGCCACGCCGTTCTCCTCCATGGCGGTATACAGCTCTGCCAGCGCGTCGTCCACGCTGCGCTGGCGGTTCTCTTCGTAGGTGTTCAGGTGTACATGGCAGTCGATCAGCATG
>CAYPTW010000118.1:0-6922 GCA_964413755.1 uncultured Thioalkalivibrio sp. | reverse complement strand
ACGCCATCGAGCTGGTCGCCGCCGACATCACCGACCCCGGCAGCTTCGCGCCGGCCTTGCGCAATGCCGACGCAGTGGTGAACGCGGTCAGCCTGTATGTCGAGAAGCGCGGCGGGCCGAGTTTCCAGGACGTGCATGTGCGCGGCGCCGCCGACCTGGCGCAGCACGCCGGGGCGCAGCATGTGCGCCGCTTCCTGCACGTCTCGGGTCTCGGCGTGGAACCGGAGTCGCCCTCGCCGTTCGTGCGCGCCCGCTGGCGCGGCGAGGAAGTGGTGCGCTCGGCCTTCCACGGCGCCGCGATCCTGCGTCCCAGCGTGCTGTTCGGCGACGGTGACGCGTTGCTGGGCGGGCTGGAATTCGCCACGCGCATGCCGCTGGTGCCGCTGTTCGGCAGCGGCCGCGTGCGCCTGGCGCCGGTGCTGGCCGACGACCTGGCCGAGGCCGTGGCACGCCTGCTCGGCAACGAGGCGCCGCCGGCGCCGGTGTACGAGTTCGGCGGCGGCGAGAACCTGAGCTATCGGGAACTGGTGCAGGGGGTGCTCGCCGCGCATGAGCGGCGCCGCCTGCTCGTGCCCATGCCGATGGTGCTGTGGCGCTTCCTCAGCACGCTCATGGGCCTGCTGCCCAACCCGCCGCTGACCTACGACCAGGTGGTGCTGATGGCGCGCGACAACGTGCCGCGCGGCGACTGGCCGGGCTTTCCGGAACTGGGGATCCAGCCGCGTGGGGTGCTGGAGTGGCTGGAAGCGCCTACCCCTGTTCCGACGGCGCCAGGTCGAGATCGATAGAACGGGCGGCCTCCTGCGCCAGCCCCATGCCGGCCTGGCGCATGGTGAGGTAGGTCTGGGTGGCGCCGGCGCTCTTCAGGCGCTCGAGATGTTCCTCGTACAGCGCGTGCGAGACGATCGGTCCCGCGAAGCCCTTGCGGCGCAGCGCGCGCGCGGCGAATTCCTTCGCCTCGACGCTGTCCATGGCGAGGATCACGGCCTGCAGGTGGGACACGTCGAGCCCGCGCCAGAACCCGGCGTCCTCCACGTCGGCGAACAGCACGTTGCGGCCGGCCTGCTGGTGGCCGTCGATCTTGTAGGGGTCGGCGTCGATGGCGACGATCCGGTCACAGGAAGGGCGCAGGTGCTCGTAGGCGGCGGTGCCCGTGCGGCCCATGCCAAGGATCAGGATGCGCGCGTTGCCGAGGTCGGTGGGCAGCTCGTCGACGTGCACCTTGGAGGGCTCGAAGTGTTCCAGGCGGTCCTCGAGGCGGTCGAACCACGCCGGCGCCAGGCGGTTGATCGGCGCGGCGATGACGAAGGACAGGCTCACCGCCATCGCCAGCGGCACCAGCCATTCCGGCAGCACCGCGGCGGCCACGATGAGGCCGAACTCGCTGTAGGCGGTGAGGCTGGTCGAGGCCATGAAGGCGGTGCGCGCGCGCAGGCGGAACATGATGAGGATGAAGAAGAACAGCACACCCTTCAGCGGCAGCACCAGCCCGACGGCGAGGGCGAAGGCGAGATCGCCCCAGCCCGGCAGGCCGGACATGCCGATCTGCAGGAAGAAGCCGACCAGGAACACTTCCTTCAGCGCCCAGATGGCCTCGGCGAGTTCCTTGGAGCGCTTGTGCGTGGACAGCAGCAGGCCCATCACCAGCGCGCCGATCTCGGAGCTCAGGCCCACGCTCTCGAAGCCCATGCCGCCCAGCACGAGGGCGAACAGCATGCCCATCAGCACCAGCAGCTCGTCGTGGCCGGTGAAGTCCAGCAGCCAGTGCAGCGCCGGGCGCAGGAACGGCAGCGCGAGCAGGCCCAGCGCCCAGGGCGTCGGCGCATGGCCGCCCCAGATGGCGAGCACCACCAGCGCGATGATGTCCTGCACGATCAGGATGCCGATGGCGGTCCGGCCGTAGAAGGCGCCGATGTCGCGCTTCGCCTCGAGGATCTTGGCGGAGAACACGGTGGAGGAGAACGACAGCGCGATGCCGAGCAGCAGCGCGGTCTCCCATTCCAGCTGCAGGAACAGCGCCAGGCCGAGGGTGAACACGGTGGTGCTGACGCCGAAGTGGATCAGCGCGCCGCCGAGCACCTGCGGTTGCGTGATCTGGCTGAGGCGCAGCTTCAGGCCGACGGCGAACAGCAGCATCAGCACGCCGAGATGCGCCACGTACTTGAGGATGTCGCCGCTCTCCTCGGGCAGGCCGAGGGCGGGACCGAAGAAGTTGATGGCGAAACCCGCGGCCAGGAAGCCGACCAGCGGCGGCAGGCCTACCTGCTTGACGGCCAGTCCGAAGAAAAAGGCAAAGGTGACGCAGATGACTTCGAACATGGTTACAGCGATCCCTTATAGCAGGGCGTAAGCCTCCCGTACCGCGTCGGTGCCGTGCTCGCGCTCGAGGCGGCGCACGGTGAAGTGGCCGCGCGCCATGTCCTGGTAATGAGCGATGAACAGTGCGTTGATGGTGGCGCCGCCGAGCGCGCCGACCAGCGGCACGGCCTGCACCGCGGCCTTCTCCGACACCACCACCGAGAAGCGCGCCGCCACCGCGGAAATCACCCGCACCAGGGCCGGCGCACTCTTCGCCCCGGCCTGGCTTGCCGCCAGGTGCCTGGCCGCGTCGCCCACCACCCGCGCCAGCCCGGCCCGCGCCGCGAAATAACCGGTCTCGGCCGCGTCGTCGCCCTTGCCGCGCCCGCCCAGCGCCAGCACCTCGATACAGTTCAGCTTGGTCTCGGGCGCGCGCAGGTCCTCGCCCTCGCTGCGCGCGATATCGGCGATGGAGCGCAGCATGATGGTCGTCGCTACCGGCAGCTCGATGACCAGCGCCGGCAGGCCGAAGGCGCCGCCCACCGCGCCCGAGGTCATGGCCGCCAGCTTGTGGCGACGGTTGGCCGGCTTGCGCGGCCTGCCGTCCTTGCCGTCCGTGCCACCCTTGCCACCCTGGCCGTCGCGCAGCGTGTACAGCGCCGAGTCGAAGGCCTTGCCCACCGCCTTGCGCGTCAGGTAGCCGATGAAGCGCGTGACGAAGCCGGGCAGCACGCTGAGGCTCTTCTCCACCGGCGCGCCGACCACGTTGCTCACCCGCGCCACGAAGCCCGGGTTCTCAAGCTGTTTCTTCGCCCGGCGCAGCTCGGCCAGGTCGTGCGGCGAGAGGGTCATGCGTTCTCACGTCTTCAAAGTGCGTCTACTCCGCATGTTACTTGAACCGCCGCGCGAACTTCAGCTGCACGCCGTGCTGCTCGGTGTCGTCCGACAGCTGGCCGGAGTACTCGAACTTCACGCCGAAGTCCTGCCCGCGCACCAGGTCCACACCGAGCGCGACGTCGAGATAAGTATCGTCGAGCTCGCCCTGGATGCGGAACGGCGCCACACCGGCGGGCGCGCCCTCGAGGGTGGCCGTGATCTCCGGCGTGCCGGACAGGTAGTGGATGGCGCCGAGGCGGCCATACAGCCGGGTGAACCCGTTCTCGTCCGCCTGCACCTCGAGGCCGAGCTCCAGCGCCGGGTTGACGCTGGTGTAGGTCTCGTTGCGCGAGGCGACGACGAGGTTGGCCCCGCCGGCGCCCTGCTCGCGGTAACTGTCGAAGTCGGCCCAGGTCACGTTGGCGTCGAGCATCGGCTTGAAGTACCAGTCATTGCGCTCGATGGTGTAACTCAGGCGGCCGCGCAGGGCGGCAAAGTTCATGCCCTGCCGGCTCGTCGCCACCACGCCGGGATCCGGCAGGTCGACGTAGCGCTCGGCATCGTACTCGCCGAAGCCGATGGTCAGGCCGGCCGCGCCCATCCAGTTACCGTTCTGCTTCTTCATCATCAGCCCGCCCTGGAAGCGGTCGAGATCGGTGCGCGCCAGGCCCTGGGTCTTCACCTCGCCGGTCTCGTAGGACAGCGCGGCGCCGATGAACAGGTCGGCGCCCACTTCCTGCTGCGCGCCGCCGGCCACGCTGATTACCTGCTCCTCGAAGCCCGGGTCGTCATCGATCCGGTCCTGGGTGAGCCGGCGCCCCGCCAGCCGCACCCAGCTGCAATCCGTCTCGCCGGTGAAGCGGTACAGCCCGCCCTGCTGGCGGCAGCTCAACAGCCCGTTGGCGAACTGCTGGTTCGCCGCCAGCGTGGCGTTGCCGGTGCCGAAGTGCGGCGCGGGGCTGAGACGCTCGTAAAACTCGCCCAGGGCCGCGCCGTCAGGCAGCGTGAACAGCTGCGCCGCCAGCGGCGCGAAGGACGCCGAGCCGCCGGCCGACTGCAGGCGGTTGACGTAGTCGCCCAGCGCGTGCTGGTTGTCGCTCAGGCCTTGCGGTGCGCTGAAGTCCACCACGTAGTGCAGCACCAGCCCCTCGTCCGCGTCGAAATCCAACGCGTAGCTGACCACCGCCGACTGCGCCGTCTGCAGCGCCAGGCCCTGGTCGAGCAGGCCGCCGCTCGCGGTGAGCAGCACCAGCGAGTGGCTGCCCGGCATCACGTAGCCGATGTCCAGCATGCGCACGCCGAGCAAGCCGTCGAGGCTGGCGTCGCCGCTGACGCCGAGGTAGTCGGCCGTCATGCTGGCGGTATCCAGGTCGATGGACAGCGCGCCGCTGCCGGTCTGCAGCAGGTTGCCGCCGATGGTCGTGCTCGCCACCACGCCGTCGCCGCCCGGCGACAGCCGCCCGGCGTTGGTCAGCGTGTTACCGGTGCCGAGCTCCATGCCCGCGCCGGTGTACAGCACCGCGCCGGCGTGGTTCACCAGGCTGTTGCGGCCCGCGCCGAGGTCCACGGCGCCGTACAGCGCGCCGTGGTTGTCCAGTGTCTCGTTCCCGGCCCCGGCCACCACCGCCAGGTCGCTCAACGCGCCGACCATGCCGTAGTTGGCGATGGTGTTGTCGATGCCGTCCAGCACGCGCACGCCGGCGCCGTTGCCGGTGCCGCCGATGACCGAGCCGCCGGCCTCGATGAGGACGCTGGCGTTGCCGTGCTTGTCCTCCGCAGCGACGCTCTGCGCCAGGATGCCGCTGGCATCCGCGCCCGTCGCCCGGATGTGGCCGTCCACCGTCACCGTGACCTGGCCCGCCGCGACCCCCGCTTCGACCGTGCCGCCGGCACTCTGCGCCATGATGCCGTGCGCCGCGTTACCGCTGGTGACGATGTCGCCGGCATGGCTGACGCTGACATCACCGCCTGCGCCCGCACCGCCGACGCTGCCCGCAAAGGCCACGCCGCCGACGTTGCCGATCACGCCGCCGCCGCCACCCACGCTCTGGGCGAAAATGCCGACCGAGGCTTCACCGGTGGTGACGATGGCGCCACTGCTCTCGACCTTGACCAGGCCGCCGGCGCCGTCGCTGCCGCCCTCGCGCTGGTACTCGAAGCCGAGACCGATCTGCAGCGGGTCGGCCAGGCCGCCCTCGACGCTGCCGGCCTGGCCGCCGCCGCCGCCCACGCTCTGGGCGTAGATCCCGCTGGCCGCCTGGCCCTCGGTGTAGATGTTGCCGGAGTGCAGCACTTCCACGAAGCCGCCATCGCCGGCCGCGCCGTCGGCGCCGCCCAGCAGCAGGTCGCCGACCACGCCGATGCCGACCCAGGCTTCCTCGGCCGTGCCGTCCTCGTCTTCCTCGCCGCGCGCCCGCGCATACAGCTGGGCTTCGCCGCCACCGCCGCCCACGCTCTGGGCGTAGATGGCGTGCGAGGACAGGCCGAGGGTGGTGATGTCGCCGATGTTGTCGACGAAGACCGCGTCAGCATCGCCGCTCACGCCGTCGCCGCCGCCGACCTTGAGCGAGCCGCTCTTCGGCAGCAGCGCCTTCGGGTTCTCGATGATGCCCTTGATGGCAAAGGCGGTCTGGATCGGGCTGAGCGCTTCCAGCGCGTCGTCGACCCAGTTGATGCCGGAGCCGAGCACGCCCTGTGCGCCGCTGCCGCCGCCGCCGCCGATGCTCTGCGCGAAGATGCCGCGCGACAGTGCGCCCTCGGTGTAGATCGTGCCGCGGTTGGTCACGGTGACGGTGCCGGCGTCGTTGCCGCCGCCGCCCGAGCCGCCGATGGCCACGTCGAGGCCCCAGTTGTCGCCCTGCATGTCGACCCAGGGCATCAGGTCCCCGGTGGAGAGGCTGAGTGCCGCGGCGCGACCGCCGCCGCCACCGCCACCGCCCACGCTCTGCGCGAAGATGCCGTGCGACTGCGCGCCGAAGGTGCCGATGTCCGCGGCATTGTCGACCACGACGTTGCCCGCGTAGTTGCCCGCGCCGCCGCTGCCGCCGATCGACAGGCTGGCGTTGAGGCTGTTGCCTTCCGGTTTCTCCTCGCCGTCGTCGCCGTCCGCCGGCGGTTCCGGCTTCGGCCGGTCGACATCGATGTTGATCGCCGTGCTCGAGCCGCCGCTACCGCCACCGCCGCCGATGCTCTGCGCGAAGATGCCGTGTGCGTCGTCGCCCCGGGTGGTGATCAGCCCGCCCACCGGGCGCTCGGCATCGCCGACGAAGACGTCGCCGCCGATACCGCCGTCGCCGCCCGTGCCGCCGATGGCCACGCTGGCGTTTATGTTCCAGCCCTTCTCGCCGGTGAGGCCGAAGCCGACGCTGACGGCCGAGCCGCCGGTGCCGCCGCCGCCGCCGATGCTGGTGGCCATGATGCCGTGCGCGCCCTGGCCGGCGGTGGCGATCTCGCCCTCGCTGTCGACCCGGACCGTGCCGGCTGCCCCGCCCTCGCCGCCTGCGCCGCCGACGGTGACGGAGAGGTTCTTCGCCTCCTTGCCGCCGAGCGTGCCGGCGAGCGCGAAGCCGCCGGCGCCGCCGCCGTCGCTGGTGCTCTCGGCGCGGATGCCGTGCGCCTCGGTGCCTTGCGTGTGGATGTTGCCGGTGTTGTCGACCGTCACCGCGCGCCCCGCACCGCCGTCACCACCACTGCCGCCCACCGCCACGCTGGCGTTGTACTGGCCGAGGAAGCTGCCGGCGATGCTGAA
>CAYPTW010000117.1:0-6979 GCA_964413755.1 uncultured Thioalkalivibrio sp. | reverse complement strand
CGCGCGTGATGAAGAAGGCGGTGGCCCACCTGGTGCCGTACCTGGAGCAGGAAAAGGAGGCCGACCGGCAGCCGCGCGCGCGCATCATCATGGCGACGGTGAAGGGCGACGTGCACGACATCGGCAAGAACATCGTCGGCGTGGTGCTCCAGTGCAACGGTTTCGAGGTCGTCGACCTCGGCGTGATGGTGCCGTGTGATCGCATCCTCGAGACGGCACGCAAGGAAGGGGCGGACATCATCGGGCTGTCCGGCCTGATCACGCCCTCGCTGGACGAGATGATCCACGTGGCCGCCGAGATGCAGCGCCTCGGTTTCACGCAGCCGTTGCTGATCGGCGGCGCAACCACCTCGCCGGCGCACACCTCGGTGAAGATCGACCCGGCCTACGAGGGCCCGGTGGTGTACGTGAAGGACGCCTCGCGTGCCGTCGGCGTGGTGCAGCAGTTGATCAGCGCGGAACAGGGGGACGGCTTCCGCGCCAAGGTGGAGCAGGAGCACGAGCAGCGCCGCGTGCAGCACAGCAGGCCGCGCAGCAAGGGTCCGCAGCTGAGCCTCGCCGAAGCGCGCGCCAACCGTTTCGACGGCGGCTGGCAGGACTACCGGCCGCAGGCTCCGGCGCGCCCCGGCATCGAGGTGCTGGATGACATGCCGCTGGAGACGCTGGTCGAGTACATCGACTGGATGCCTTTCTTCAACGCCTGGGAGTTTTCCGGGCGCTTTCCGGCCATCCTCGAGGACCCGGTGCGGGGCGAGGCGGCCAGTTCCCTGTATGCCGATGCGCGCGAGATGCTGGACCAGCTCGTGCGCGAGCGCTGGCTGCGCGCACGCGGCGTGGTGGGGCTGTTCCCCGCGGCCGCCGCGGGCGACGACATCCGCGTTTATACCGGCGAGGATCGCGACGCGGTGCGCCTCACGTTGCACCAGCTGCGCGAGCAGAAGCGCAAGGCCGCGGGGCAGCCCAACCTGTGCCTGGCGGATTTCGTTGCACCTGCCGACAGCGGCGTGCACGACTGGGTCGGTGCCTTCGCCGTCACGGCCGGGGAGGGCATCGATGCCCACGTGGCGCGTTTCGAGGCCGAGCATGACGACTATCGCGCCATTCTTCTCAAGGCGCTGGCCGACCGCCTCGCGGAGGCTTTCGCCGAGTACCTGCACCTCAAGGTGCGGCGCGAGATATGGGGCTATGCGCCCGACGAGCAGCTCGGCAACCAGGCGCTCATCGCCGAGGACTATCGTGGCATCCGCCCGGCGCCCGGCTACCCGGCCTGTCCCGACCACACCGAGAAGGGTGCGCTGTGGCAGCTGCTGGACGTGGAGGCGCGCACCGACATGCGTCTCACCGAGCACTTCGCCATGATGCCCGCGGCGTCGGTCAGCGGGTGGTACTTCGCCCACCCGGGGGCGCGCTATTTCCAGGTCGGGCGGATCGACCGCGACCAGGTCGAGGACTACGCGGCGCGCAAGGGCTGGAGCTTCGCCGAGGCCGAGCGCTGGCTGGCGCCGATACTGGGTTACACGCGTTCCGCAGCGTGATTTAATGGCGCCATGACCCCCGAGATCGTCGAGCCCAGCCGGGCCCTTACCGGCGTCAAATACGAGATCCGCGGCCGCCTGGCCCGCCGTGCGCTCGAACTCGAGCGTATGGGCTACGAGATCATCGCCCTGAATATCGGCAACCCCGGCCTGTACGGCTTCCGCACCCCGGAAACCATGCGCCTGGCGATGATCGAGAACCTGCAGGCCAGCGAGCCTTACTGCCACCAGAAGGGCATCTTCCCGGCGCGCGAAGCGGTGGTGATGCAGCAGCAGACCCGCGGCGTCAACGGCGTCACGGCCGACGACGTGTTCATCGGCAACGGCGTCAGCGAGCTGATCGACCTGACGCTGCGCGCGCTGGTCAACGACGGCGACGAGGTCCTGATACCCAGCCCGGACTACCCGCTGTGGACGGCGGCCACCGTGCTGAATGGCGCCCGCGCCGTGCACTACCCCTGCCGTCCGGAGAACGGCTTCCTGCCCGACCCGGAGGAAGTCGAGAAGCTCATTACGCCGCGCACCCGGGCGCTGGTGGTGATCAACCCGAACAACCCCACCGGCCGCGTCTACCCGAGAGCGCTGCTGGAGTCGCTGGCGCGGGTCGCGGAGCGCCACCGCCTGGTGGTCTTCAGCGACGAGATCTACGACTCCATGACCTACGACGGCGCCGAGCACGTGCCCATGGCGACCATCGTCCAGGACACGCTGTGCGGCACTTTCTCCGGCCTGTCCAAGGTGTACCGCGCCTGCGGTTACCGCGTCGGCTGGGTGGTGTTCTCGGGCGCCCGCGACACCGCCGACCGTTACCTCGAGTCGGTCGAGCTGCTGTCGGCGCTGCGGCTGTGCGCCAACGTGCCGGGGCAATGGGCGGTGCAGACCGCGATCGGCGGCTACCAGAGCATTCGCGACCTGGTCAGCCCGGGAGGGCGGCTGTACGAGTCACGCCAGGCCGTGATCGACGGCGCGGCAGGCAGCAAGTTCATCGACCTGGTGACGCCGGACGGCGCCATGTACGCCTTCCCGCGTGTACGCACGGATGAGCTGCCGGACTTCGACGACGAGCGCTTCGCCTACGAGTTGCTCGAGCACAAGCACGTGCTGATCGCGCCGGGCGTGAGCTTCAACACCCGCTACAACGACCACTTCCGCATCACCACGCTGCCGGAGCCGGCCGTGATCGGCGAGGTCTTCGCGCGCATCGAGGACCTGTTGCACGACTGGGCGGTGGCGGAAGCCTCCTGAGGCACATTCCCGGGATTGCTACGCACCGCAAGCCGGGCACGCCGGGTCGCGTTCCAGCTTCAATGTGCGCCAGTCGTTTTCGATGGCGTCGTACAGCAAGAGTTTCCCGGCCGCGGCAGGCGCGCAGCCGCTGGCGATCTTCAGCGCTTCGACGGCCATCAGGCTGCCGATGACGCCCGGTACCGGGCCGAGTACGCCGTTGCCGCGACAGTTCTCGAGGCCCTCGGCCTCTTCCTGCCACAGGCAGCGATAGCAGGGCCCGCCGGGCCGGTCGAGCCGGAACACCGCCAGCTGGCCCTCGAAGCGGATCGCGGCGCCGGACACCAGCGGCTTGCGCGCGGCCACGCAGGCGCGGTTGACGGCGAAACGGGTACCGAAATTGTCGCAGCAGTCGAGGACCAGGTCGGCCGCTTTCACGGCGTCCAGCAGGGCGTCGTCCATGAGGCGCACATGCAACGGCTCCACCCTGGTTTCGGGGTTCAGCGCCGTGAGCCGCTCGGCTGCCGCGTCGGCCTTGGGGCGGCCCAGGTCGGCACTGGTGAACAACACCTGGCGCTGCAGGTTGGTCACGTCGACGGTGTCGAAATCGCTCACCACCAGGCGTCCGATCCCTGCTGCGGCAAGGTACAGCAGCGCGGGCGAGCCCAGCCCGCCGGCGCCGATCACCAGCGCCGTCGCCGCGCGCAGTCGGGCCTGCTCGTCCGGGCCGAAGCCGGTGAGCGCAAGATGCCGTGCGTAGCGTGGCGTGCTCATCGGCTCACTCCACGAAGCGGCACTCGGTGACGCGATCGCGCCCCGCCGCGTCCTTGTGCACGGTGATGTCATGGTAGTGCTGCGCTTCCATGAGACGGCGCAGCGGCACGTGCTGGTCCGGACCATGCTCCAGCAGCAGCCAGCCCTGGCGCACGATGTAGTTGTGCGCCCGCTCCATGATGGCGCGGAAGCAGTTCATGCCGGTCTCCCCCGCGTCCAGCGCCAGCCGCGGCTCGAAGCGCACGTCGCCGCGACCGAGGTGCGGGTCGTCTTCGGCCACGTAGGGCGGGTTGCCGACGACGATGTTGAATTTCTCGCCCCGGACCGCATCGAACCAGTCGCTTTCGCGGAACTCGACGTTGCCGACCCTTTGCAGCTGTGCGTTGCTGCGCGCCAGCTCGAGGGCGGCCACCGAGATGTCTACCCCAATCACCTGCGCGCGCGGCCGCTCGCGGGCGATGGCCAGGGACACCGCGCCCGAGCCGGTGCCCAGGTCGAGCACGCGCGTGTCCTCGTCCTGCGGCAGGCGCAGCAGCGCCAGCTCCACCAGCAACTCGGTCTCCGGCCGCGGGATCAGCACCGCGGGCGATACGCGCAGCGGCATGGACCAGAATTCGCGGAAGCCGGTCATGTAGGCGATCGGCTCGCCGGAAAAGCGCCGGCGCAGCAATTCCTCGTAGCTGGCCGCCTGCTCCGCGCTCAGTTGCTGCTCCGGCCAGGCATGCAGGAAGCTGCGCGGTTTGCGCAGCACCATGCCCATCAGCAGCTCGGCATCGAGGCGCGGGCTGTCGCTGACGCGCCGCAGGATCGCGGTGCCGTCCTCGAGGTATTGCCGTATGGACAGGTCGTAGTCGGGTTCAGCCATGCGGGGTCCGGTGACCTCAACGGGGGCGTGTAGAATACGCGCAGCTTGCCGGGCGCGCGACACCTGCGCCTGCCGTCGGCGGCTGGAGGAGTCATGAAAATCTACCGCAACGTGCTCGAAATGGTGGGCGAAACGCCCATGCTCGAGGTCAGCCGGATCGATACCGGGCCGTGCCGGCTGTTCCTCAAGCTGGAGCTGGCGAACCCGGGCGGCTCGATCAAGGACCGCATCGGGATCTCGATGATCGAAGAGGCCGAGAAGCGCGGCGACATCCGGCCCGGTGACCTCCTGGTCGAGGCGACCGCCGGTAATACCGGCATCGGCCTGGCGCTCGCCGCGGCGCAAAAGGGTTACCGGCTGGTGCTCGTGCTGCCCGACAAGATGAGCCAGGAAAAGATCTTCAACCTGCGTTCCATGGGCGCCGAGATAGTGCTCACCCGCTCCGACGTCGGCAAGGGCCACCCGGAGTACTACCAGGACCTGGCGCAGAGCATCGCGCGCGAACGCGACGGCTACTACATCAACCAGTTCGGCAACCCGGACAACCCGCGCGCCCACGAGCTGACCACGGCGCCGGAGATCTGGCAGCAGATGGAACATGACGTCGACGCCATCGTCGTGGGAGTCGGTTCGAGCGGCACCATTTCGGGCATGACGCAGTTCTTCCGCGAGGCCGCGCCGGACCTGGAGTTCGTGCTGGCGGACCCGCAAGGCTCCATCCTCGCGCACTACATTGAAACCGGCGAGATCGTCCCCGGTGCGCCCTGGCTGGTGGAGGGCATCGGCGAGGATTTCGTGCCGGACATCTGCGACCTGTCGATGGTCGGCAAGGCCTACACCATCAGCGACGCCGAATCCTTCTCGGCGGCGCGCGACCTGCTGCGCAAGGAGGGCATCCTCGCCGGGTCGTCTTCCGGCACGCTGCTGGCCGCGGCGCTGCGATACTGCCGCGAGCAGACGGAGCCGAAGCGCGTGGTCGCCTTCGCCTGCGATACCGGCAACAAGTACCTGTCGAAGCTGTACAACGATTTCTGGATGGAAGACCAGGGCTTCATCAAGCGCCCGCAATACGGCGACCTGCGCGATCTCATCGGCCGTCCGCACGAGCACCGCGCCACCATCACCGTGGGCGCCGACGACATCATCACCACCGCACACAACCGGCTGCGCAATGCGGGCTTCTCGCAGCTGCCGGTGATGGACGAGGAGCGGCTGGTGGGGGTCATCACCGAAGACGACATCATCCGCTACACTTTCGGCCGCCCGGCGCGCATGGCAGAGAAGGTCCGCAGCGCCATGCGCACCAGCTTCCTCAAGGTCGACAAGGCGACCTCGCTGGAAAACCTCGTCGCCCTGCTGCATGGCGACTCATACGCGGCGGTGACCGAAGACGCGGGGCAATGTTTCCTCGGCCTGATCACCCGCTCCGACGTGCTCAACTACCTGCGCCGCCTGCACCAGGACGACCATCATGACCAGCAAGACTGACGGGCTCGGCTTCGGCACCCGCACCATCCATGCCGGGCAGTCGCCCGACCCGGCCACGGGCGCGGTGATGCAGCCGATCTACGCCACCTCCACCTACGCCCAGTCCAGCCCCGGCGTGCACCAGGGCTACGAGTACTCGCGCACGCAGAACCCGACGCGGATGGCCTGGGAGCGCTGCCTGGCGGACCTCGAGAGCGGCACGCACGGCTTCGCCTTTGCCTCCGGCATGGCGGCCATCGCCACGCTGCTCGAGCTGCTGGACGCCGGCAGCCACGTAGTGGCGATGGACGATCTTTACGGCGGTACCGGGCGCCTCTTCAACCGCGTCAGGGCGCGCACCGCCGGCCTGCGCTTCAGCTACGCCGACCTGTCCGACCCGGCGCGCCTCGACGAGGTGATGCAAGACGACACCCGCATGGTGTGGATCGAAACCCCGACCAACCCCATGCTGAAGCTGGTCGACATCGCCGCAGTGAGCGCGGCGGCAAAGGCGCGCGGCGCGCTGGTGGTGGTGGACAACACTTTCGCCAGCCCGTGGGGCCAGCGGCCGCTGGAGCTGGGTGCGGATATCGTGATGCACTCGGCCACCAAGTACCTGAACGGCCATTCCGACGTGGTCGGCGGCGTGGTGGCGGTGCGCGACGCGGCCCTGGCCGAGCAGCTCGCTTTCCTGCAAAACTCCATCGGCGCCGTGGCCGGGCCTTTCGACAGCTTCCTCGCGCTGCGCGGCGTGAAGACGCTGGCGCTGCGCATGGAGCGCCACAACGCCAACGCGCTGCAGATTGCGCGCTGGCTGGAAGGGCAGCCCGCCGTGGCACGCGTGATCTATCCCGGGCTCGAGTCGCATCCGCAGCACGCGCTGGCGCAACAGCAAATGGCCGGCGGCGGCGGCATCGTCAGCTTCGACATCGCCGGCGGGCTCGATGCTGCGCGCCGCTTCCTCGAGAACACGCGGCTGTTTACGCTCGCCGAGAGCCTCGGCGGCGTGGAGAGCCTGGTGAACCACCCGGCCATCATGACCCACGCCTCGGTGCCGCCGGAGACGCGCGCGCGCCTGGGTATCAGCGACACGCTGATCCGCCTGTCCGTCGGG
>CAYPTW010000116.1:5774-7121 GCA_964413755.1 uncultured Thioalkalivibrio sp. | reverse complement strand
GCCACCGGGATGACGTGGCTGCTGGCCTGGTCGGCCTGGTGGACCGCCCTGCTGGGCGCGCGCCTCGTCGGCGTCGACGCGCTGGAGCCGGGAGTCCCGGCGCTCCTGGCGCACGGCGCCGCGATGCTGTTCGCCGTGTTCACGCCTTTCATGTTTGGCTTTCTCTGGACGGTGTTCCCGCGCTGGATGCCGGCGCCGGAGATCTCGCGCCGCGGCACGCTGCTGGTGTTCTGGCTGCTCAACCTGGCCCAGTTGTTCATGCTGGCGGGGCTGTTCGTGGCGACGGCCCTGCATGCCGCCGGCTGGCTGCTGCTGGCAGCGTCCATGCTCATGGCATTCGGCCTGCTGGCCCGGTCGCTGGCAGGCGCGCGTTCGAGCGTGCCCCATGCCTTCGTCGTGCTGGCGGGACTGGGCGCCGGCGTGTCCGGTGCAGCACTGTTCACCGTCGCGCTATTGCGCTGGGATTTCTCGGCCTGGCCGACCATCCGCGCGCTGGGCCTTTGGGCCTTCCTGCTGGTGGTGTATTTCGCCGTCTGTCATCGCATGCTGCCCTTCTTCACCTCGCGCGTGGTGCCGGGTTATGCACGCTGGCAACCGGCGTGGGTGCTGTACGGCTTCGCCGCCCTCGGCCTCGCCCGGGCAGTGCTGGAGCCGGCGTTGCAGTGGCGCTGGCTGGCCACGCTGCCGCTGGCCGGGATTGCGCTGCTGTGCGCCCTGAAGTGGTGGCCGCGCCAGGGCATGGAGAACCGGCTCATGGCCTGCCTGCATTACGCCTTCACCTGGCTGGCGGGCGGCCTCGCCCTCGCCGCCGCCGCCGATCTCGGCACCGCGTTCGGGGCCGACTGGGTGCCGGCGCGCGCCGGGATGCACATGCTGGGGATGGGGTTCATCGGCAGCATGCTGGTCGCCATGGTGACACGCGTCACCATGGGCCATTCGGGCCGGGCGCTGGCGCTGGATGCCTACGACTGGCGAGTGTTCGTCGCGCTGCAACTGGCCGTGCTGCTGCGCGTGGCGGGCGAGTTCCTGCCGGGTGCGACGCAGGCGCTGGCCGGCAGCGGCGCCCTGCTCTGGACCCTGTGCCTGGGGCTATGGGCCGCACGCAAGCTGCCCGTCTACCTTAAGCCCCGCATCGACGGGGCACCGGGCTGAGGCCTACCCGGTGCTCTATTACTGGGTCAAGCAAGTCCATGCCTGGAGCGTGATGCTGTCCTTCACGCTGTTCCTGCTGCGCGGGGCCTGGGTGCTGGCCGGCCGCGAGCTGCCCCGAGGCGTGGTGCTGCGTTCGCTGCCGCATGCCGTCGACACAGTCTTGCTGACGTCGGCGCTCTGGCTCACCACCATCAT
>CAYPTW010000116.1:4037-5674 GCA_964413755.1 uncultured Thioalkalivibrio sp. | reverse complement strand
CGCATGCCGTCGACACAGTCTTGCTGACGTCGGCGCTCTGGCTCACCACCATCATTCAGCAGTTCCCGTTCCAGCAGTCGTGGCTGACGACCAAGGTCTTGTTGCTGCTGCTCTACATTGTGCTGGGCCACGTCGCCCTGCGACGCGCCCGCAGCCGCGCCGGGCGCGCGCTTGCTTTCGTCACGGCGTGTAGCGTATTCCTGTTCATCTACTCGGTTGCCCGCCTCCACCATCCCCTCGGGGCCCTGCTCCTGGCCCCAAGCTGAACCCCATGCGGCGCCCCCGGAAATCACCTATTTGGCCCGGCCCATTTGTTTCATGTAATATGCATCAATACCGGCGCAGCGGGGTGCTGCCGGAGGATGAACGACATGAGACTGACCTATTTCAGCGATTATGCCTTTCGGGTGCTGATCTACCTGGCCCTGAAACCGGACAAGCGCTGCACCATCCAGGAGATCTCGGACGCTTACGGCATCTCCAAGGCACACCTGATGAAGGTGGTGAATACACTGGCCAGGGCGGAGCTGGTCGTGGCGCAGCGCGGTCCCAACGGCGGCCTGACGCTGGCCAAGCCTGCAGAGCAGATCCGCCTCGGCGACGTCGTGCGCAAGACCGAGGAGGACCTCGGCTTGGTGGAATGCTTCCGCCCTGAGAACACCTGCCGCCTGACGCCCAGCTGCGGCCTGGCTCCGGCGCTCGGTCGCGCGCTGGCCGCGTTCCTTGCCGAACTCGACAAGCAGACCGTCGCCGACATGGTGCGCGGCCACGAGCAATCGATCAGCCGGCTGCTGGCCGTGTCGTCATGAACGCTCCCGCCCAGCTGCGCGCCGCCGTCGCGTACCCGCATCCCGCGGTACGTACCGGCACCGGCGCCGGCCACTGCTGCTCCAACTGCCCCCTGCCCGGCCTGTGCGGCGACAGTCCCCGGCGCGGGCTACCGGATGCGCTGCTGGAATCCGTACTGGAACAACAGCGTCTCGAGGCCGGCGCTACGCTGTACATGGCGGGCCAGAGGCGCAGCTCGATCTGGGTCATCTCCGCCGGCGCGTTGAAAAGCTGCGAGCTCGACCTGGAAGGCCGTGAGCAGGTGGTCGGCTTCCACGGGCCGGGCGACGTGCTCGGCCTCGAGCGCATCGAGATCAGCGAGCATCGCGGCTTTGCGCTCGCGCTGGAACCGACCAGCGTGTGCCGCATCCCGGTCGGCAAGCTGCTTGACCGCCTCACCACCTCGCCCGAGCTATGGCGGGAAGTGTTGCGTATCGCCGGCAGCCAGATCGCCCAGGCGCGAGAAGTGCACCGCGTACTCGGACAGCTGCAAACCGGCCAGCGCCTGGCCTGGTTCCTGCTCGAGGGGACCGGCCCGCGACGCACCGAGTGCCAGTGCAGCGGCGCCACGGTGATCCAGCTGCCGATGACCAGGCAGGACATTGCCTCCTATCTCGGCATGACGCTGGAGACGGTGAGCCGCAGCTTCAGTACGCTGCAGCGGGAAGGCCTGGTGAAGGTTGATGGGCGCACCGTGCGCCTGCTCGACCCGGGCCGCCTCGCGGCGCGCATCAGTCCGCAGGCCAAAGCCGTCGCCTGACGTCGGCCTGACGTCGGCCTGACGTCGGCGAGGACCGCGGCACCGCCTC
>CAYPTW010000116.1:0-3937 GCA_964413755.1 uncultured Thioalkalivibrio sp. | reverse complement strand
GCGGCACCGCCTCAGACGTTGAAGCGGAAATGCATCACGTCGCCGTCCTTGACGACGTAATCCTTGCCCTCGACGCGCATCTTCCCGGTCTCCTTGGCCTTCGCCTCGCCGCCGCAGGCGATGAAATCCGCGTAGGCGATCACCTCGGCACGAATGAAGCCGCGCTGGAAATCGGTATGGATTTCACCGGCCGCCTCCGGAGCGGAAGCACCGACATGAACCGTCCAGGCACGCACTTCCTTCGGGCCCACGGTGAAGAAGGTGTGCAGGCCGAGCAGCTTGTAGCCGGCGCGGATGACGCGGTCGAGCCCGGCCTCTTCCAGCCCGAGCTCGGCGAGGAACTCGCCCTTGTCGGCCTCGTCCAGCTGCGCGATCTCCGCCTCCATGGCTGCGCACACGGCCACCACCTCAGCGCCCTCCGCCGCTGCGATCTCGCGCACGGTCGCCAGCTGGGGGTTGTCCGTGAAGCCGTCTTCCGCCACGTTGGCGATGTACAGGGTCGGCTTGGCGGTGAGCAGGTGCAGCTCGCGCAGCATTTCGCGCTGCGTCCCATCGAGTGTCATGGAACGGACCGGGCGGCCCTGGTCGAGGTGATCGGCCACCCGCGCCAGCAGGTCGCGGCGCGCGATATCTTCTTTCTTGCCCGTCTTGGCCGTCTTCACCGCGCGTTCCAGGTGCCGGGTCACGGTATCGAAATCCGCCAGCGCCAGTTCGAGGTTGATCACCTCGATGTCGCCCACGGGATCCACGCGGCCCTCGACGTGGACCACGTCCGGGTCCTCAAAGCAGCGCACCACGTGGGCAATGGCGTCGGTCTCGCGGATGTTGGCGAGGAACTGGTTGCCCAGGCCCTCCCCCTTGGATGCGCCGCGCACCAGGCCGGCGATATCGACGAACTCTATGGTGGTGGGCAGCACTTTCTGCGGCCTGGCGATGTCCGCCAGCGCCTTCAGGCGCGGGTCGGGCACCGGCACCACGCCGACGTTCGGATCGATGGTGCAGAAGGGATAGTTCTCCGCCGCGATGCGCGCGCGGGTGAGCGCGTTGAACAGCGTCGACTTGCCGACGTTCGGCAGGCCGACGATTCCGACTCGGATTCCCATGCGCTTACTCCGGGGCCGTGGGTTCCGCGTCGCCGGCATTCTTGCCTGTCGCGGCGGCGCGGGTGTGAAGCCGGTGCATGGCGGGCTGATCGCCACGCCCCAGCATGATCGGGATGACGTCGGCAGCCTCGGTCACCGCGTTGCGGATCAGAGACTCCTCTTCCCGGGAGGGTCGCTTCAGCACGTAGTCGATCACCTCGGCGCGGTTGCCGGGATGGCCGATGCCGAGCCGCAGGCGCCAGAACCCGGCGCCCAGGTGCGCGATGAGGTCGCGCAGGCCATTGTGCCCGCCGTGGCCACCACCGAGCTTGAGACGTGCGTCCCCGGGCAGGAGGTCGAGATCGTCATGCGCGACCAGTATCTCCTCGACCGGTATTTTCAGGTACGAAGATGCGGCCTGCACCGCCTGGCCGCTGCGGTTCATGAAAGTTTGCGGCTTGAGCAACAGCACGTCGGCGCCTTCTACACGGCTGCTTGCCATGTCGGCGTTGAACTTGCGCTCGGAACGGAACGCGCCACCGTGCCGCTGCGCCAGCAGGTCGACCAGCCAGAAGCCCGCGTTGTGCCGGGTCTCGTCATATTCGGGGCCGGGGTTGCCGAGGCCGACGATCATGCGGATGCGGGAGCGTGTGCTCATGGGTGAATACCGTCAATGAGGCCGGAAAGCTTCCGGGCCGCGCAACAGGCGGCCCGGAAGCGTCATGCAGCCTTGCCGGGGGATCAGTCCTCCTCGGGCTTGGCTTCGTCGCCGACCGTCGGGACCTCGCGCTCTTCGGGCGCCTCGCCCTCGGTCTCTTCCTCTTCCTCGCGGCGCGGACGGTGGATGATCAGCACCGGCTGCTCGAGCATTTCCTCGCCGCCGTAGATCGAGACACCCTCAGGCAGCTTGACCTCGCCGAGCGAGCGCGCACCTTCCAGCTCCAGGTCGGACACATCCACCTCGATGTATTCCGGCAGGTGCTTCGGCAGGCAGGTGATTTCCAGTTCGTTCATGACGCGCGACACCACGCCGCCCGCCTTCACGCCCGGGGCGGTGTTCTCGCCCAGGAAGTGGAACGGCACCGAGACGCGAATCTCCTCGTCCTCCAGCACCCGCTGCAGGTCGACGTGCAGCACCTGGTTCTTGTAGGGGTGACGCTGCACGTCCTTGAGGATGCAGGGCTGCGACTTGTCGCCCGTGGTCACCGTCAGGATGCTCGAGAAGAAGGCATCGTTCTCGAGGTGGTGCAGCAGCGCGTTGTGGTCGAGGGACAGCGCCCGCGGCTCACGGTGCGCGCCGTACAGGATGGCGGGCACCTTGCCGTCCCGACGCAGGCGGCGGCTCGCACCCTTGCCCTGGTCAGGCCGGTCTTCGGCAAAAAGCTCGAATTTCTGGCTCATCTGGTTTCTCCGTTAAACAAATATTCCGGCAGCGCGGGCCCGCGACCAGGCTTGCGCGCATACCGACCCGGCATCCCGACCCCGGGATACCGCTCCTGTCGGCTCAGTCCACGTAGAGCGAGCTGACGGATTCCTCGTCGCTGATCCGGCGCATGGTCTCGGCCAGCATTTCCGCCACGCTGAGCTGGCGGATCTTGTCGCTGGCACGCGCCGCCTCGGACAGCGGGATGGTATCGGTCACCACCAGGCCGTCGATCAGCGAATCGTTGATGCGTTGCACCGCCGGGCCCGAGAGCACCGGGTGCGTGATGTATGCGTAGACCTTCTCCGCACCATGGTTCTTCAGGGCCGCCACGCCCTGGCACAGCGTGCCGGCGGTGTCGATCATGTCGTCGACCAGCAGGCAGGTCTTGCCGCGCACGTCGCCGATGATGTGCATGACCTGGGCCTCGTTGGCCCGCGGGCGGCGCTTGTCGATGATCGCCAGGTCGGCGTCATCCAGCCGCTTGGCCAGGGCGCGCGCGCGCACCACGCCGCCGACGTCCGGCGAGACCACGATCATGTTCTGGTAGCGCTGCTTCCAGGCATCGTGCAACAGCACCGGCGAGGCGTAGACATTGTCCACCGGGATGTCGAAGAAGCCCTGGATCTGGTCCGCGTGCAGGTCCACCGTAAGGACGCGGTCGACGCCCGCGTGGGTGATCATGTTGGCCACGAGCTTGGCGGAAATGGCGACGCGCTGGGCCCGCGGGCGCCGGTCCTGGCGCGCATAGCCGTAATACGGGATGACCGCGGTGATGCGGGCTGCCGAGGCGCGCCGCAGGGAGTCCACCATGACCAGCAGCTCGAGCAAGTTGTCGTTTACCGGCGGACACGTGGGCTGCACGATGAACACGTCGCGGCCGCGGACGTTCTCCAGCACCTCGGCCGTGACCTCGCCGTCGCTGAAGCGCCCGACCTGCAGCTTGCCCAGCGGGAAACCGAGGTGGCGCGCAATACTCTCGGCCAGCTCCCGGTTTGCATTACCCGAGAACACCGCCATGTGACCTGCTTCGTGAACCACGCCTGCCTCCCCTGGAGTGCCTGCTCAATGACCGTTCGACGCTGCCCCTGCGCGCCCTGTAATGGCTGGGGTGGGAGGATTCGAACCTCCGCATGACGGGATCAAAACCCGCTGCCTTACCACTTGGCTACACCCCAGTCGCCGTTAAAACCGGGCGCCGCCTGCCCGCGCTCAGCCGGCGCGGCACCGTCCCAGCAACGCGCTCTCGCCGACCCCGCGCGCCACGAATCCCGTCCAGCGTGCCGGCATCGCAGCCAGCACCGCCTCGCCCTCGGCGGCGGAAGCAAAGCGCGCGAACACGCAGCCGCCCGTCCCGGTCAACCGCGCCCCGTCGCGAGCCCGCGGCGCCAGCCAGTCCAGCGCCGCCCCGACTTCCGGGTACAAGCGGCGC
>CAYPTW010000115.1:0-7196 GCA_964413755.1 uncultured Thioalkalivibrio sp. | reverse complement strand
GGCTGGCCGTCCTCGGCGGCGCGGCAGCCCTTCTTGTAGGACTCGCCGTGCTGGTCCTGGTCGTAGCGGCCTTGGGAGCAGTCGTTGTAGCCGCGCTGGTATTCCCGTTCCGAGGCGGTCGAGGCAAAGCCAGCGGGGGCGGCCGCGGTGAGCAGCATGGCGACGGCAACGATGGAAACTTTCATATTCGGGTACTCCTCATGGATTCGAATGAAACGGGCGCCGCGGCCCAACGGCGCCAGACAATGCCTTCAACGTACGCCCGCGTCAATCGGCCTTCAAAGTCCGGGCGTCAGGTCAATAAGCAGCGGTCAGAGTCGTGATCCCCGCTCTCGATGGCGCTCAGCGGCACTTCGGATGCGTGACCTCGTTGAGGGTCATGACCTTGCCCCCACTCGTTTCCAAATCCACGCACTGGCCGGTCTGGCGGTTGTACATAATGAGGTGGGAGAAGCCTCTTTCGGATTCGCTGCCGTCGACCGCAACGAAGCCGCGGCTCTCCAGACCGCGCTCGGCGGCCATGTCGCTCCCGATGCGCAGATCGTCGTAGTTGACCGGGGCCTGCATGCCGGCGCCGGAGCGGGTGCTGGACTCCTCGACGCAGGCGGTGAGGGCGACGGCGGCGAGGCCGGCGGCAGCGATCTTCAGGAAGTGATTCATCAAGTCATGCTCTCTGTTTCAAGATTGGGGCGACTTGGATACGGCGGCGCCCCATTGCGCCAGTGTTGTGTCATCGTGAGCCGGCACTCTCTGATGTCCGCACTCCGCTGAATGATGTCGTTCATGCATGTTTGCGGTTGATCAGGCCGCTGTCGTTGGTCATCACCGTGGCGAGCGTTCCGAGCTCGACCTGATTGCCGTCGTTGCCCTTGTCGCAGAAGCGCGCTAGGAGCGCAGTCGCCCGATGGATGCTGTCAGCACAGCGAACCTCCCGGTGATCGAGTCGTGCGGGGACGGAGTGGCGGCGGCGGAAAACGACGGTACGTGGCGAACCGGCCTGATGCGGACGATGCCTCGCCGCTGATCGCACTCGCGCGGTGAATCGTAGTGATCGAGGCGGCTTGCGGAAATCGAGAGATGGAGTAGGGAAAACACGTCAGCGAATCCCTTAGGGGATTACCTTATGGGATTAGCTGACGCCGTTTCCCGATTTCCTTCCTGTCTGCGCCATCACTAGACTGTCGGTCGAGTGAGCGCCCGGACTGCACAGCGCGACGGCACCACCCGGATGCCCGCGCAGATGATCGAGGGCTCGCAGGCCAATCCCGAGCTATCCGCTCGAGCGTTGCCGCGGGACGATCGTGATGCGCGCATGACTTCGCAGCGCTGGCGCGGCCCTGGCGCCGCTAAGGATGCTGGCGCCGGGCGCCCGTCGCTTCCAAATAACGCCCCGGGTGCCGGGGCGCTGCCTTTTTCTTACACCGAAACGCTTTTATGCCCAAGCCGAAGCTTGACACCCATGCCAAAGACGACCCGGTCGCCGAGCTGGAGGCGGCCTATGGTGGGCCGAGTCAGGGAGGCTTCGGCAGCGCGGTGTTCCACGAGCCGTTGGGGGGCGCCGACGACCTGACGCAGGCGGCCTTGTCGACGTACAAGACCTTCGTCGGCACGCTTTGGGAGCGCTATGGCGAACAGGCATGGATGGGACCGTGGAAGGAGGTCTATACACGCCCGACCGGCGTGCAGCCGGACATTGCCGCCGAGCTGCGGGGCATTGCCGACCCCGACGCCCGGCTGTCCACGCCAATGATCCTGGACACGATCGAGGACGCCGAGGCGGCCCGCGCCGCCCTGTCCGCTGTCTTCGACGACCCGGCGGTCGCCGAGCTGCGGGTCTTCAACCTGGGCGACGGCGGGGCGATGTCGGGACTGCTGATTGCGGGCCGGCACGGTGCGAGCGGCGCGGCCACGTTCCTTGTGTTCCTGATGGACTGATCGCCAGTCGCGGCACTGGCCCATTGCTCAGGGCTCCGGCTGGGGCGTGGCGATCGGAACGCGCTCGGCCCCCGCACATTGCGTCGGGCGATCACCGGTCGCTGTCCCCGCAGGGCGGTGGCAGATCGTCCGCGAGCTTTGCATTTATCCCGACGCGGCTGGCGGTTGAGGCGGTCACTCTGGCGTTTTCGGCGGCGAGCCGACGCGCACTGGGACAAGCACTGGGAGCGCCGGCTTTCTAGACGGCTTTGCGCGCCGGGGGCTCGATGCCCCCGGCGCGCGATCTGCGACGCTGGAGTCAGGCGATTGCGCATCGTGCGCCGCTGGACGGGCGGGCGCGCACGTGGCCTCGCACCAGCCCAGACGCCGCCGACGCGGCATCGAGCCGGGCCGGCTGGAAAGCCGGCGGTCCCAGTGAGCCGGCGGTCCCGGTCTCCTATTCCGGGGCTGGAGGCTTCAGCCCCGCGAGCGCAGCCTGGGCGGCTTCCGCGCTGGCGAAGAAGCGGACACGCAGATCGGCATCGATGGGACCGTCGCTCGCCAGGGACTGCTCCATGCGTCCGGCTGCCGCGGCCAGCTCCTCTGCACCGAGCGCTCCTGCGGCCCCGCGCAGACGATGCAGAAGATCGTGCGCTCGGGGCCGGTCGCCGGCATCCAGGGCGGCGCCGATGGCGGTTGCCGCCCCGTGGTACTCGGCGACGAAGATCCGCGCCATGCTGCGCCAGCCGTCCGGGGCCTGGTCCAGCCAGCGCTGCACGGTGGCCGCATCGAAGCCGGGCAGCGCTGGTGCCGCGGCGACGGTGGCGGGCGCCAGCGCTGGAGCGTCGATCACGTCGGCGGGCGACGGCAGCCAGCGGCCCAGCTCGGCGTAAAGGGCCTCGGGCTCAAGCGGCTTGGTGAGGTAGCCGTCCATGCCCGCCGCCAGACAACGCTCCCGCTCGCCGGCCAGCGCATTGGCGGTCAGGGCGATGATGGGCAAACCGCCGCCCGGCAGGGCGCGGATGCGCCGGCATGCTTCCAGTCCGTCCATCTCCGGCATGCGGACGTCCATGAGCACGATATCGAAGGCGCTCTGGCCCTTCGCGTCCGCCATCGCGGCCACGGCCTCCGCCCCGGTAGCGACCACGCTGACCTCGGCGCCGCGCCTGCCCAGCAGATCACGCGCCAGCAGCTGGCTCACCGGGTCGTCCTCGGCCACCAGCACTCGGACGCCGCGCAGGGCCGCCGGTGCCGGTATCGGCGCCGCTGCCTCCGCGGCCTGCTCCAACGCGCGGGGAAACGCGAGGCTGAACCAGAAGCAGCTGCCCTTGCCCTCGACGGACTCCACCTCCAGACGGCCGCCCATCAGGGCGACCAGGCGCGCGCTGATGGCCAGTCCCAGGCCACTGCCGCCGTGGCCGCGGGTGCCCGAGGTGTCGACCTGGGTGAAGGCATCGAACAGGTCGGCACGGCGCTCCTCGGGAATGCCGATGCCGGTGTCGGTGACCGTGAATGCCAGCCGCAGCTCGCGCGCGTTCTCGTCCTCCACCCAGACGGCCAGCGACACCCTGCCGCGGACGGTGAACTTGACCGCATTGCCGACCAGGTTCAGCAGCACCTGGGTGAGGCGGAGCTCGTCGCCGAGCAGCCTGCCGACCGGCTCCGCCGGCCCGTCGATGCGCAGCGTCAGCCCCTTTTCCGCCGCCGGCTGCTCGACCATCACCCGCACCCGATCCAGCACGTCTGTGAGCGCCAGCGGCTCCCGTCGGGGTTGCAGCTTGCCGGCCTCGATGCGGGAAAGATCCAGGATGTCGCTGATCAGCGCCAGCAGGGTGCGGGCGGAGAGGTCGATCTTGCGCAGGTAGTCGCGCAGGGCCGGCGCGGGCTCGGTCTCCAGCGACAGCCGGGTGAGGCCGATCACGGCGTTCAGCGGGGTGCGGATCTCGTGGCTCATGTTGGCCAGGAAGTCGCCCTTGGCGCGGTTGGCGCTGTCGGCGATCTCCTTCGCCCGCAGCAATGCGGTCTCCGCCTGCTTGCGGCGCCACACCTCCCGGCGCAGCCGGTCGTTCCAGATCAGAATGGTGAACAGGATCAGCAGCGCCGTCACCAGCACCTGCCACAACCAGGTGTAGTCGGGGGCGGTCACCACGTCGCGCAGCAGCCACTTGTTGTGGATCGCGGCGCGCTCCTCCGGGGTGATGGCCGCAATGGCACGGTTGAGCAGCGGGATCAGGGCGGCGTGCTCCCGGCGCACCATGATCTCCAGCGGGAACTGCACGTCGGTGACGCCGACCAGCTTTACCCGGCCCGCCGGGAAGCCCTCGATCTGCTGGTGCAGCACCGGCAGGATGTCCACCGCGGCGTCGGCGCTGCCGGCGGCGACCGCTTGCAGCGCCGCCCGCGTATCGTCCACCAGCACGAAGTCGATCCCCGGGGAATGGGCCCTCAGCAGGTGGTGGGCGCTGTAATCCCGGCCCACCGCGACGCGCCGCCCCTCCAGCGAATCGGTGCCGGCGAACAGCCCTGCACCGGCCTTGCCGGCGATGGCGATGGGGTAGCGCTCGTAAGGGTCGGAGAACAGCGCGTAGCGCGCGCGGTCGGCGGTCCGCGTGGTGGCGACGTAGAGATCCGTCTCGCCCTGCTCCAGGCCGGCCAGGATCTCGCCGAAGGGCTGGCGTTGGCCGGTGGTCTCCCGGAGGCCCAGCTTGTCGCGGATCAGCCGCCAGTAGTCCTCGGCGACGCCGGTGGGCGCGCCGTCGTCGGCGAAGTCGAAGGGCATCCAGGCCGTGGCAAGGGCGCGGCGAAACACCTGACCTGCCAGATAGGCGCGTTCCGCGGGAACCAGATCGACCTCGCCGGCGGCACTGCCGCGGGCGAACCAGCGCTCCCAGATGCGCTGCTTGTCCGCTTCCGGCAACGCGGCATGGGCCTTGTCCAGGATCGACGCGAGCAGGGGCAGGCGCCGGCTGACCCCCCAGTAATGGCCCGCCAGGCTGCGCCGGCCGTCGAAAACAGCGACGGCCTTGGGCTCGACGCCGGTCAGCAGATAGCGGCGCAACAGGACCTTGCCGGATTCGGTCTCGCTGATGGCCGCATCCGCCCGCCCCTCCGCCACCATGCGAAACATGGCCTCCCTATCGTCCGCGATCAGGACGCGTGTGTCCGGCAGCAGCTCGGGATAGCGGGCGTTCCAGGAATAGCCCTGGTACGTCGCCAGCGTCTTACCGGCCAGGGATTCCACGCCGTGGATGTCGCGCGCCTCCTTGCGGGCGAAGATGCTGAGCGTGAACGCGGTGGTGCCCTTGGAGAGGAACAGCTCGCGCGAGCGTTCCGGGGTGGGGCTCACGGCCATGGTCGCATCGAGGGAGCCCTGCCGGATGCCTTCCAGCACCTGCCCCAGGGACGCGAACTGAAGATCGGTGCGCAGGCCGGCCCGCGCGGCGACGGCCTGGAGGACCTCGACCAGATAGCCGTCCACTTGACCGCCTTGCTCGCGGATGTAGGGGGCGAGGGGATAGGCGCCGACGCGGATGGTCGGATGGTCCGCGAGCCAGGCTCGTTCCTCGTCGTCGAGGTCCAGCGGCGCCTGCTGTTCAGCGTCGGCCACCGAGCCCAGCCAATGCTGGCGAATGGCGATGTGCTGTTCGGCGGGGATGGAGGCCAGTCCCTTATCGATCAGCGAGATCAGCGGGGCCCATTCCTTGCGCGTGGCCATTGCCTGCGTGTGGTTGCCGAAGGGGGTGGGGCCGGCCATCGTCAGATTGACGATGCCATAGGCCTGCATCAGGTAATCGGTGACGATCAGGTTGCCCACATAGGCGTCGGCCTTCCCGGTGGACACCGCCAGCAGCGCATCCCTGGTGCTGTCCTGCACCGAGAGATCGATCGCGGGCGCCTCGGTGCGCAGCAGGCCGTGCATGACATAGCCGCGCTCGACCGCCACTGTCCTGCCGCGCAGGTCGTTGAGATTGTCGATGTCGCGCGTGTCCTTACGGGTGAAGATCATCCACGGAGACGAGAGGTAATCCCCACTCATGGCCAGTGCGGCCAAGCGCGCCTGGGTGCGTTTAGCGGCCGGCAGCAGGTCGTACTTGCGCTGCGCGCCGGCCATGTCGTCGAATCCTTCGATCCAGGAGTCTTCCGCGGGAACGAACTGGAAATCGATACCGAACCGCTCGCCGATGATCCGCAGGTAGTCGACCGCCATGCCCTGGGGCTCGGGCCCGTTGATCTCCCAGGGCGGGGCCTCGCCGATGCGGACGCGCACGCGGTGCCGCTGCGCGAGCCAGGCGCGCTCCTCGGCGCTGATGGCGATCTCCTGCATAGCAGGCTCGCCCCACTTCTCCAAGATCGCCTGGATCTCGCGGGGCTCGATGGCCGCGATGGCCTTGTCCATGATGCCGATCAGCGGGGCATGCTCCTTGCCGATCGAATAGCGCAGGTCGATCCGGCTGCCGGGCACGGGGAACGCTAGGCGCACATCCGGCAGCAGGTTCTCCGTGGCGATCCAATGCAGGTTGGCACTGGAGATCACCGCATCCAGCTCCGCGTTCTGCAGGGCCACCGCCAGCTCCAACGGACTGTCGAGCTCCGCCCGGACGATGGCCGGCCATGCGTCGAGCAGCTTCAGGTCCGACAGATTGCGCCGCAACACCCCGACGCGCCGGCCCGACAGATCATCCATCGACGCGATGGCGCTGCCTTGGCGCGTGAAGATGAACTTGTGCGTGCTGTAGGGGCTGGCGCTGAACAGGAATCGGTCCGCCCGCTCGGCATGGCTGGCGGAGGCCGCGAGCCCGTGCAGCTCGCCGCGGCGCGCCCGCTCCACCATGTCGCCCCACTTGCCCAGCACCAGTTGGATGTCGGCGCCGGTCAGGGCGTTGATGCGCGCGATCAGATCGGACTCGATACCGGCCTGGGAGCCGTCGCCCGCTTGCCAGACAAAGGGGCGCCACTCGGCGTCGCTGCCGAGCAGGATGCGCGGGTTGGCGGCCAGCCAATCGCGCTCGGCCTGGGTCAGCTCGACCGGCTGCGGCGCGGCGGCCAAAACCGCGGGCAGCCAGCACAGCAGGGTTAACAGTAGCGGGAGGACTCTGGTGGGATTCACGTCGTGCTGGTTGTTTGTCGCGGTTCAGGGCGAGACCGGTGCTCGGTTGCCGTCGCTCGCGGCAGGCGAGAACCAGGAATCGCCTCCAGCCGGGAGGGTCACTGGGATCATAACGCGACCAGATGCCCGACGCCGGCTAGACTGGGAGCGCCGACTTTCCCCGGCGCTCCCAGTA
>CAYPTW010000114.1:0-7212 GCA_964413755.1 uncultured Thioalkalivibrio sp. | reverse complement strand
TCGCGCCAGCGCCGCAGCAGGTCCACCTGCAGCAGGCTCATGGGGTCGACGTAGGGGTTGCGCAGGCGGATGGTGCGGTTGAGCGTGGCGTCGTTGGCCAGCAGTTCGTCGGTGCCCTTGAGCCGCAGCACCAGGTCGACGGTGCGCCGGTACTCGGACTCGATGAGCTCGGCGTAAGGCCGGGCGGGCGACTCCGCAAGCTCGGCATAGCGGCGCGCGATGCCCAGGTCGCACTTGGCGAGCACCATCTCCAGGTCGTCGAGCATGGCGCGCATGAACATCCAGCGCTCGAACATCTCCTTGAGCGGCGCCTCGCCATGGCGTTCCAGGGCGGCCTCCAGGCCCTGGCCGACGCCGTACCAACCCGGCAGGATGGCGCGCGTCTGCGTCCACGCGAATACCCAGGGGATGGCGCGCAGGTCGCGGATGCCCTGCATCTGGCGCCGCGCCGGCGGGCGCGAGCCGATGCGCATGCGTTCGATGACGTCTATCGGCGTGGCCTGGCGGAAATAAGCGTAGAAGCCCTCGTCCTCGTGCACCAGCGCGCGATAGGCGCTGCGGCTCTCGGTGCTGATGTCCTCCATCACCCGGCGCCACAGCGGCGGCGGCGCATCGTCACCGTCGCGCAGCGTGGCCTCGGCCACGGAGCTGGCCGCCTGTTCCAGGGTGCGGATGGCAATGCCGCGCAGGCCGTACTTGGCGTTGATGATCTCGCCCTGCTCGGTGACGCGCAGGCGCCCGCGCACGGCGCCGCGCGGCGCCGCCAGCGCCGCGGTGTGGGTGCGTCCGCCGCCGCGGCTGATGGTGCCGCCGCGGCCGTGGAACAGCGTCAGGTCGAGGCTGCGGGTTTCAGCCACCGCCACGAGGCGCTCCTCGGCCTGGTGCAGCGCCCAGCGCGCCGCCGCGATGCCCGAGTCCTTGTTGGAGTCGGAATAACCGATCATCACCATCTGCCGTCGCCGGCGCGTCTCCAGGTGGGCCTGGTAGACGCGATCGTCGAGCAGTTCCGCGAAGATCTCCGGGCCGCGTTCCAGGTCGTCCACGGTCTCCAGCAGGGGCGCGATGTCGAGCGGCACCACGCCGTCCTCGTCCGCCAGTCCCGCCCAGCGCGCCAGCAGCAGCACCGAGAGCACGTCGTCCGCGCCCTGGGCCATGGAAATGATGTAGGGCCCGATGGCGCGCTCGCCATAGGTCGCCAGGCACTCGCCGGCGGCGCGGAACACCTCGAGCGTCTTCTCCGCTGCCGCGTCGTCCACCAGCGGGCACAGCGCGCCCTCGTCGAGCAACTGCTGCAGGCGGGCGGTGCGCTCGGCGCGCGGGCGCTGCATCCACTCATCGTCGCGCAGGCAGTGCGCGATGCACTGGCGATGCACCTCGGAGTCCTGGCGCAGGTCGAGGGTGGCGAGGTGAAAGCGGAACGTCTCGGCGCGCCGCTGCAGCCTCTTCACCGCAAAGCGCCCGGCATTCTCGCCCTTGTTTTCCGCCAGGCTGCGGGACATCAGTGCCAGGTCCTCGAGAAATTCCTCGGCGTTGGCATAGCCGTGCCCGGCGCCGCGCGCGGTCGCGCCCAGGCGGCGGCGCAGCAGGGCGCACCAGACCCGGTAGGGCATGTCGCGATGGCGCGGCGCGACGTCCTCGAGCGCTTCCGGGAACAGCTCGCGGTAGGTCTCGATGCGCTCCAGCAACGCGGGGGCGAAACCGATGCGGCTCGGAGCCTGCGACAGCTCGCGCGCGACCTGCCGCAACTCGGCCCGGTACAACTCCAGCGCCGTGCGCCGGTGCAGGGCGAGCGTCTCGCGGATGGTGTCGGGACCGACGTTGGGGTTGCCGTCCATGTCGCCGCCGACCCAGCTGCCGAAGCGGAAAATGGTACCGGCCTCGGGCCGCTCGGACGCGTCCCCCCACACTTCCGCGATGGCCTGCTCCAGGCGCTCGTAGACCGCGGGTATCACCCGGTAGAGGCTCTCCGCCAGGAAGAACAGCACCTGCTCGCGCTCGTCGCCGACGGTGATACCGGTGCTGGGATGCTCCTCGGTCTGCCAGCCCGAGGTGACCTGGGCGCGGATGTTGGCGAGCAGCGCGTCGTGCTCCTGCGGGGTCAGCGCCGGGTTCATGCGCTCCACCAGGCGACGCGCCACCTGCTGTTGCTTGAGCAGGATGGTGCGCCGGGTCGGTTCGGTGGGATGCGCCGTGAACACCGGCTCGATCAGCAGTTCGTCGAGGAACGCCATCGCCGCGCGCGGGTCCGGCCGATGCTCGGCCAGCAGCCGCATGGCCCCCTCCAGGCTGTCGGAGCGGTGCTGGCGCGTGTCGCGCAGCCACTCGCGGCGGCGGCGGATGCGATGCACTTTCTCGGCGATGTTGACCACCTGGAAGTAGGTGGAGAAGCCGCGGATGACGTCGCTGGCCGCGGCGGTGTCGAGCGAGTCGAGCAGTCCGCGCAGGTCGCCGCGCTGTCCCGTTTCGCGCTGGTTGATCGCGGTCAGGCGGATCTGTTCCACGGCCGCAAAGACCGCCTCGCCGCACTGTTCCGCAATCACCGCGCCGACGATGGCGCCGAGGTCGCGCACGTCGTCGCGCAGCGCGGCGTCCTTGGGCTCGAAATGAATGGGCTCGCGCTGGATATCGCTCACGGGTCAGACCAGGATCTTGCGCGCGCCGCTGACGAATTTCGCCACGTCCGGATGCGGATTCCAGGGCTTCGGCACGTCCATGCCGCGCTGCACGGCGGCGCGCTCTCCGATCGCGCCGAGCCAGCGCTGCAAGTGCTCCAGGCCGTCCACCGGGATGCCCGACCATTCATGCGAAATGATCCACGGCCAGGTCGCCATGTCCGCGATGGAATACTCCCCGGCGAGGAACTCGTGCCCGGCGAGCCGGCGGTCGTAGACCTCGAACAGGCGCCGTCCCTCGCGCTGGTAGCGCTCGATGGCGTAGGGAATTTTCTCTTCGGCGTAGCGGTAGAACACGTTCGCCTGGCCCATCATCGGGCCGACGCCGCCGACCTGGAAGAACAGCCACTGCAGCACCACGGAGCGCGCTTTCGCCTCCGTCGGCAGGAACAGCCCGGACTTTTCCGCCAGCCACAGCAGGATGGCGCCCGACTCGAACAGCGCAAAGTCCCCGGCCGAGCGATCCACCACGGCCGGGATGCGGCCGTTCGGGTTGATGGCCAGGAACTCCGGCGTCTTCTGCTCGCCGCTCGCCAGGTCGACGGCGTGCACGGTGTAGGGCAGGCCCATCTCTTCGAGGGCGATGGAGACCTTGCGTCCGTTGGGCGTCGGCGCCGTGTAGAGATCGATCACCGCTCAGTCCCGGAAGTTCGTGAACTGCAGCGGCAGTTCGAGCTCGGCCTGCTTCAGCAGGGCGATGGCGTCCTGCAGGTCATCGCGCTTCTTGCCGGTGACGCGCACCTGCTCGCCCTGCACCTGCGACTGCACCTTGAGCTTGGACTCCTTCACCAGCTTGACGATCTTGCGCGCATGGTCGCTGTCGATGCCGTGGCGCAGGACCACTTTCTGCCGCGCCTTGTTGAGCGCGATCTCCGGTTCCTCGGGCTTCATGCAGGTGACATCGATGCCGCGCTTCGCCAGCTTCTGCGTGAGGATGTCGATCATCTGCTTGAGCTGGAAATCAGCCGGCGCCTCGAGACTGACGACGAAATCGCCCAGCTCGAACTTTGCGCCGGTGCCCTTGAAGTCGAAGCGGGTCGTGACTTCGCGGTTGGCCTGGTCGACGGCGTTGGCCACCTCGTGGCCGTCGAGTTCTGAAACCACGTCAAATGAGGGCATGTCGTCTTCACCTCAGCCACCCGGGGCGAGGCGCTCCTGTCTCAAGCGGGGTGGTCAATCATGGTGTCCGCAGCGCTCCGCTGCAAGGCAGGCCGCCCCGCACAGCGCGTTTCCGGGATGCGAACCCGGATTGGCGCCCTTCATCCCGCGCACGGGCTGCGTGACACTGCGACCCCTGCAACGCACATCTACGGGGGACCATGGAAGGTGGACCTGGAAGCGATCCGGGCGCTGGCGGCAGGGACGCCGCCGGCGCCCGCCCGGGTAGTGACGCTGGATTCGGCCTGCTGCGCGGAAGGACTGGAACCGACGCTGGCGCTGGCAGACGCAGCACGGAGCGCGGGCTGCCGGGTCACCTTGCGCATCGGCGGCAGCTGCGAACCGCGCCAGTGCGAGGCGCTGGTGTCTTCGTTGCAGCAGGTGTGTGCGGCACGGGGACAGGCACTGCGCGTCGCGGCCCTCGCCTGCCCCGGTACCGCAGCGACGCCCGACGGCCTGCTGCGCGGCATGGCGGGCCTGTGCGATGCGTCACCGGCGCTGTATCTCCTGCTGCCCGTGGCCGCGCTGGAAGCGATCCAGCGCCGTCGCAGCGTGACGCTGGCACACGGAGACGAGGTTGACGGCCGACACTGGTGGCAGGCCCTGCTCGCCCTGGCGGAGGGCGACGGCGGGGTCAGCCTGGTGCCGGAGGCGCCCGGCCCGGGCGTGTCGCGTTTCGCACCCGGCAACAGCTGGTCGGGTCCTTCCCCGGTGGTGGGTGAACTGGTCCCGGCGCACGCGCGCAGGCTGCGCCTGTCGCTGGACTTCGGCGCCCTGGTGGCCGCGGCCGGGGACCATCCGATCGCCCTCGGGCGACTGGCGGGAGAGCTGGTCGCGCTGGCTGACGGCTGGCTGGACACTGAGGGCGCCGGGACGCGCCGCCTTGCGCTGGAGCTGGGCGGGATCGCCGGCGCGGTCGTGGCGCGCGGCCATGATCCGCGCAGTTTCAGCGCGCTGCGCTGGGTGAAGAGCCGCCTCGGCGCCTTCCGCGACGGCGCGTGTGCCGCGTCGGTGCGCCTGGCGCGCGTGCACGGCGCGGGCGGCGGGCTGGCACCGTTTCCCTTGCCCGGCCGCCTCGAGGTGAGCGAAGCGGGGCCGCGTGAGCGGGCGGTGCTGGCTTACGGCGCACGCCACTCCCATCTCGTCAGCATTTCGCCCTGGAGCCTGGCGCCGCCCGAGTTCGGCCGCGACGCGTTCGGCCTGTTGCCCGCGCTGGCCTGCGCCGACAGCGTGTGCTGGCGGCGGCCCGCCGCCGAACACGGCATCGAGTGGTATGGAGAAGCACTTCGATTCGCATGGGCCGTGGCCCTGCGCGGCTAGCGACTTCATTCCCGGCATGGTAAAGGTGGCGTCCCCCAGCCAGCCGCAGGCCTGATGGAAACGATTGCAACGCTCGCGCTGCCGGACACGCATGGACTGGCCGTCATCGGGCTCGCGTTGTTCGCCCTCGTGGCCCTGACGCGACCTGCCGTGCCGCAGGAGTCCGCCAGCCTGATGGTGCTGATGTTGCTGGTGCTCGGCTTCGAGATCTTTCCTTACGAAGGGCCTGGCGGCGTCGTGGGCGCGGGGGATTTTCTTGCCGTGTTCGGCAACCCGGGGCTCATCACCATCCTCGCCTTGCTGGTGGTCGGCCGTGCGCTGGAAGTGACCGGTGCCATGCAGCCGCTGATCCGCCTGTTGCTGCGCGTGTGGGGCGGGCCGCGTTCCCTGGCGCTTGTCGTCACCCTGCTGGTGGCGATGCTGCTTTCCGCCTTCCTGTCCAACACGCTGGTGGTGCTGGCGCTGCTGCCGGTACTGGTCGGGGCGTCCACCCGGCTGCGCTTCCCGGCATCGCGCGTCGTCATGCCGGCGGGTTTCGCCGCGGTGCTGGGCGGCATGACCACCACCATCGGCACGTCGACCAACCTGCTCGTGGTGACCGAGGCCGAGGCGCTGGGCCTGCCGGCCTTCGGCATGTTCAGCTTCCTTGCCCCGGCGGCGTTCGGCGCAGCCGTGGGGTTGTTGTTCCTGTGGCTGGCCGCGCCGCGGATCTTGCCGGAGCGCGATGCCCCAATCCGCCAGGCTGCGCCGCGGATCTTCAAGGCCATGTTCTTCGTCGGCGAGGACAGCTGGGCGGTCGGCCGGACGCTGGCGGAGCTGCGCGAGCGTACCGGTCGCCGCATGAATGTTTCGCGTGTGCAACGCGGTGACGGCCTGCAGGTGGCCAAGCTGCCGGCGATGCGACTGCAGGCAGGCGATCGGCTGATGGTGGCCGACACGCGCGAACACCTGAAAGAGTTCGAGCGCCTCCTCGGCGTGCGCATGCACAGCGAGTTTGCCGGCGAGGGTGAAGATCCGGGTGACGAAGCAGCGGCCGAGCAGCAGCTCGCGGAGCTGGTGGTCGCGCCGGATTCCCCGCTGTACGGCCGCACCTTGTCGACGACGCATTTCCGCCAACGTTTCCGGCTGCTGCCGCTGGCCATTCACCGCGCCACGGCGGCCGGCATGAGCGAGGTCACGGGCGATTTCGAAGACGCCGTGCTGCAGGCCGGCGACGTCATCCTGGTGCAGGGCGTGCCCGAGCGCATCCAGGAGCTACGCGCCAGCGGCAGCATGCTGGTACTGGACGGGCGCGTGGACCTGCCGAAGACCTCGCGCGCGCCGCTGGCGCTCGGCATTGCCCTGGCGGTAGTGCTCACCGCGGCGGCGGGCTGGCTGCCGATTAGCGTCAGCGCCACCGCGGGCGCGGCGCTGCTCATCGCCAGCGGCTGCATCGGCTGGCGCGAAGTGGCCGGCGCCCTGTCGGCGCCGCTGGTGCTGATGGTGGTGATGAGCCTGGCGCTGGTCGAGGCCGGCGTGGCGACCGGTGCCGCCGCGTTCGTTGCCGATCTTTTCCTGGCGGGGTTCGGCGGGTTGCCGGCTGCCGCGTCCCTGGCGCTGGTGCTGCTGCTGGTGGCGGTGGGCGGCAGCCTGGCGCCCAACGTGGCGGTGGCGCTGCTGGCCGTGCCGGTGGCGGTGGCGGTGGCGTCGGGCCTGGGCGTGGGGCCGGAGCCCTTCGTGCTGGCGGTGCTGTTCGGCGCCAACCTCAGCTTCGCCACGGCGATCGGTTCGCGTCCGAACCTCGTGGTGGCCACCGCCGGCGGCTACCTGGCGCGGGATTTCCTGCGCGTCGGGTTGCCGCTGACGGTGCTGGTCTGGCTGGCGGTGTCGCTCGCCCTGGTGTGGCGCTACGGGATTCCCTGGGGCCTCGGCGGCGCTTGAACGACCGCTTGCGGGAATCCCGGGGGTTGACCGGCGACCGGCGACGGGTAACATCCCACCCAGCATGAACGCCGACATAAACAGCGTGCGCGGCCACTGGTGGTGGCGTCCCGGGTCCCCGGAGGGGGTCCGGTCGCGCGCT
>CAYPTW010000113.1:0-7222 GCA_964413755.1 uncultured Thioalkalivibrio sp. | reverse complement strand
ATGAGGCGGGCCCGTGAAGCCATTCGCCTGGGACGGGGAAAAGAACCTGAGGCTCAAGCGCGAGCGTGGTGTCTCGTTCGAGGAGGTGCTGTTCCACATCGAGGCGGGTGACCTGCTTGAGGTGCTGGACCACCCGAACCCTTCGCGCTATCCAGGCCAGATGATCTACGTCGTCCTGATCGACGGTTATGTCTACCTCGTACCGTTTGTCGAGTCGGACGATGAAATTTTCCTCAAGACCATAATTCCGAGCCGCAAGGCCACCCGACTGTTCAAAGGTGTGCACGATGAATGACCTCACGCGCGAAGAGCGCGACATCCTGGAGGCCTTCGAGGCCGGCAAGTTGAAGCCCCCGCCGCGTGCCAGGGAGCTCATCGCCCGGCACCAGGCTTACGCGCGTGCAGCGCTGAAAAAGGATGCGCGCATCAACATCCGGATTTCCTCCCGCGACTTGCGTGCCTTGCAGAAGCGGGCGCTGGAAGAGGGCATGCCCTACCAGACGCTGATCGCGAGCATCCTGCACAAGTACGTCGAAGGGCGCCTGCGCGACACGACGAAGTAGGCCAGCCGCTCTTGCGTGACACAAAACCCCGGTTCTGCTGTCACGTAAGGCCCGAAAACCACCCCGTTTTCTGCCATAATCCCCGGGTCATCAGGCACTTGAGACGGTCCGACCCGGAGCAGGAATGAACAGCGCGCAATCGATCTTCGTTACCGGCGGTACGGGCTCCTTCGGCAAGGCCTTCGTCCGCACTGTTCTCAAGCGGCACCCGGACATCAAGCGCCTGGTCATCTTCTCGCGCGACGAGCTCAAGCAGTTCGAGATGGCGCAGGAGTTCAGCAAGGAGAAGTACCCGGGCATCCGCTACTTCCTCGGCGACATGCGCGACGAAGCGCGTCTCCGGCGTGCGCTGGAAGGGATCGATACCGTGATCCATGCGGCGGCCCTCAAGCAGGTGCCGGCCGCCGAGTACAACCCCTTCGAGTTCATCAAGACCAATATCCTCGGCGCGCAGAACCTCATCGAGGCCTGCCTCGAGAATGACGTGAAGCGCGTCGTGGCGCTCTCGACCGACAAGGCCGCCGCGCCGGTGAACCTCTACGGCGCCACCAAGCTCTGCTCCGACAAGCTGTTCACCGCCGCCAACAACATCAAGGGCTGGCGCGACCTGCGCTTCTCCGTGGTGCGCTACGGCAACGTCATGGGCAGCCGCGGCTCGGTGATCCCCTTCTTCCTCGACAAGCGCAAGAGCGGCGTGCTGCCGATCACCGACACCAGCATGACGCGTTTCAACATCACCCTGCAGGAAGGCGTGGACATGGTCCTGTGGGCACTCGAGAACGCCCAGGGCGGCGAGATCTTCGTGCCCAAGATCCCGAGCTATCGCATCCTCGACGTCGCCGAGGCCGTCGGCCCCGCTTGCAAGCGCGAGATCACCGGCATCCGCCCCGGCGAGAAGATCCACGAGGAAATGATCACCTCCAGCGACAGCCCGTACACGGTGGACCTCGGCCACTACTACGCCATCCTGTCGCCGACCGGCAAACACGGCGTCGAGGACTACTGCGAGCGCTTCAGCGCCACCCCGGTCGAGCCCGGCTTCGCCTACAACAGCGGCAGCAACCCGGACTTCCTCACCGTGGACCAGCTGCGCGAGCTCATCCGCCAGAACATCGACCCGGACTTCACGGCCTGAGCGCGTGATCCCCTACGGTCGCCAGGACATCACCCAGGCCGACATCGACGCGGTCGTCGAAGTGCTGCGCTCCGACTGGCTGACGCAAGGCCCGATGGTGCCGCGCTTCGAGGAGGCCGTTGCCCGCTACGCCGGCGCCGGGCATGCCGTGGCGGTGAACAGCGCCACCAGCGCCTTGCACATCGCCTGCATGGCGCTCGACCTCGGGCCCGGCGACCTGCTCTGGACCAGCCCGGTCACCTTCGTCGCCTCGGCCAACTGCGGGCTCTACTGCGGCGCCGAAGTGGACTTCGTCGACATCGATCCGCGCAGCTACAACATGAGCCCGGCGGCGCTGGAAGCAAAGTTGCACGCCGCCGAGCAGTCCGGGCGCCTGCCGCAGGTCGTCGTACCCGTGCACCTCGCCGGCCAGTCCTGCGACATGGCTGCGATCCGGGCGCTGGCGGATCGCTACGGCTTCCGCATCATCGAGGACGCCTCGCATGCCATCGGCGGTCGCTATCGCGGCGAGCCGGTTGGAAACTGCCGCTACAGCGACATCACGGTGTTCAGCTTCCACCCGGTGAAGATCATCACCACGGCCGAGGGCGGCATGGCGTTGACCAACGACGCCGAGCTCGCGGCCCGCATGGAAATGCTGCGTAGTCACGGCATCACCCGCGACCCGGCCCGCATGTCGCGTACTCCCGACGGGCCCTGGTACTACGAGCAACAGTTGCTCGGTTTCAACTACCGCATGACCGACCTGCAGGCGGCGCTCGGCCTGAGCCAGGCGGCCAGGCTGGACGAGTACGTCGCCCGGCGGCATGTGCTGGCAGCACGCTACGATGCGCTCCTGGCGGACCTGCCGCTGACCTGTCCCTGGCAGCACCCGGACAGCTACTCGGGCCTGCACCTCTACGTGATCCGCGTCCAGGACGGTCAAGACGGCGAGCGCCGCCGGCGGGTCTTCGACGGTCTGCGCGCGCGCGACATCGGCGTGAACGTCCATTACATCCCGGTGCACACCCAGCCCTACTACCGCGCGATGGGCTTCGCGCCCGGCGACTTCCCCGTGGCCGAGGCGTACTACGCCGAGGCCATCAGCCTGCCCATGTATCCGACGCTGAGCGAAGCGGAGCAGGACCGGGTGGTCGCGGCGCTGCGCGAGGCGCTCGACGACGCAGGAAACGACACTGCCGGCGGGGCTGCGAATCCATGAGGCTCGCCGTGATACCGGCGCGTGGCGGCAGCAAGCGCATCCCGCGCAAGAACAGCCGCGAGTTCTGCGGCAAGCCGATCATCGCCTGGTCGATCGAAGCGGCGCTCGCGTCGCGTTGCTTCGACCGGGTGGTGGTGTCCACCGACGACCCCGAGATCGGCGAGATTGCACGCACGCATGGCGCCGAGGTGCCGTTCACGCGCCCGGCGGAACTCGCCGACGACCACACGCCGACCATCCCCGTGATCGCCCACGCGATCCAGTGGCACGAGGCGAATGTCGGCGCGGTCGAGGCGGCCTGCTGCATCTATGCCACCGCGCCTTTTTGCCAGGCGGAGGACCTGCGCGAAGGACAGCGCATGCTGGATGACGACGCGACGGACTACGTCTTCCCCGTGGTGCGCTACGGGTTCCCGATCCAGCGCGCGCTGCGCATCACCGGCGCGCAACGCGTCGAGATGTTCCATCCGGAGCACGCCGCGACGCGCTCGCAGGATCTCGAGCCCGCTTATCACGACGCCGGCCAGTGGTACTGGGGCCGGGGTACGGCGTGGCTGGAAGGGCGGCCGATCTTCTCAACTGCCTCGCGGCCGCTGGTGCTGCCGGCACATCGCGTGCAGGACATCGACACGCCGGAGGACTGGGCGCGCGCCGAGCTCATGTTCCGGGCCCTGGCGGGGCAATGAATTCCGGCGCAACGCCCCGCATCGTGTTTCGTACGGACGCGTCGCTGGAGATCGGCACCGGCCACGTCATGCGCTGCCTGACACTCGCGGAGACTTTGCGCGCGCGCGGCGCGGCATGCGCGTTCGTGTGCCGGGAACTGCCGGGCCACCGCATCGACGAGGTTCGACGGCGTGGTTTCGATACGCGAGCGCTGGCCCCGGACGAGCCGGACGCCCCAGATGCGAACGCGGAATCAGCAGGCTACGGCCGCTGGCTGGGCGTCGCACCGCAGGTCGATGCCGCCGCAACATTGCAGGTGCTGCGCGAGGGGTCGGTGGACTGGCTGGTGGTCGACCATTACGCCCTCGATCACGAGTGGGAGCATGCGCTGCGGCCGGCCGCGGACCGGGTCCTGGTCATCGACGACCTGGCGGACCGGCGACACGACTGCGACCTGCTGCTCGACCAGAACCTCGGCAGCACACCGGGCGATTACCGGGGCCTGGTCCCGGACGGCTGCGAGTTGTTGTGCGGTCCTGAGTTCGCCCTGTTGCGTCCCGAGTTCGCGCAACTGCGGGCGCGCAGCCTGGCGGACCGCGCGAGCCGAACGCTGGCGAGAATCCTCGTCAGCATGGGCGGCGTGGACCAGGCGAACGCAACGGGGCAGGTGCTGGACGCCCTCGCAGCCGGCAACCTGCCACCCGGCACCGAGGTCACGATCATCATGGGCAGTGCTGCGCCGTGGCTCGGGCAGGTCCGGGCGCAGGCCGAGCAACTGCGCTCGGCAAGGGACTTGAAGGTCGAGATCGCGGTCGATGTCGCCGACATGGCCGCGCGCATGGGGGCGAGCGACTTCGCGATCGGCGCGGCCGGGAGCACCTCGTGGGAGCGCTGCTGCATGGGCCTGCCCGCGGCGCTGGTGGTGCTCGCCGACAACCAGGCCAGACTCTGTCGCGAACTGGCTGCGGCCGGCGCGGCCTTCGAGCTGGGCACGCCCGGCGACATCGCCCGGACGCTGCCGCCCGTGCTTGATACCATCGCACAGGAGCCGGGGCGCCTCGCCGATATGTCGGTGGCAGCGGCGGCCATCTGCGACGGCCACGGCGCGGAGAAAGTGGCGCGGGCTATGCTGGGCGCAGCGGGCCGGCCCGCTCAGCACGGAGGAGGGTGAGCGTGGACATCCACTTGCGACCCGTGACGCTGGAGGACTTCGACCCGGAGTTCGTCGGCTGGTATGCGAACAACGACGGGCACCTCGACTATTTCACCGGCAGCGGCCGCGTGTTCGACCGCGATACCCTGGTGCAGGACTTCGAGCTCGGGCGCGAGACCGGGCGCTGGTTCTATTACGTCATCGAGACCGATGCAGGGGTGCGCGTCGGCACCATCAAGATCGGGCCGATCGACCTGCGCAACAAGACCTCCGACCTGGTGGCCCTGGTCGGCAACCGCGCCTTTCTCGGTCGCGGCCTCGCGAGCCGCGCCATTGCGCTGGGCAATGCGCTGGCCTTCGAGGAGCACGATATCCGGCGGCTGCACAGCGGCATATTTGCCAGCAACATCGCGGCGATCAAGGCGTACACGCGCGCGGGCTGGTTCGTGGAAGCCAACTTTCGCGGCTATTACCTGCGCCAGGGGCAGCCCGTGGACCGCGTCTGCGTGGCCTGCCTCAACCCGAAGTATTTTCCGGACGGCTGATGAGTGCCCATGATGTCCAGTGAATTCGCTATCGAAGGACGGGCCATCGGCCCGGACCAGCCGCCGTACGTGATCGCCGAGGTCTCGGCCAATCACAACGGCCGCCTGGAAGCGGCCATGGCGCTGATCGAGGCCGCGCGCCAGGCCGGCGCCGACGCCGTGAAGCTGCAGACCTACCGTCCCGACACCATCACGCTGGACTCCGACGCGGAGGAATTCCGCATCCGTGGCGGCCTGTGGGACGGCCGCACGCTCTACGAGTTGTACGCCGAGGCGCACACGCCGTGGGAGTGGCATGCGCCGCTGTTCGCGCATGCGCGCAAGCTGGGCATCACCATCTTCAGCTCGCCCTTCGATACCACGGCGGTGGACCTGCTCGAGGACCTGGGGGCACCGGCCTACAAGATCGCGTCCTTCGAGGCGGTGGACCTGCCGCTGATCCGCTACGTTGCGGCGACCGGCAAGCCGATGATCATCTCCACCGGGATGGCGGATGCGGAAGAGATCGGCGAGGCCGTTGCCGCGGCGCGCGAGGGCGGTTGCAAGCAGCTCGCCCTGCTGCATTGCGTGAGCGGCTACCCGGCGCCGGCGGCGGACTACAACCTGCGCACCTTTGCCGACATGATCCAGCGCTTCGGCGTGGTGACAGGACTGTCGGACCACACGCTGGACAACTCCACCGCGATCGCCAGCGTGGCGCTCGGCGCATGCCTCATCGAGAAGCACTTCACCCTGGACCGCAGCGGCGGCGGCCCGGACGACAGCTTCTCCCTCGAGCCGGCCGAGCTGGCCGCACTGGTGCAGGGCGCGCGCACCGCCTGGGAAGCGCTCGGCCAGGTGGACTACGGCCGCAAGTCGAGCGAGAGCGCGAACGTCCAGTTCCGGCGCTCGCTGTATTTCGTCAAGGACCTGAAGGCCGGAGAAGTGATCACAGCGGATGCGGTGCGCAGCGTCCGGCCCGGTTACGGGTTGGCGCCGAAATACCTGTCGGAGGTGATCGGGAAGAAAGTGGTCGCTGACGTCAGCAAGAACACGGCGGTGAAGCGGGAAGTGCTGGGGGATTGATCGGGTGGGCGCGGCCAACCCTACCGTGACAACTTGTGGGACACCAGCCGGTTCAAGCTGATTCCGGATTCCGCAGCCTGCGTCGCGAGATTGCGGTGCAGCTCAGGCGGTACGCGAACCATGAACCTGCCGCTAAATTGCCTCGTCGACAAAGGCTCGGGGAGGAGCTCACCCGAGCGCTTCATGTCCGCCATGCACTGCTTGACGATCTTGCGGATGCCGCCAAGCGCCCGCTCAGGTGCAATGTCGAGCCAGCTTAGTCCAGGGAACTCGGCGCAGGTGCCGACGAACTCCTGGTCTTCTTCGGACCAGGTTACCCGGTAGGTGTAAAGGTCAATCTGACTCATTCGATTCTTCCAGTCGCTGGATTGCTGCGAGTACTTGTCTCACCTGGTAAGCCTTGCCATAGCCCTTGTCATCCTGGATGTTGACGCGCGGGTTGCCGGTCCATGGTGTTCGATACACGCGATGACTGCTGCCCGATTGTCGCGGCGTCCCGAAATAAAAGTCACATACTCGACATAACTCGCCAAAACGAACCCCCTTCGGGTTCCGTTTCATCTTCACCACGATTTGAGCGACCGAAGGCATGGTATCGTTATTGGTGCAGTCCGGGCAATCCACTGTCAGCGGAAATCGAGCCAGATCACGAATCCTCGGGCCAGCCTCCGTTTTTCGTCCCAGCGGCCGGATACCCGTCGCTTGTCCCCACCGTCCCCGCCACCTATCATGCGTGGGTCGCGGCTCGGCCCCGACCCATTTGGCACTCCACGACCAAGGGGAGCAGAAGCGCTTACGGAGGGATCCCGGCGCGATGCACATGCCTGAATTCAAGAATCTTTTCATCGTCGCAGCGGCCATCATCCTGGCCCTGTCGGCGTCTCCCGCTGTTGC
>CAYPTW010000112.1:5967-7233 GCA_964413755.1 uncultured Thioalkalivibrio sp. | reverse complement strand
GCACGTTGCCCGGCCAGGCGTGGCGCTGGATGGCGTCCACGGCATCGTCGGACAACCCGCGCAGCGGCTTGTTCATGGCCTTGGCGTGCACGTCGAGGAAATGCCGCGCCATGACGACGCGACAGCCCTCGCGCTCTCGCAACGGCGGGATCTTCAGCGTCACTTCGCTGATGCGGTAATACAGGTCCTCGCGGAAGCGGCCGTCGGCGATCAGTTGCTGCAGGTCCTGGTTGGTGGCGCACACCACGCGCACGTCCACCGGGATTTCCTTGCGCCCGCCGATGCGCTCCACGGTGCGCTCCTGCAGGAAACGCAGCAGCTTGGCCTGCAGCGCCGGCGGCATGTCGCCGATCTCGTCGAGCAGGAGGGTGCCCTTGTCGGCCAGCTCGATCTTGCCGATGGTCTGCTTGTGCGCGCCGGTGTAGGCGCCCTTCTCGTAGCCGAACAGCTCGCTCTCGAGCAGGTTCTCGGGGATGGCGGCGCAGTTGATGGCGATGAAGCGATGCTCGGCGCGCGGGCTGAGGCCGTGCAGCGCCTTGGCGAACACTTCCTTGCCGGTGCCGGACTCGCCCAGCAGCAGCGTGGTCACGTCCACCGCGGCGATCTTCTCCACCTTGCGGCACAGCGCCTGCATCGGCGGACTGACGGCGATCACGCCTTCCAGCGGCGAGCGCACCTGCTCGCGCGCCAGGCGACGGTTCTCAGCCTCGAGCTCGTACAGCGTGAAGGCGCGGTTGACCAGCAGCTGCAGCACGTCCACGTCCACCGGCTTCTGGTAGAAATCGTAGGCGCCGAAGCCGACCGCCTTGAGGGCGTTGTCGCGCGTCTCGTTGCCGGTGACCACGATGACCTTGGTGGCGGGCCGGATCCGGAGGATTTCCTGCAGCGTCTTGAAGCCCTCGCTCACGCCCTCGGGGTCCGGCGGCAGGCCGAGGTCCTGCAGCACCACGGCCGGCTCATGGCGGCGCAGTTCGCCCAGCGCGCTCTCGCGATCCTCGGCCACGACGACGTCGTAACCGTCGAAGCACCACTTGAGCTGCTTCTGCAGCCCGCGGTCGTCCTCGACGATGAGCAGTTTGCGAGCCTCTTCAGCCACCTGGCTCCTCCCTCGGGTCATGCACGCCTCCTTGCGTCGCGCCGAAATCCGGCGCCATGAATTGTCCCGTCTCCCCGGTGCCGGTCTCCACCAGGCGCGCGGGGAAACGCATTTCGAAGCGCGTGCCCTCCCCCGGCGCGCTGCGCACGTGCACCTCACCTCCGGCCGCC
>CAYPTW010000112.1:0-5928 GCA_964413755.1 uncultured Thioalkalivibrio sp. | reverse complement strand
GAACGCGTCGTCCATGCCGCTGCCGTCGTCCTCCACGGCGACGATCAGCTGGCCGTCCTGCATCGCAGCCTCGATGGTCACGCGACCGCCGGCCGGCGTGGCGTCCTGGGCGTTGGTGACCAGGTGCCCGAGCACCGCTGCGAAGCGCTCGCGGTCCACGCGCAGCCTCAGGCGCGGGTCGTCACAGCTTGCCGTAGGGGCCGGATCGCGGTCTGTGTGCCGGTTCACGGTCTCCAGGAGGATCCGGTGCACGTCTACGCGCTCCACCTGCGGATCACCGCGGCCGCGCTTGAGCTGGCCGAGGAGTTTTTGCATGCGCTCCACGGAGTTGGCGACGGTATCGAGGGCGTCGTCGATGAATTCCGGATCGTCGCGGTACTTGGCGGCGTTGCGCACCACCAGCGATTGCTGCGCGATGACGTTCTTCAGGTCGTGCATGATGAACGCCGCGAAGCGGTTGTAGGCGTCGAACTGGCGGCTCTCGGCGAGCAGGCGGTCGGCCTCGGCCTGCGCCAGCACGGCGGCGACCTGCATGCCGGCGATGCGGAACAGGTCGATGTCCTCGTAGCTGAGATGACCGACGGCGCGCGGTGCAGCGAGGTAGGCAATACCCCAGAGCGTGTCCTGGTTGAGCAGCGGCACCACCAGGGCATCCGGGCCGAGTTCCTCGACCCAGTCGAGCACGAACAGTCCGGGGTGCGAGTCCGGTTCGCGCAGCGCCTGGCCGAGGTCCACGATCCAGCGCTTCTGGTCGAGGAACATCACCAGGGGATCGTCGGTCGTGATCTTTCGCGGCGCGTCGTCCAGGTTGATTTCCGCCACTCGGATGTAGCCTTCCGCGTGGTTTTCTTTTTCGCGCAGCCACAGCGCGCCGCCCTCGGCGTTGGCCAGGCTGACCATCGCGTCCAGGCCGCGATGCTCGAGGCTCTCGCCGGGCGTGTTCACGCTGAGGCGCTGCGTGAGGCGGATCCACTCGCGCCGGTAGTCGTACTTGGTGCGGTAAAAATGCTTGGCGATGAATACGCGCAGGTTGGCGCGTGCCGCGGGTGACATGATGATCCAGCCGAGCAGCACGGCAGCGCCGAAGAAGAAGGTCGCCTGCAGCACCGGGCCCCACTCGCCGCCAGCCTCACGCAGGCCGTAGCCGGCCACCGCCATGACGACGAGGTAGGCGCCGATGCCCACCAGGCTGGTGGTGTAGAACGCGACATGGCGCGATATCCAGATGTCGACGGAGAAGGCGCGGCTGCGGCCGGCGGCCAGCAGCACCAGCGGCGCGGCGAGGAAGTTGGCGTAGCCGCGCGCGGCCCACAGTTCGGCGTGGATGCCGCGGAACAGCAGGCCGTGGGAATACAGGAACAGGTCGTAGGCGAGCAGGCCGCCGACGCCGAGGATGAGCGGCAGCACGGTCTTGCGCGGCTCGAGCTTGAGCGCGCGGTAGAACTGCTCGAGCAGGACCAGGCCGGCGATGGCGGTGACCAGGCCGGTGGTGACCAGGGTGCGGATGACCTGCGGCGCGGGGTCGGCGCTGGCCGGCAGGAACAGGGTGACGAGGCCGTAGGCGAAGACGAAGGCGGCGGGCGCGAGGCTGGCGAGGTGTTTCGACAGTCCGGCCACGCCCTGGCCGGCCGGGGTCAGGCGGGCGAGGAAGGCCAGCCAGGCGGTGTTGCGCAGGACTTCGAGGACGCCGACCAGCTGCCAGTGGTGCGGACTGTCGCCGGGGAGCGCGGCGGCCGCGGCCCAGGCGGCGCTGAGGCCGGCGGCGGCGACGAGGAGACCGCCCTGGAGCCGGCCGCGCCAGCTGGTCAGCATCAGGAGCGCCAGCAAGGCAAAGGCGATGGCCGCCGCTCCGTAGCCCAGGGTTCCGATCAGCGTCATGCGTGCGGAGTCCTCATGTTGACCCGTCATTGTGGCCGAGCGTGGCTACGGGACTGTGACTCGCGTCGCATTATCGCAAGATTTCCCGACAACAGTGTCGAGATTCTTGACGATCCGGGGAGTCCAGGGGTCGGACCGTCGTAAGTTGCTGAACCCCCTACATATCCCGCCTGGAAATCACTCCCAGCCCGCCTTACGTTACACAAAACCCCCGTTTTCCGGTCACGCAAGGAGGCAACGACCGATGACCCGCGCCAACCGCGTTTACGTCCCGGGCCACGTCTGGCACATCACGCACCGCTGCCACCAGCGCGATTTCCTGCTCGGCCGCCGCGAGGACCGTCGGCGCTGGCTCTACTGGCTGTACCAGGCGCGCCGCCGCTACGGCCTGTGCGTGCTCAATTACATCCTGACGCGCAACCACATCCACCTCCTGGTGCGCGACCGCGGCGAAGGCGAGATCGCCGCGTCCATGCAGCTGGTCGCGGGCCGCACGGCGCAGGCCTACAACGAGCGCAACGGCCGCGTCGGCGCCTTCTGGCAGGACCGCTACCACGCCACCGCAGTGGAGTCGGACGGCCACCTGGTCCGCTGCATGACCTACATCGACCTGAACATGGTGCGCGCCGGTGCCGTGACGCACCCCGGCCAGTGGGCGGAGAGCGGTTACCGGGAGATCCAGCGCGGCAAGAGCCGCTACCGTGTCATCGACATCCCCGCGCTGTGCCGACTCACGGGGTCGCCCTCGCCGGACGTGCTGCGCGACCGGTTGCGCCGCTGGACCGAGCACGCGCTCGCGGCCGGCCGGACCCGACGCGAGGCGGCATGGACCGAGAGCCTGGCGGTGGGTGCGGAGGGATTCCTGCGCCAGGTCCATCACGACCTCGGGGGACGCGGATGGCGGCGTGAGGTGGCCCGGGCTGACGGGCTGACGTACCTGCGCGAGCCGTCTGTGGCGTACGTCCTTGACACGCCGCCTTACGTGACACAAAACAGCCTAAACTGTGGCATGTAAGGGCCTTTAAACGCCCTCTTTCCGCCCCAATATCCCGTAGAAACAGACCCCTACGACGGTCCGACCCGGATAAAGATGGACTTCAAGGACTATTACCAGACGCTCGGCGTGGAACGCGGTGCCAGCGCGGACGAGATCAAGCGCGCTTACCGCAAGCTGGCGCGCAAGTTCCACCCGGACGTCAGCAAGGAACCGGACGCCGAGGCGCGCTTCAAGGAAGTGGGCGAGGCCTACGAGGTCCTGAAGGACCCCGAGAAGCGCGCCGCCTACGACCAGCTGGGCGAGAACTGGAAGGCCGGGCAGGAGTTCCGTCCCCCGCCCGGCGGCGGCGGGTTCTATTACGAACGAGGGCCGGCGGGCGGCCCGGGCGCCGGCGCCGGCGAGCAGTTCGGCGGCTTCTCGGACTTCTTCGAGTCGCTGTTCGGCCGCGGCCGCGCATCCGGGATGGGCGGCATGGGCGGCGCGCAGGGCGCGCGCGAGTTCCACTTCCGCCAGGCCGGGCCGATGCGCGGCGAAGACCAGCATGCGCGCGTGCAGATCGGGCTCGAAGACGCCTTCCGCGGCGCCAGCCGCACCATCGAGGTGCGCAGCCCCAACGGCAGCAAGCGCAACATCCGCGTCGCCATTCCCAAGGGCGTGATCGAAGGCCAGCGCATCCGCCTCGCGGGCCAGGGCGTGCCCGGAGCCAACGGCGGCACCGCCGGTGACCTGTACCTCGAGGTAGGATTCGCACCGCATCGCCTGTTCGAGGTCGATGGGCGCAACATCTCGTTGACGCTGCCGGTCACGCCGTGGGAAGCGGCGCTCGGCGAAGCGGTCAGCGTGCCCACCCTGGGCGGCACGGTGGAGCTGAAGATTCCGGCCGGATCGCAATCGGGTCGGCGCCTCCGGCTCAAGAGTCGCGGCCTGCCGGGCAACCCGCCGGGCGACCAGATCGTGACGCTGCGCATCGACACGCCGCCGGCCGACTCGTCGTTCGCGCGCACGCTGTACGAGGAAATGCGCCGCAAGCTGCCGTTCAATCCGCGGCGCGACCTCGAGAGCTGAGGGAGGCGGAGCCATGACACGCCAGGAACTCGACATCCTCATGGGCCAGCTGCTCGACGAGACGCTGGAGCTCGAGCTCGAGGAACTGTGCCGCATGTGCCACGCGAGCGAGGAGTTCGTGCTCGCACTGGTGGCCGAGGGCGTGATCGAGCCGCACGGGCCGAGCCGCGCGGAGTGGCGCTTCACCGGGCGCAGCGTGCGGCGCACCCAGGTGGCGTTGCGGCTGCACCAGGATCTCGACGTCAACCTGCCGGGCGTGGCGCTGGCGCTGGACCTGCTGGAGGAGATCCAGCGGCTGCGCTAGCGTTCAGCGAAGGCTTTTCCAGGTCTTTTGTCAGACCTTGATCCCGACCCAGCCGCGACGCATCCAGAACAAGGTGAACATCCCCGCCATGCCCGCGCGGTAGCCGACCTGCAGGCACCAGATCACCGCGAGCCCGAACCCGAGCACCGGGCCGACCAGGTAGGCCAGCGGCAGGAACAGGCCCCACTGCGCCATGACGGCGACTTTCATGACGCGCTTGTTGTCGCCGGCGCCGAGCAGGTTGTGCATCATCACCATGCCCAGCCCCTCCACCGCCATGCCGAGCCCCACCAGGCGCATGGGGAAGGTCGCCACGGCCATGGTCTCGGGGTCGTGAATGAACACCCCGAGAATCAGCTCCGGCCAGATCGCGCCGGGCAGGCCGAGCAGCGCCAGGCCGATCATGCCGATGCGCGCCACTTCCCAGCCCCAGCGCGCGGCGTCTTCCGGGTCGTTGCGCCCGAGCGCCTGGCTCACCAGGGTCGAGGCGGCGAGGCCGAGGCCGAGGCCGGGCAGGAGCGCGACCAGCGTGAGGTTCAGGATCACGGTCGCGGCCGCCATGTCGCGCGTGCCGACCTGGCCGATGATCCAGAAGGTGAGCACGAAGCCGGTGGAGAAGAATAGCTGCTGGATGCCGGTCGGCAGCGACAGGCGCAGCAGCGTGGCGACGTGGGCGCGGCTCGGCGCGCGCTGCAGGAAGCTGGCGTCGCGGGCGTGGCGGAAGCCGAGGAAGATGTAGATGCTGAAGCCGACCACCGTCGAAAGCGCCGAGGCGATGCCGGCGCCCTGCACGCCCAGTGCGGGCGCGCCGAGGTTGCCGAAAATCAGCACCCAGTTGAGGAAGATGTTGCTGGCGTGCATGACGATGAGCGTGCCCATGTACAGGCGCGGCAGGTCGATGCCGTTCCAGTAGCCTCTGAAAGCAAAGTTGGCGCCCATGAAGAACATCGCCAGCACGCGCGCCTGCAGGTACGGCACGCCTTGCGCGATCACTTCCGGGTCGCTGTTGAGGTAGGGGTAGATCGACGGGATGGCCCAGTAGAGGATCGCGGCGAGCGGCGGCGCGACGCAGATCAGCACCAGCAGGCCGCCGTTGAGGGCGACCGCGGTCTGGTCGTGCGCGCCCTCGCCTTTGCGGCGTGCGGCGATGGTCTGCACGCCGGTGGACAGGCCGAGCAGCAGGGCCATGAACATGAAGTTGGCGAAGCCGCCGAGCCCGACGGCGCCTAGGGCGGCATCGCCGAGCGTGCCGACCATGGCGGTGTCGACCAGGTTCATGATGTTCTGCGACACCATGCCACCGATGATCGGCAGCGCCAGCAGCAGGATCCGCCTCCCCCTCGGGTCGGACCAAGGTAACCGACTGTTTTGCAATTATTTTCTCTTGGTATCGGAAGGGTTTTCGGGCCTTGCGTGACAGAAAACCCCCGGTTTCGTGTCGTGTAAGGCGAGTTTCGCAGGAAAACGTCATCCAGTCTGCGTCTTCGAGCGATGGACGCTGTTACATGACAGGAAACCCGCGATTTCGTGTCACGTAAGGCCGCCAGGTCACGATTTTTGCTTTAAAAAAACAGACCAATCAATCACATAACTCGGTCCGACCCGGTGGAAGGAACTTTTTCGGCCCTACTGAATCTATTTCGGGCGTAAGGAGCGAATCCCCAACCGTTCCCCCAAGAATGCG
>CAYPTW010000111.1:0-7237 GCA_964413755.1 uncultured Thioalkalivibrio sp. | reverse complement strand
TTCTTCGTCCCCACCGACTCCGGCGGCAAGGACGTGACCATCGTCGGCACCTTCAACCGCAAGACGCTCTCCGAAGCCCAGGCGCAGCATTTCGCGCAGGATGCGGGCGAGGATCCGTCCAAGGTGCAGGGCCCGCGCGAGGAATACTCCATCGTCGCCACCTCGGTGGTCATCCCCACCAGCTGACGCTCAGGAGATACGGTCGAGCCGCAGGCGCTGGCGTTCATCGAACAGCCTGCGGCTCGCCGCCATCACCGCCGCGACGGTACCGAAGCCGGTACCGACGGCGATCATCAGGAACACCAGCACCTGGTATTTCACCGCCAGGGCGGGCGGGCTGCCGGCCAGGATCTGGCCGGTCATCATGCCCGGCAGGCTGACCACGCCGGCCGCCGCCATGCCGTTGATGATCGGGATCATGCCGCTGCGCATGGCGTCGCGCCGCAGGTCGGCGATCGCATCACTCCAGCTCATGCCCAGCATGAGGCGGCCCTCGATCACGGCGCGCTGGCGCCAGGCGCTGTCGGTAAGGCGGTCCATGCCCAGGGCGACGCCGGTCATGGTGTTGCCCAACAGCATGCCCAGCAGCGGGATGGCGTACTGCGGCGCGTACCAGGGCTCGGGGCCGACGATTGCCAGCAGCGCGAAGACGGTCACGGCGAAGGCGGAGATGAACATCGAGCCGGTGCCGATGGCGAAAGCCCAGCCGCCCGTCATGCGGCGTTTCTGGCGCGACATCACCTCGCGTCCCGCCAGCAGCAGCATCACCAGGGCCATAAGGGCCACCCAGTGAAAAGCCGCCACGGAGAACAACGCTTCCAGCACCAGGCCGATCAGGGCGAGCTGGATCATCATGCGCGTCGCCGCGACCAGCAGCTCGCGACTCAGCCCGAGGCGCCCGTACCAGGTCACGCCGGCCAGGGCGATGACCAGCGCCGCGCCGATGCCGAGCTGCCACCAGGCAAGGTCGATCAGTTGCTGCTGCATGGCTGCTCCTCGAGGCGCGCGCCGCGAATGGCAAAATGGCGGTCAGCGACGCGGGCGATCTGTGCCCGGTCGTGGGCGACCCAGATCACCGGCAGGCGCTCGCGCCGGGCATAGTCCCGCAACCACCCTTCGACCTGGCGCGCCAGGTCCGGGTCGAGATTGGCCGTGGGCTCGTCCAGCAACAGCGCGCGCGGCTCGTGCGACAGCGCGCGCAGCACCGCCAGGCGCTGTTTCTCACCGGAGGACAGGCGGCTCACCTGCCAGTCGAGCGCCGCATCGTCGAAGCCGAACGCCGCCAGGCTGCCGGCGACTGGATCGAGGAAATGCTCGCGCACGGTATCGGCCCACCAGCTGCTCTCCGCCGGCACCAGCATCACCCAGCCGCGCCAGCAATGCGCCGCCACCGCGGCCCGCTGCGTGCCGCCCAGCGAGATGTCCCCGGCGTGCGGTTCAAGGTCGGCGATGGCGCGCAACAGGCGGGTCTTGCCGGAGCCCGACTCGCCCGAGATGCAGACGATCTCGCCGGGGGCCACCCGCAGCGCGACCTCCTGCAGCGGCCCGACCCGGATGCCCTGCAGCTCCAGGGCGTCTCCGGCGTGGTCCGGCCGGCCCTCGTTGCCTGTGTTCTCGGTCATGGAGGATTGCGCGCCCGCTGCTGGCGAAAGCCGCAGTCTAGCGGCTCGCCCCGGCGCGCACACGGCCGGGCGTGCAGGGAAGTTAGAATGTCGCCATGCAGACCCGTGAGTGCGACGTAGCAATCATCGGCGGTGGCGTGATCGGCCTTGCCTGCGCGTGGTACCTGCGCGCGGCCGGACGCGAGGTGGTGGTCCTCGAGCGCGCCGCCCCGGGCGCAGGCGCATCGCACGGCAATTGCGGCACGCTGACGCCGAGCCATGCGCCGCCACTGCCCGAACCGGGCGTGATCCGGCGTGCGCTCGGGTGGATGTTGCGTCCCGATGCGCCGCTGTACATCCCGCCGCGCTTCGACCCGGCGCTCTGGGCCTGGCTGCTGCGCTTTGCGGCGCGTTGCAACAGCACCGATCATGCGCACGCCACGCGCGTGCGTGCGCGCCTGCTCAACCGCTCGCTCGAAGCGCTCGATGCCTTGCTGCAAACCACCGGGATCGACTGCAGCTTCGAGCGCAAGGGGTTGCTGTACGTGTTCCGCGATCCTGCCTGGCAGGCGCGCTACGGCTCGCTGCCCGAGGCGCTCGCGCCACTCGGCATACGCGCGGAGGCGTGGGACGGCGCGCGCACCGCCAGCGAAGAGCCCGCACTCAAGCCCGGCGTGAGCGGCGGCATCCTGTTCCCCGACGACGCGCAGCTGCGACCCGATCGTCTGGTGGCCGGGCTGGCACAGGCCACGCGCGCGGCAGGTGTGGAGGTTCTCGAACATGCCGAGATCACCGACTTCGAACTGCGCGGCGGCCGTATCCAGGCCCTGCAGGCAGGCAGCCTGCGGCTGCAACCGCGCGAAGTCGTGCTCGCCGCCGGCGCATGGTCGCCGCGGCTGGGCCGCCGGCTCGGCCTGCGCCTGCCCATCCAGCCGGGCAAGGGCTATTCCATGACCTTTGCCCCGCCGGCGCCGACGCCACGCCGCGCCCTGGTGCTGAAAGAGCCCAGCGTGTGCGTGACCGCCTGGGACGACGGCTTCCGCATCGGCAGCACGATGGAGTTCTCGGGTTACGACACGCGCCTCAATGCGGTCCGGCTCGGTGCGCTGCGGCGTGCGGCCGGGGAGTTCCTTGCCGGGCCGGAACTCGGCGCACCCATCGAGACCTGGTACGGCTGGCGCCCCATGAGCAGCGACGACATCCCGGTGATCGGGCGCGCACCCGGCCTGGAAAACCTGGTGGTGGCGACCGGCCACGGCATGCTCGGCATGAGCATGGCGGCCGCGACGGGAGAACTGGTGCGCGACATCCTGGGGGAGACTGCCGGCGAGGACTGGCTGCGCCATCTCTCTCCCGCGCGCTTCGCCTGAACCGCCCCCCGGTCGCTTAACGCCGCGGCAGCAGGCTGGTCTCGATGCGGTTGTTGCGCGCGGCGATCCGGTTCCACTCCCCGGCGGTAGTGACATCCGGCGGATAGGGATAGCGCCGCTCGGAATCGCGGCTGCCGTGGATGAGCACGGTGAGGTCGATACCGGTGCGGCTCAGCATCGGCGCATTGGCGAGAAACTGGGTGAAGGCCTCGGACTGGCCGTTGCCCTGCCCGGCGTTCTCCGCCAGCGGGTTGCCGATGAGATCGCACTCGCCCACCGGCGTGGCCGGATCGGCGAGGCGATAGCTGCCGGCCTCGTCCACCGTCATGCAGAACTCGCCCAGGTGGGCCTCCAGCCGGATGGCGCCGTCGAAGCCGACGGCGGCGAGCCGCGCCAGCAGCTCCGCCAGCTGTTCCACGCGGGCGTCGTCGAAGGGCAGCTCGGCAAAACCGAAGCGGCTGTCCTCGTTGGCCGCCCACTCCATGCCGGCGACCAGCGCCCGGTAGCGACCGTCCAGTTCACCCTGCCCCGGACCGATACCGCGTTCCAGCTGGAACTGCAGGGCATCGAGCGTCTCGGCCTGCTCGGTGACGGACGAACGCAGCTGCGCGTTTTCGGCCAGGGCCCGGTCGCGCTGCCCGGCCGCCTGGCTGAACAGCAGGAACAGCAGCGCCAGCGGCACCACGGCGAGCACCAGCAGCGTGGCGACCACGCCCCAGCCGATCGGCTTCTCCACCGGCGCCGCCTGCAGCGCCAGCTCGGCCTCGGCCTTCTGGCGCCCCCAGATCTCCTCGGCAACCCGGCGCGCGAAGTCGCGGTTGCTGGCCAGGATGTCGGTGCGCAGCTCGAGATGCTGATCCTGCAGCGTGCGCGTGATGAGTGCCTGGATGGAAGCGCCCATGGCCTGGCGCTCCAGCGCCCGCTCGGTCTCTTCCTCGCGCTCGGCCTCGGTCTTTTCCTGTGCCTCGGCGCTGCGGCGCCGCAGGGCCGTGCGCCGGTCCGTCACCAGGCCGAGCTTGAGCAGCATCTCGAACAGCACGCCCGGCTGCACGTCCTTGGGCAGCACGCCGACCGCGCCCAGCGCCCGGGCCTGGCCGACATACACCTCGCCCTCCTTGGCGGTATACATCATCACCGGGATCAGGGCGGTGCGCGGATCGGCCTTGAGGAGCGAGACCGCCTCGAAGCCGTCCATGCCCGGCATGCTGTGGTCCATGAAAATGACGTCGACCACCTGGTTGCGCAGGAAATCGATCGCCTGCTCGCCCGACTCGGCGAACTCGACCTGCAGGTCGTAGCGCTCGAGCATGCGCTTCAGCGCTACCCGTGCAGCCTTGGAGTCGTCGACGACGAGAGCTCGCTTCTGCGCCATGCCGAGACTTTCCTTCAACTCGGCCGCTTAGTCCAGTCCCGCGGCTGCTGGTACGCTTGCCGCATGCGTCGCGAAGAGTTCGAAAGCGTGGTCGAGGAGTTGCTGGAGAGCCTGCCGGAGTGGGCGCTGGAGCGCATCGACAACCTGCGCGTGGTGGTCGAGGAATGGCCCACCGCCGAGCAGGACCCCGAGAACGAGGGCCTGCTGGGGCTGTACGACGGCATCGCGCTGCCCGAGCGCGGCCTGGACTACGTCGACGTCATGCCGGACACCATCTGGATCTTCCGCCAGCCGCACCTGGCGCTGGCGCTCGAGGGCGAGGCGCTGCAGGAGGAAATCCGGCGCACCGTCCTGCACGAGCTGGCGCATTACTTCGGGCTGGACGACGACTACCTGGACGAGATCGGCTGGGGCTGACTACCAGCCCCCGCCGCCACCACCGCCGCCGCCGCCGCCCGAGAAACCACCGCCGCCACTGCCGGAAGAAGAGCCCGGCGGCGTGGAAGCGGAAGAGATGGCCGAGGTGAGCGAAGCGCCGACCCCCGAGGTGAAGCTGCCGAGGGCCCGCGAACTGAAGTGTCCGTGGTACCAGGCCGGACGGTAACTTTCGCTTCCCGACGCCTCGAGCCGCGCGAACACGCCGGCGAACTTCTCCGCCCAGGCCTGTTCCACCCCCAGGGCCAGCGCGAACGGCAGGTAACGCTCGAACAGCTCGGGGGTTTTCTCCGGCGGATTGCGCAAATTGAGCTCGTCCTTTTCCGCCACCTCGAGGTAGCTCTTGAAGCCCTCCAGCTTGTCCATGAGGCGGCGGCCGCGCTCGGTCGGAGCGCGCAACAGCCAGTAGAACAGCAGGTGGGCCGCCGCCATGAGGCCGAACAGCACCACCACCAGCGGCCGCCAGGCATCGAGCAGGCTGACGGCCAGCACCAGCGCCAGCGTCGCCCCGATGGACGGCAACAGGAAGGCTCCGTTGGTGAGGAAATAGATTTTCTCGTAGTCGCGCTTCAGCGCCTTCTGGTGCGCCTGCTTGGCCCGCGCCAGGACCTTGTGGTTCTCGTTCTCCAGCGCGACCGAGGCGTCCTCGGCGAACAGCGCCGCAAGCAGCGCTTTCTCGCCGGCCGCGAGCGGCTGCGCGGAACCGGTGCGACGCAGCGTGTAATCGCCGTCGTCTTCCTCGATCTCCAGCTGGCCTTTCACCGCCAGGTTGACGACGGCGGCGACGAAAGCCCGGTTGTCGTAGCCCATGCGCATGATGAAGCGCGCCGACGCGGGAGAGTAGCTGCCCGGCGGCTCGTAGTGCGGAAAGACCACGCCGCGGGGCGGATCGACGCCGAAGCGCCGCCAGGCCCAGCCCATGTAAGCGAGCACGAACAGCAGCCCGAGGCCGGCCACCAGCAGGCCGCGGTTGTGCGCCAGCGTGCGCTCCAGGCGCTCCAGCCGGCCGGGTTCATGCACATGCCCCTTGGGCCAGGCAACGACGATGGTCAACCCCTCGCGCGGACCCAGCCCGCGGGTGGTGGCGAACTGCGCCACGGCACCGTCGAGGTCCGCGGCATAGCTCTGCTCCGTACTGCCCTGCCGGCCCGTATAGGCATCCAGGGTGATCTCGCCGGCCGGAACTGACGCCGGCAGGCGCACTACTGCGGAAGCCGCATCGATCGGCAGGTCCCAGCCGTTTCCGGTGACGTTCCAGTACAGCTCGTCGTGCGCGGCGAAATAACCGAGCTGGCCGTCGGTGCGGTAGCGCAACAGGTACTCCTGGCGCCCGTGCTCGACCATGCGGTCCGCGCTGCCGGCGTACACGCGCACGCCGTTGCTGCGCCGCTCCGTGTGCCACGGCTCGGGATTCCCGTTGCGCCGCACCTCGAGCACCTCGAAGCCGACGCGGTAGTTGTTACCGAAACGGTCGCGGTACGCGGTGGGGAAGTCGCGGAAAATGCCGCGCCGGATCATGTCCCCCTCGGCGCGCACCACGATCGTCTCGCTTACCGTCATGGTGGCGTCGGCATGCACCTCGATCTCGCTGCGGTACTCGAGGATGCGTTCGTCCGCCTGCGCCGCAGTGGCGGCGGCAAGCAGCATGCAGGCGAGGAGCAGGCGGCGCAGCATTTCAGCCCAGCTCCACGCGCGGTGCAGCACGCACTTCCGCCTCGTCCACGGCGAAGAACTCCGCCGGCCGGAAAGCGAAGATGCGCGCCGGGACCATGTCGGGAAAGGACTCGATGCGGGTGTTGTAGATACGCACGGCACCGTTGTAGTAGCGACGCGCATACTGCAGGTGGTCCTCGGTCTCCACCAGGTCACGCTGCAGCTGCAGGAAATTGCCGTCGGCCTTGAGCGTCGGGTAGGACTCGGCGAGCGCAATCAGCCGGTGCAACCCCGCCTCCATCTCGTCCTCCAGGCGTGCCTTGTCGCGCAGGCTGTCGGCAGCCTCGGCGCGCGCGCGCAACTCGGTGACGGCGCTCAGCGTGGCGCGCTCGTACTCGGCATAGGCCTTCACCGCCTCGACCAGGAGCGGCACCAGGTCATGCCGCCGCGTCAGCTGCACGTCGATGTCGCTCCAGGCGGAGCGCACGCGGTTGCGATCGCGCACCAGGCGGTTGTAGATGAGCACGCCCCAGAGCAGCAGGGCCGCGACCAGTACCAGCAGCAGGGTCCACATCGGCATCACACCTCGAACAGTCTGCGCTCTCGGCTATGGGGCCAGTCCTCGCCTCAGGCGCTGATGGCGAGCTTCTCGCGATGATACAGCCGCGCCGCCACCAGCCAGAGCAACAGGCCCAGGCCCAGGCCGGCACCAGCGTAAACCAGCCACTGCAGCGCCGACAGCGCCTCGGCGCGCAGCACCATCAGGATCGCCTGGTTCTGCGCCAGGAAGGGCACGGCGAACATCC
>CAYPTW010000110.1:0-7288 GCA_964413755.1 uncultured Thioalkalivibrio sp. | reverse complement strand
GCGCTGGCGGTTCTCTTCGTAGGTGTTCAGGTGTACATGGCAGTCGATCAGCATGCCTATATCCTAGCGCGAATCAGCCTCCCTCGATGTCCGCGAGCAAAGCCAGGAACCGGGGATCCTCGCGCATAGTGTCGTAATACGGCAGCATCGGCTCGAGAAAGGGCATCGCCTGGCTCGGCTCGCTGAGTGCGGCACGCAGGCACTCGACCGCCGCGGCAACCGCCGTTGCCATGCCGAGCGCACGGCATGCGTAATGGCGCTGCATGACCCGTTCCGCCAGGTCCTCGTTGGACGCGCGCAGCCAGGCCCTGACGAAGCGTTCGCTGTCCGCTGTGCGCCCGTCGGCGGCCGCGACCAACGCCATCGCAAGGGTGGCGTTGAAGCCAACGCCCTTATCGCGCTCGGCTTCCATTTGAGCGCGCAACTCGGCCGCAGGAGGACCCACGGACTCGGGGCCATGTTGCAGCCGGGTGGTGATGACACGGGCGAGCCGGGCATCTGGGATCCCGATGAATTGCCAGGACTTGTTGGCAAGCTCGCCCGCCTCGAAGGCGTCGAGAAGCGCCCCCGCGCCGGCGTAGTCCCTGGCGGCGACGTGTGCCTCCCACAGGCGGAACGGTACCGCCTCCGCACCGTATTCTTCGTGCAACGCCGACAGTGCCCCCAGGAACGCGCGCGGGTCCTGGTGGTCTCGCATCTGCAGCAGGCTACGCACCCGGGACAAGCCGTAGCCGTCTACGCGGGCCGCCGCCAGCTCGGTCATCGCCTCGTCGTAGCGATGCGCCAGGACCAGGTTGTGCACCAGCCGGGTCGTCCAGTACTGACTGCGTGGATCCAGCTTCTGCACCTGGCGGATACTCTCGATGCTGCCGGCGATGTCGCCCTGGCGGCGTTGTATCCATGATTGCAGTTCCAGGACATGGACGTCGCTTGGCCGCAGCACGCGCGCCTGGCTGATAAGCGCAAAGGCGCGATCGTGGTCCTTCAGGACGTAATAGGTGTAATAGCTTTGCGCCACCAGGTATTCCCATGACTCCGGCGCCAGCGCACGGATGCGTTCCAGGATGTTCTCCAGGCGCAGGATCTCGTCCGGGTCGCGCTGCCGGATGTTCGCAAAGCTGAGGGCGCCCGCCAGTTCGGCCCAGGCGCGCACGAACTCCGGGTCCAGGGCTACGGCGCGTTCGAGGCTGGCGATGTAAGCGGGCGCGCTGATGGTCTGGGTCTCGCGTAGTTCCATGGCCTCGTGGTAGGCCCGATACGCGGCCATATTGCCGGTCGGCAGAACGCTCAGCTGGGTCGCGTCTTGTTGGCTCAGGGCAGAGTTCAACGCGGCAGTGATCGAACGCGCGATCTCTGCCTGGATAGTGAAAATGTTCGCCGGCGTCAGGGCCCGGTCGTACTGTTCCGCCCACAGATGGGTGTCGGAACGGGCGTCTATCAACTGCACGTTGATGCGTATCTGCTCGCCGACGCGCTGTACTCCGCCCTCGAGGATCGCGTCTGCGCCCAGCTCGCGGCCGATCTCGCGAATGTTCCGCTCGACGTCCCGGTACTCCGACACCGAGGTGCGCGAGATCACGCGGATCGACTCCAGCTGGGCCAGCTGGGTGAGCAGGTCGTCGTGCACGCCCCGGGCGAAAAACTCGCTGTCCCCCGCCAGGTCGGCGGAAATGAAAGGCAGCACGGCGACCATCGGGGTGCCCGCCTGGCTCGTGGCGCGCCCGGAGGGCTCGCTTTCGCCTGACATGCGCATGATGCCGAGAACCACGAGCGCCAGCACCACGGCAAGCGCGCCGAGACCCCAGGCCTTGCGGCTGACCGCGCCCGATCCGGCACGCTGTGCGAGCGGGGCAGCGCCCACGGCCGCCGCAGGTGCCTCAGCCTCCGCAGCCTCGGCGGCCGCGAAGGGCGGCGGGAAATGGCTGATAAAACCGCGCCGCACCACAGTCTCGATGTAGGCATTGCGGTCATGCGGCGACAGCTTGTTGCGCAGGATGGAGATGCAGCGGTTCACGGCGTCGTCGGAGACGATGCGGTTGTCCCAGACTGCAGCCATCAGCTCGTCCCGGCTCACCAGGGTGTCCTGGTGGCAGAGGAAGTAATGCAGCAGCTTTGCGACCTGCGGCTCGAGGCGGCTGGTGGTGGTGCCGTCGAACAGGTCACCAGTCCCGGCGTCGAAGCGCCAGGGTCCGAAGGCGTGAAGTGCCGGGTGTGTGTTGCCGGCGTGGTTCATGAATGGACCTCGGGGACAGGAATCAGGGATTCATCAGCACAAAATCAGGGTTCGATCGGGCGGCCCGGCGGGCTTGGCGCCATGCTCCGGGCTCATGCAACCGCATCGTCGGAGCATGCCGCGGACGCCAGCACGCAATTGTAGAGGCAATTGCCGCGCGAGGGCCCGAAATAAGGAAAACCAGCTCGATCCGGACACCTGGAGGAAGGATGAACAAGAAAGTACTACGCATGGCGGCCCTGCTCGTCGCCTTTGCACTGCCTACGACGACTGCCTACGCCGGCGACAAGAGCGGCGATGGAGCATTCGCCAAGATCGTGCCCGCGCTGACCGGTGCGCCGCCCGAGGGCTTCACCATCGGCCGCGGCACGACCGCCTACGCCGGTTCCGTCGACGGCTCGATCTACAAGGTTGACCTGCGCAGCGGGAAAGGCGAGGTCCTGGTCCCGGCCGTGCCGGGATTCGACCTGTTCGCCGGAGATTGCTACAAGCTCGGCATGCGCGTTGATCCGCGCAGCAACTACCTTTTCGTGGCGGGTTGCGTGGTCGGCAACGCGATGGTCTTCGATGCCGATACCGGCAAGGAGATCGCCGACTACACGCTGGCGCCGTTCGGTACCGTCATCAACGACCTGGCGATCACGCGGAACGCGGTCTACTTCACGGACTTCACCGGCGCGAACGGACCGTTCCTCTACCGGCTGCCGCTGGCCAGGAACGGCCGGCTGCCAAAGAACGATGCGATCCTGCCGATCGCGTTGACCGGTGACTTCCTCACCGATGACCAGAACGGCGACCCGGGCTTCAAGGCCAACGGCATCGTGGCCACGCCGAACGGCAAGACGCTGATTGTCGGCAATTCGAACAATGCGCAGATCTATCGCGTCGACCCCGCCACCGGGCACACGGACAGGATCGAACTGGATCAGCCCCTGGTCGGCTTCATCGACGGTATCGTGCTGCGCGGCCGCAAGCTGTACATCCTGGTCCCGAGCCTTGACCCGTCCATACCGGACAGCATCCAGGTGGTGGCCCTGGACAAGGGGCTGCGCAGCGGCAAGCTCGTGGCCAGCATCACCGATCCGGACCTTGACGGCGTGGCCAGTGGCGCATTTCTCGGTGGCGCGCTGTACGTCAACAACGCGCGTTACTTCACGTTCCCGGGCCCCGACACCGAATACTGGCTGACCCGGCTGAAGATCAACAAGCACAAGCCCTGAGCTGGGCTGGTTCGTCCCCGGCGGCGGCGAGGCTGCCGCCGGGGACAGCCTTTGCTGCATAACAACATCCAGTGCTCGCGTGGTATACGAGCCGGCAGTAATTTTGTCTGCCGCCTGCTTCGCCACGAGGACACAGCCATGCCTGTCGCCCCCCGCGCCCTGGCCCACGTGGTCTATCGCACCCGCCGTTTTGATGAAATGCTGGCCTGGTACAGCACCGTTTTCGGTGCCACAGTCCAGCACCAGAATCCCGCCATGGCCTTCCTCACCTACGACGACGAGCATCACCGCTTCGCGTTCCTCGACCTGTCCGTGGTCGATCCGGATGGATCCGACGGCGAGGCGCCGCGCTGGACGGGCATCGATCACCTGGCATGGACTCACGCCTCGCTCGATGACCTGTTCGCAAACTACGTGCAGCTGAAGTCCCTGGGCATCGAACCTTACTGGTGCGTGCATCATGGCCTGACGGTCTCCATGTACTACGCCGACCCGGACGGCAACCAGATGGAGTTCCAGGTCAACGCGCTCCCTTCCAGCGAGGAGTGCAATGACTTCATCCGCGGCCAGGCCATGGCTGACAACCCTGTCGGCGTAGAGTTCGATCCGGAAGAATGGCTGGCGGCGGTGCGCGACGGGGCTGCGCTGGACGACTACCGGGTACGCACGGTGCACGAGCCGGTATCGCCGATTCGCGGTGCTATCAGCGCGCTGCTTTAAGCGTGCGGCTGCGCCTGGAGAGCCCCCGATGCAACGATCGGCGCCTGGGTCGTCACCTCACGATCACGTATTCGGCAACGACCTGAAACGCGCCGGCGAATCGCGCACGCTGATCGTGGTGTGCGTCACCGCCGCCATGATGGTGATCGAGATCGTCGCGGGCCTGGCCTATGGTTCGATGGCGCTGCTCGCCGACGGGCTGCACATGGCGTCTCACACCGCCGCGCTGGGGCTGGCGCTGGTGGCCTATGTGGTGGCGCGCCGCCTGGCCCGGGACAGCCGCTTTTCCTTCGGCGTCGGCAAGATCAATACGCTGGCCGGATTCGCCAGCGCCATCATGCTGCTGGGCTTCGCGGCCCTGATGGTCACGGAAAGCGTCGGCCGTCTCATCAACCCCGTCGAGATCGTGTTCGACTCGGCCTTGCTGGTGGCCGTGATCGGCCTGGTGGTCAACGGCCTGAGCGCGTGGATCCTGTCGTCGTCGCCTCACGGCGGGCACGGCCACGCCCATGGTCATCATCATCACGGCGAGCATGGCCATCATGACCATCACCACGACGACCACAACCTGCGCGCGGCCTACCTGCATGTCCTTGCCGACGCGCTGACCTCGATCCTGGCCATCGTGGCGCTGTTGGCGGGCAAGTACTTCGGCGCCGTGTGGCTCGATGCTGCGATGGGCATCGTCGGCGCGGTGCTGGTAACACGGTGGTCGCTGGGCCTGATCCGGGACTCGTCGCGGGTCCTGCTCGATTACCAGGCGCCAGCCGAGATGCTGGCGCAGATCAAAGCAGCGCTGGAGGCACGGCCCGAAGACCGGGTCACGGACCTGCACGTCTGGACCATCGGCCCCGGGGTGCGCGCGGCGGAGATCGCCGTCGCCAGTGAGGCGCCAGAGGCGCCGGGCTTTTACAAGGCCCGACTCCCGTCCGAATGCGGCATCGTGCATGCTACCGTGGAAGTCCACCGCGCCTCGTCATAAGGATCTGGAAGATGAAAGACTCGCCCCAAGGCTGCCTGGCGTTACTGGTAGCGGCCGCCGCCGCACTCGCATTTGCTTGGCCCGCCGCGGCCGCCGCGGACAGCGGCTGCGAACCGGCCGGGGAGTACGGCTTCGTCTGTGGGCCGCGCAGCGCCGAGGACCTGGTCCGGATTCCCGGCACCGACTGGATCATCGCCAGCGGCATGATTGCGGATGCTCCGATCTACCTGGTCGATACGCGGAACAAGGCCTGGAGCGAGCTCTACCCGGGAGAGGCGCCGCGGGCAGCGCAGGACATGGAGACATATGGCGCCTGTCCGGGTGCGCCGGCGCCCGGCACGCTCATCAGCCACGGGCTGAACATCCGGGCGCATGCGGACGGCGGCGCCACGCTGTACGTGGTCGGCCATGGCGGCCGCGAGTCCATCGAGGTGTTCGACGTCGATACTTCCGGCGCTGCACCGGTGCTGACATGGCGGGGCTGCGTGCTGACGCCGGGCGGCATGGCGGCGAACAGCGTCGCCTCGATGGCCGACGGCACGCTGCTGGCGACCATTCCGCTGTATCACGGCGTGCCCATCAGCGCCGCGATGGCCGGCTACAACACGGGCGCCGTGTACCGCTGGTCGCCGGGCGAGGCCGGTTTTACGCGGGTCGAGGGCACGGAGCTGCCCTACGCTAACGGCATCGAGCTATCCGCCGACGGCAGCGAGTTCTACATTGCATCCTCCGGGGCGCAGCGGGTGCTGGCGTATTCCAATACCAACCCGGCCCGCCTGCTGCGCGGCAGCAAGCAGCTGGGTTTCGTGCCGGACAACCTGCGTCTTGCTGACGACGGTCGGCTGCTGACGGCCGGCATGGACGTGGTGGATCCCGTGTGCGGGGATGTGAAGCTGTCCAGCGAGTTCAGCCTGGAGGAATTCGCGGCCTGTCCGCGGCCCTTCACGGTGTGGAGCGTCGATCCACAGTCGATGGAGGGCAGGGCGCTGGCCACTTCGCCGGCCATCGAGGACTTCAGCAACATCACTATCGGCATTACGGTGGGCGACGAGGTCTGGGTCGGGACCTTCCTCGGCGACCGGATCGCCTATCGATCCATCCCTGCAGGCGAATGACTGGCTGTTAGCCGGCCGGGCGGCCGGCCGCGGTAGCTGCGCGCGAAAACAGCTATGGTTCTGTCATGCGCACAGCACACCATTCGCCCGACGCGAGCCTGGTGCTGGTGGCCCTGGCGGCCTTCTGCTGGGGCCTGTCGGGGGGTATCGCCGGGATCCTGGTGCGCACGGGCTGGGATCCATCCGTGGTCGCCCTGTATCGCGGCGCGATCGGGCTGCTGATCGTTCTGGCCTGGCTCGCCCTGCGTCCGCACCGCAGCGGACTGGCGAATCACCGCCTGTGGCTGTGGGCTGGTCTTGCCGGCCTGGGCGTCGCCGGCAACTTCACTTTCTTTTTCATCGCCATAGAGAGCGGCAGCGTCGCGGTTGCCGCCACCCTGATGTACTGCGCGCCGGTGTGGGTCTACCTGGTCTCGTTCGCGCTGAAGCTGGAAGCCTCCAGCCCGGCCAAGTGGCTGGCCATCGCCCTGGTGATGGTCGGCGTCGTGCTGCTCACCGGCGTCTACGACATCGCGGCGAGCAGCATAACGCCGCTCGGCATTGCGGCCGGGCTGCTGTCGGGCGGGTGTTATGCGCTGTTCATTTTCGGCTTCAAGAACGCGACCCGTTACGGCAGCCCGCGAGCCATCCTCGCGCTCGCATTCGCCGTCCTGGTCGTCGTGCTTGCGGGAGTAGCCGATTTCGGCCAGGTGGCAGAGGCTACGAGCTCGGCGGACTGGCCGCTGTTTGGCGCGCTCGGTGTTCTCGGTGCCGGCATCTCCTTCATTCTTTACGTGGTCGGCATGCGTCGTGCCTGCCCGACCCGGGCTTCCGTCGTGGCGATGATCGAGCCGGTCACCGCGGCGCTGTTCGCCTTCGCGATCATGGGGGAGAGCCTGGCGGCGTTGCAGTTGGCAGGGATGGTACTGATGCTTGGGACCGTCACCGCGCTGAGTATCCACGGCACCGAGTAGGCTGCGCAGGCGCCTGCTAGACTGCCGCCACCCACAGGCACGGTAGTCCGGATGCAACCCAGCAA
>CAYPTW010000109.1:0-7320 GCA_964413755.1 uncultured Thioalkalivibrio sp. | reverse complement strand
GCCGAGAACGGCGAGCCGGTCGAGTTCGACCAGCCGCTGTTCGTCATCGAGTAACGGCCGGTGCTGGACAAGATCGTTATCGCCAACCGGGGCGAGATCGCGCTGCGCATCCTGCGCGCCTGCCGCGAGCTGGGCATCAAGACGGTCGCGGTGCACTCCACCGCCGACCGCGCCCAGAAGCACGTGCTGCTGGCGGACGAATCGGTGTGCATCGGACCGCCGCCCTCGGCGCAAAGCTATCTCAACATGCCGGCGATCATCAGCGCCGCCGAAGTGACCGACGCCGTCGCCATCCACCCCGGTTACGGCTTCCTGTCGGAGAACGCGGACTTCGCGGAGCGCGTGGAGAACAGCGGCTTCGTCTTCATCGGGCCGCGCGCCGAGACCATCCGCCTGATGGGCGACAAGGTCTCGGCCATCCGCGCCATGAAGGCCGCCGGCATTCCGTGCGTGCCCGGCTCCGACGGCCCGCTCGGCGACGATCCGGAAGAAAACCTGAAGATCGCCCGGCGCATCGGCTATCCGGTCCTGGTCAAGGCATCCGGCGGCGGCGGCGGGCGCGGCATGCGCGTGGTGCACTCCGACGCGACGCTCATCAATGCCATCACCGTGACGCGCGGCGAGGCGCTCGCGGCCTTCGGCAACGAGACGGTGTACCTGGAAAAGTTTCTCGAGCAACCGCGCCACGTGGAGTTCCAGGTCCTCGCCGACGGCCAGGGCCATGCCGTCCACCTCGGCGAGCGTGACTGCTCCATGCAACGGCGCCACCAGAAAGTGATCGAGGAGGCGCCCGCTCCCGGCATCAGCGCCGAGCAACGCGCTGCCATCGGCGAGCGCTGCGTGAATGCCTGCCTGGAGATCGGCTACCGCGGCGCGGGCACTTTCGAGTTCCTCTACCAGGAAGGCGAGTTCTACTTCATCGAGATGAACACGCGCGTCCAGGTCGAGCACCCGGTCACCGAAATGATCACCGGCATCGACATCGTGCAGGAGCAGCTGCGCATCGCTGCCGGGCAGCCGCTGCGCATGCGCCAGGAAGACATCGTGCTGCGCGGGCACGCCATCGAGTGCCGCATCAATGCCGAGGACCCCAAGACCTTCATGCCGAGTCCCGGCCCGGTGCGCCAGTGGCACGCCCCGGGCGGACCGGGGATCCGTGTCGACAGCCACGTCTACTCCGGCTACCAGGTGCCGCCGTTCTACGACAGCATGATCGGCAAGCTCATCGCACACGGCCCCACGCGGGATTCCGCGCTGGCGCGCATGCAGACCGCGCTGAGCGAGATCGTGGTGGAGGGGATCCGCACCAACATCCCGCTGCACCAGGAAATCTTCAGCCACAGCGCCTTCAAGGCCGGCGGCACCGATATCCATTACCTCGAAAAGCGCCTCGGCCTGTAGGCGGTCGGCGCGCTTCATGTCGCCCGCTGCGGCCAATCCCGACTGGCTCGAAGTCTCGGCCACGCTCCCGCGCGAGCGGGCGGAGGCCGCCGAGTCGGACCTGCTCGCGGCCGGCGCCATGGCCGTGACGCTGCGCGACGCCGAGGACCGGCCGGTGCTGGAGCCTGCGCCGGGAGAAACTCCGCTATGGCCCACGCTCCGCATCACCGGGCTGTTCCCGGGCGATGCAGACCCGTTGCGCGTGGTGGCTGAATTGTCACGGCTTGCCCCCGGCGTCGACTGGCGGCCCTGTCGTCTCGCCGGTCGTGCCTGGGAACGGGAGTGGCTGCGCGACTTCGGGCCGCTGCGCTTCGGTCGCCGCCTCGCCGTGGTGCCGGGCGGACAGGAAGCACCGGAGGGGAGCGTGGTGGTGCGACTCGATCCCGGCCTCGCCTTCGGCACCGGAACCCATCCGACCACGGCGCTGTGCCTGGAGTGGCTCGACGGGCTTGCGCCGCCGGCTGCAGGCAGCGGGCCGCCGCTGGCAGGCGCGCTGGTCGTCGACTACGGCTGCGGCTCGGGCATCCTCGCTATCGCCGCACTGAAGCTGGGCGCCCGCACGGCCGTCGGCGTCGACATCGACCCGCAGGCCCTGCTGGCGACGCGCGACAACGCCCGCGCTAACGACTTGGCGGACCGGCTGGTCACATGCGCGCCGGAAGACCTGGATGTCGTGCTCCACGGCCGCAAAGCGGATATCCTGCTGGCGAATATCCTTGCGGGGCCCCTGCACGAGCTGCTGCCCGATTTTGCCGCGCGCCTGCAGCCCGGCGGGCGACTCGCGCTCTCGGGTATTCTTGCCGACCAGGCGGCGGCGCTGGCGGAGCGGGCTGCGAACTGGTTCGAAGTCGAACAGCCCGCGATGCGGGAGGAATGGGCCCGGCTGTCGGGCAGGAGAAAGGTCGAGGACTGATGTTTACGCGTTGTCCCCAGTGCTTGACGGTGTTTCATATTTCGGCGGCGGAGCTGCGTGCCGCCGACGGCACCGTGGTGTGCGGCGAATGCAATGCCACTTTCGACGCGCTCAGCTACCTGAGCGAAACGCCACCCGCTGAGCCTCCCGCGTCACGGCCCGCCCCCCAGCCAGAGCCGGAGCCGGAGCCGGAGCCGGAACACGAATACGCGCCGCCTGCGGCCCTGCCCGATAGCGACGAGTTTGACGCGGGGGAGCTGTCGCAGGCGCGCGACGAAGAGGACTTCCTCGAGGAACTCGAGTCGCTGATCGGCGCGGAAGAAGACGCGCCGGAGGACGAGCTGGGTTATTTGCTGGAGCCGGTGCAGGAACTTGCGCCGCGACACGAGCCGGAGCCGGAGCCGGAACCCGAGGAACCGCTGGAGACGGAAGACCTGGCGGACCCAGAGCCGGAGCCGGAGCCGGACGACATGCCGGAGACGGCCCAGAGGATGGAACCTGACGCCGAGGTCGCCTCCCGCCCCGACGCGCCCGCCGCCGCGGAGATCATCGAGGAAGACTGGGAAGACCACGTCGGCAGCGAAACCATCAGCGGGTGGGACGCAGAGCAGGCGGATCCCACGTACGATCCTGATTCCCCGTTCGAACTCGATCCCGATTCGCCGTTCCGGCTCGATGCCGACGACATGCAGTTCGGCGAGACTTTCGGCGAACCCTTTGTCGGCGCCGACACGGCGGATGACGACAACGCCCCCATGACCAGTTCCGTGCCCGCTGACGAGGCGTCCGCAGCTTCGCCGGGCGATACGACCGCAGAGATGGCGGCTGAACCCGAGAACACTGCCACCACAGACACGCCGGACACCGGGGAGACTGGTGAGTTGCCCGAGTTCGCGGCCAGGCCGCGACGCCGCCGGCGCGGGCTGGCGCTGGGCGTTACCGCCGCGGTGCTGCTTGTGCTTGCCGGCACATGGGCGCACACCCAGCGGGGCACCCTGCTGCGCCACCCTGCCGGCGAGGCGATCATGGGGCCGATTTACGCGCTTGTTGGCATCGAGGCCGCTCCGCGCTGGAGCCCGGAGAAATTCCGCGCGCTCAAGTGGGAGGCGGAGGCCGATCCGGCGCAGCCGGACCGCCTCATCGTGGCGGTCGAGTTCCTCAACTCGGCTGACTTCGCGCAACCCTACCCGATGCTGCGCGTGGTGCTGGAGGATCGTTTCGGGCGTCGCGTCGGCAACCAGGACGTTGCGCCGGCGCAATACCTCGAAGGCTACTCGCGCGGACGGCGCCTGCCGGCGGGCGGGCGTGTCCGCACGACGATCGAGGTGCCGGATCCGGGCGCCCGCGCCGAGGGCTTCAGGATCGACTTCTGCCTCGAGTCCGGCTCCGGTGAGCCGGCCTGCGGGGCCGAGACCTTCCGCTAGGCCGGCCACGCGCCCGCCAGGTGACTTGATGCGTATCGGGCCTTACCTGTTCGACGATCCCGTGGTCGCGCTGGCGCCCATGGCGGGCGTCACCGACCGTCCGTTCCGCGCGCTGTGCCGGCAGCTCGGCGCATCCTACGCCGCCACGGAGATGGTGAGCGCCGACCAGCGCCTGTGGGACACGCCCAAGAGCCGGCACCGGCTGGATCATGCCGGCGAGGGTCACCCCGTGATCGTCCAGATCGCCGGCGGCGAACCGGAAATGATGGCCGCCGCCGCGCGGGCCAACGTGGCGCTCGGCGCGCAGGTCATCGACATCAACATGGGCTGCCCGGCGAAGAAGGTCTGCAATCGCGCCGCCGGCTCCGCGCTGCTGCGGGACGAGGACATGGTGGCGCGCATTCTCGACGCCGTGGTTACGGCGGTCGCGCCGCTGGACATCCCGGTCACGCTGAAGACGCGTACGGGATGGAGCCCGGCGCAGCGTAACCTGCTGCGCATCGGCAGGATCGCGGCGGATGCCGGCATCGCCGCCATCGCGGTGCACGGGCGCACGCGCGCCTGCGCCTACGGCGGGCAGGCGGAGTACGACACCATCCGTGCACTGAAGGCCGCATCCGGACTCCCGGTGATCGCCAACGGGGACGTGCGCTCGCCGCAGGATGCGCGCCAGGTGCTGGCCTACACCGGGGCCGACGGGATCATGATCGGGCGCGCCGCACAGGGCCGGCCGTGGATCTTTCGCGAGGTGCGTCAGCTGTTGCTCAGCGGCGAGCCCATGCCGCCCCCCGGCGCGGCGGAGGTCCGTGATATCATCCTCGGCCACCTCGACGCCCTGCACCGCTTTTACGGCGAAGCACGCGGCGTGAGGACTGCACGCAAGCACCTGGGCTGGTACCTGGCCGGGCAGCCGGGCGGAGAAGCGCTTCGCCGCCGCTTCGTCCGACTCGAGGATGCGCGCGCGCAGTTGGAGCTGGTTAAAGAATATTTCGAAGAGGCCCTGCATGAAGGGCTCGCAGCGTGACGGGGAACAGCGCAGTGTCCAGCGACAAGAAACAGGCAGCGCCGAACGGCAGCGGGCACGTTGGCGCCCGCGACGGCGCTCTCGGCAACATGGCCCGGGATGCCCTCGAGAGCTATTTTCACACCCTTAACGGGCACAAGCCGGAAGAGCTTTACGACCTCGTGATCGGCGAGGTGGAGAAGCCCCTGTTCCGCGCGGTGCTCGACTATACCGGCGGTAACCAGAGCCAGGCGGCCGACATCCTCGGCATCAACCGCGGCACGCTGCGCAAGAAACTGCGGCGCCACGGCCTGCTCGACTGAGCGGCGGCGGACAATCCAAATGGCTCAAATCAAGCGCGCGCTGATCAGCGTTTCCGACAAGCATGGCGTAGTCGATTTCGCCAACGGCCTGGTTGCGCTCGGCGTGGAAATTCTTTCCACCGGCGGTACCGCGGCGGTCCTCCGCCAGGGCCGGGTCCCGGTACGCGACGTCTCCGACCTGACCGGCTTCCCGGAGATCATGGACGGCCGCATCAAGACGCTGCATCCGCGCGTGCACGGCGGCTTGCTGGGACGCCGCGGCGTCGACGAGGCGGTGATGGCGGCCCACGGCATCGAGCCGATCGACCTCGTGGCGGTCAACCTTTACCCCTTCCGCGAGACGGCATCGGACCCGGACCGTACGCCCAACGAGATCGTCGAACAGATCGATATCGGCGGCCCGGCGATGCTGCGGGCCGCGGCGAAGAACCATGACGCGGTCACCGTGGTCGTGGAGCCGGGCGACTACGACGCGGTGCTCACGGCGCTGCGCGCGGCGCGGGAAGTGCCGTACGAAATGCGCCTCCAGCTGGCCGGCAAGGCCTTCGCGCACGTGGCGAGCTACGATGCCGCCATCGCCCACTGGCTCGGCTGGCAATCGGAAATGGACGGCGCCGAAATGCCGAACGACCTGGTGCTGCCGACGCACAAGATCATGCAGCTGCGCTACGGCGAAAACCCGCACCAGCGCGCCGCGGTGTACTCCCTCGGCATGCGGCGCACGGGCACCATCGGCGCCGCCCGTCAGGTCCAGGGCAAGGCACTGTCCTATAACAACCTGCTGGATGCCGACGCCGCGCTGGAATGCGTCAAGCAGTTCGCGGAGCCGGCCTGCGTCATCGTCAAGCACGCCAACCCGTGCGGCGTGGCCACGGCCGAGGACATCCTCGACGCCTACCGGCGCGCTTACACCACCGATCCGGTGTCCGCTTTCGGCGGCATCATCGCCTTCAACCGGCCGCTCGACCCCGGCACCGCCGAGAACATTCTCAAGCGGCAGTTCGTCGAAGTCCTGGTGGCACCGTCGCTCGCGCCGGGCGCAGAGGAAGTGCTCGCGGCCAAGCCGAACATCCGCACGCTCGTGACTGGACGCTGGCACCAGGCGCCGCTCGGCACCATCCAGCTGCGCAGCATCGGCGGGGCGTTGCTGGTGCAGGACGTGGATGACGCCGAAATAGACCCCGAGGGGTTCAAGGTCGTGAGCCAGCGCGCGCCGAACGAGCGCGAGATGAAGGACCTGCTGTTCGCCTGGAAAGTGGTGCGCTACGTGAAGTCGAACGCCATCGTGTTCTGCAAGGACGCCACCACCATCGGCATCGGCGCGGGGCAGATGAGTCGTATCTACAGCACGCGCATCGCTACCATCAAGGCGGCAGATGCCGGCCTGGCCGTGAAGGGCTCGGTGATGGCGTCGGACGCCTTTTTCCCCTTCCGCGACAACGTCGACGCCGCCGCGGAGCATGGTGCCACGGCCATCATCCAGCCCGGTGGATCGGTGCGCGACCCGGAAGTGATCAAGGCGGCGGACGAGCACGGCCTGGCCATGGTATTCACCGGTGTGCGCCACTTCCGGCACTGAAGCCGGGACAGCGCGCGCCGCGACAAGCCGGAGGTAAGCAGCGGTGAAGATTCTCGTGGTAGGCAGCGGCGGGCGCGAGCACGCGCTGGCCTGGAAAGCCGCGCAGTCACCGCGTGCCGAGCGCGTCTTCGTGGCGCCGGGCAACGCCGGTACGGCCATGGAACCGCGCTGCGAAAACGTCCCCATCCCTGCCGACGACATCGACGCGCTGGCCGACTTTGCCGCGGCGCAAGGCGTCGGGCTGACCATCGTCGGGCCCGAAGTGCCGCTCGTCGCGGGCATCGTGGACGAATTCCAGCGGCGCGGGCTGAAGTGCTTCGGGCCGTCGGCTGCCTGTGCGCGCCTGGAAGGCTCCAAGGCGTTCTCCAAGGCCTTCTTCGATCGCCATGGCATCCCCACCGCAGCCTGGGGCGAGTTCAGCGATGCCGACGCGGCCTGTGAATACATCCGCCGGCAGGGCGCGCCCATCGTGGTCAAGGCTGACGGCCTGGCCGCCGGCAAGGGTGTCATCGTGGCGCAGACCGTGGCGGAGGCCGAGGCCGCAGCACGCGACATGCTTTCAGGCAACCGCTTCGGCGACGCCGGTGCGCGGGTGGTGGTGGAAGAGTGCCTCAGCGGCGAGGAAGCCAGCTTCATCG
>CAYPTW010000108.1:0-7532 GCA_964413755.1 uncultured Thioalkalivibrio sp. | reverse complement strand
GGCGCGCGCTAAGCCGTGGCGCTCGGTCGCGCCGAGACCGTGGCGTGCCAGCGCTGGAAGTTGGGCACGTCGTCCTCCGGGACCGTCATCTTCAGCGCGCGTGCGAAATCCATGATGCACAGCAGGGTGATATCGGCGAAGGAAAACTTGTCGCCGGCGACAAACTCCGACTCGCGCAGGCGCTGATCAATGACCGGGAAGAACTCCGCCAGGCGCGCCCGCCCCCGCTCCACCAGCGCGGGGATGGCCGGCGTACCGCTGCGCCCGGGCACGGCCCGGTCGGCGTAAGGCGGATAGCTGTTCCTGAATGCGTCTACCACCGGCTGCCCGGCGTCGAACTCGATGCGCCGGTTCCAGCACTCCACCAGGGCGATCTCCAGCGGCGTGGCGCCGAGTAGCGGCGGCTCGGGTTGCAGCGCCTCGAAATAGCGACAGATGGCGGTCGACTCGTCGATCACCGTGCCGTCGTCCAGTTCCAGCGCGGGCAGCACGCCGCGCGGGTTGACGGCAAGGAAGCCCGGCTGGAGGTTCTCGCCGGTGCGGATGTTGACCTCCACCGTGGGGACTTCGATGCCCTTTTCGGCGAGGAAAATGCGCACCCGGCGCGGATTGGGGGCGACACGCATGTCGTAGAGCTTCACGGCCTGGCTCCTTCTGGATGGGGCGGCCCAAGCATAACGCAAGTGCTGCCGCTCTCATGGCGAATCATTCCGGCCGCAGTCCCAGGTAGCGGCTGCGATTGACGTCCAGCATGTTGTCCTGCCATCCGGTCACGCGCGGGCTCACCAGGTTGCGCGCGACGTGGTGGTAGAGCGGGATCAGCGCCTGCTCGCGCACGGCCAGGGCCTCGGCCTCGCGCAGCAGGCGCGCCCGCGCCGCCGGGTCGGCCTGGCGCGACGCCGTGTCGGTGAGGCGGTCGTACTCGCTGTTGCTGTAGTCGCCGAGGTTGTTCGGCCCGCTCTCGGTCTGCAGCAGGAGGGTAAAGGTCTGGGGATCGTCGTACACCGCCAGCCAGCTCGCCAGGCCGAGGTCGAAGTCGCCCTGCTGCAGGGCGGCGTAATGGATCGCGGTCTCTGCGCGCTGCAACTCGACGTCGACGTGGATGGCGCGCCACATGGACTGCAGTGCGATGGCCACGCGCCGCTCGTTTTCGGACTGGGGATAGCGCAGCCGCAGCTGCAGCGGTTGCCCGGGCCCGAAGCCGGCGGCACGCATCAGCTCTTGTGCCTCTGCGCGGCGTGCCTGCATGGATGCATCGTGCCATGCGGGAAGCGCCGGCTCGGGATAGCCGGCGGTGCCGGGCGGCACCAGGCTGAAGGCAGGCCTCTCGCCGCTGCCGAGGACCTTTTCCGTGAGGGTGCCGCGGTCCAGCGCCATGGACAGCGCGCGGCGCACGCGCGCGTCCTGCAGCGCCGTGCGGGCATGGTTGACCGCGAGGAAGGACAAGCCGAGGTAGGGCGCGGTGTGCACCGCGTCCGGCATGCGCTCGCGCAGCCACGCGGTGCGGCTGGCCGGGAAGTCGCGCAGGACGTCCAGTTCGCCGGCGCGGAAGCGCAGCAGCGCGGCGTCGCGGTCTTCCAGGCCGAAGTACCGCACGCCGGTGAGATCCACCGCTTGCGCATCCCAGAAGCCCGGGTTCTTTTCCAGCAGCACGTGGTCGTTGGGCACGCGGGCCGCGAGGCGGAAGGCACCGTTGGCCGGCATGTTGCCGGGCTTCGTCCAGTCCTCCCCGTGCGCTGCCACGGCGTGCCGCGGCACGGGAAAGGCGGCGAAATGCATCAGCAGGCCGAGAAAATAGGGCGTGCGTCGTTCCAGCCGGATCACCAGCCGGTCGGGCGCCGGCGCGGCGACGCCGAGCGCCTGCGGCGGCAGCTCACCCGAGGTGACGGCGCGGCCGTTCTCGATGACCCAGAAGAACTGTGCGTAGGGCGAGGTGGTGTCGCCCGACATCATGCGACGGAAGGCGAAGAGGAAATCGTCGGCAGTGACCGGCGTGCCGTCGGACCAGGCGTGTTCGCGCAAGGCGAACTCGTAGACCAGGCCGTCCGCGGACACGGTCCAGGACTCCGCTGCGCCCGGCGCCACGGCGCCGTCCGGCCCCTCCGTGGTCAGCCCGATCAGCATGTCGCCGACAATGCGGTTCTCCCATACGCCGGTGATGCGGTGCGGGTCCAGCGAAGCCGGGTGGCCCGGGTTGGCGACCCTGAGCACCTCGGCCGCCGCGGGCCCGGCGAGGCTGCAGGCAGCGAGCAAATGGAGCAGTATCGATCCGGGACGCATTTTGTCCTCCCTTCGGCGCGTTCGCGTCCTAGAATAACGGCCTGGGAGAAATCCGGCAGAAAGGAGCTGGCATGGACATCGGAGACCTGAGAAGCGAATACAGCGGCCAGCCTTTCCGCCGTGGCGACCTGGACCCCGATCCGGTGCAGCAGTTTGCGCAGTGGTTCCAGCAGGCGCGCGAAGTGGCCCAGCCCGAAGTGAACGCCTGCACCCTGGCGACCGCAGGGATCGACGGCCGGCCGAGCGCGCGCACCGTGCTGCTGAAGTACTTCGACGCCGACGGCTTCGTCTTCTTCACCAACACCCACAGCCACAAGGCGCAGCAGATCGCGGAGAACCCGGCCGTGGCCATGCTGTTCTTCTGGCAGACGCTGGAGCGCCAGGCCTGCATCCGCGGCGTTGCGGAGAAGATCAGCACCACGGAGGCGCTGCGCTATTTCGCCCGCCGTCCCCGCGGCAGCCAGCTCGGCGCCTGGGTGTCGGAGCAGAGCAGCGTGATCACCAACCGGTCCGTGCTGGAGATGAAGCTCGACGAGATGAAACGCAAGTTCTCTTCCGGCGACGTGCCGCTGCCGTCCTTCTGGGGCGGTTACCGCATCCGTCCGCTCGAGATCGAGTTCTGGCAGGGCCGTCCGTCCCGCCTGCACGATCGCTTCCGCTACCGGCGCGTGGACGACGCCTGGGTCATCGAGCGTCTCGCTCCCTGAGGAGGGCGGCGAACTCCCGCAGCGCGTCCGTTCCCACCACGTCGCGCGCCACCAGCGGCAGGTCGAGTCGCGGCACAGCGCCGAGAGCGGCAGCCAGCGTGGCCAGGTGCGTTTCTTCCTGCGCCCGGCGCGCGGCGAAGAACTCGCCTGCCTCCGTCGGACTGCGCTTGTTCACTACCAGTGCGCTCAGCGTCACGCCGGCGCGCGCCAGCTTCTGTGCCAGTTCGATGGTCTCCAGCACCGGCAGCCGTTCCGCCGCGAGCACGATGACGAAGGCCGTGAGGGCGCCGTCAGCCAGGGTGTCGCGCAGCAAGGCGAGTTTCTCGCGCCGCCGGTACAACAGGTGGCGTATGCGGTCGTCGCGCCCGGCCTCGGTGCCGGTGGTCTCGCCGACTACGCGGTCTCCGAGCGCCCGGTCCTCCTTGCCGAGGCCCGCCAGCGCAGCGCCGAAGCGTGCGCTTTGCGCGCGCCGCGTGAGCAGCCCCTCCGTCCAGGCCGTCATCATCTCCGGCAAAGCCATCAGGCGCGCGGTGTGGCCCGAGGGCGCCGTATCGAACACCACCAGGTCGTAGGCCTCGAGCCCGGACGCCACCGTTTCCGCGATGCGCTCCAGCAGGGCGGCCTCCTGCATCCCCGGGGCGTCACGCGACAGCGCCATGTGACGATCGATCTCGCCTTGCAGGCGTTCGGGCATGAGCTTGCGCAAGGCGGCGCCCACTTCGTCCAGGTGGCGCGAGACGACCTGGTCGGGATCCAGCTCCATGCCGTCGAGCCCCGGCGCCAGCCGCACCGGCTCCGGGCCCACCGCCCGGTTCCACAGGTGCCCGAGGTTGTGCGCCGGGTCGGTGGAGACCAGCAGCACGCGCCGGCCGGCATCCGCCTCGGCCAGGGCCACGGTCGCGGATACGGTGGTCTTGCCGACGCCGCCCTTGCCGCCGAAGAACAGCACGCGCTGGCGGCGGGCGAGGCTCAGCAGCATCGCAGGTGGTCCAGCGGCGAATGCTCCATGCCCATGCGGCGATGCCAGTCATGGAAACGCTCGTACAGCAGCGGCATCAGTTCCAGCGTGTACCACGCCGCGGGGTTGGGCACGCCGAGCGTCTCGGCGAACACCAGCAGCATGAACAAGTCGTCTTCTTCCCGCTGCGCACGGGCGAAGGTTCGCCGGTAGGGCGCGACGTAGAATTCCCGCAGTCCCGCGGAAATCTCCTGCCAACGCCCCGGCCGGCGATCCTCGCCCATCGGCGCGCCTCAGCGCTTCGCCGTGGCCGGCGCCCTGTCCTTGGCGCCGCGGCCCATGGCGATGGCGGCCTCCAGCGCTACCCACAGCGCGGCCAGCAGGATGACGACGTCCATCACCAGCAGCAGCCAGTTCTTCTGCGCGTAGAACTGGCCCAGCTGCACCAGCAGGGCATAGATCGACATGGTCAGGAGGAACGCCAGCGGCACCGCGGTGAACACCGCCGGGCGTCCCTGGCGGATCAGGATCACCGAGATGATGGACAGCGTGAGGCCGGCCATGAGCTGGTTGGTGGTGCCGAACAGCGGCCAGATGATCATGCCGCCCGCGCCGTCCGTGCCGGCGCCGAAGGCCAGCGCCAGGCAGAAACCCAGTGCGATCAGCGTGCTGAACACCACGTTCAGCTTGAAGCCGGCGATCTCGGCGGCTTCCTGCACCACGAAGCGCTGCAGGCGCAGCCCGGTGTCCATCGTAGTGGCGGCAAAGAGGATGGCCATCACGGCCAGGATCGTCGCGCCGAGGTCCTCCGGCATGCCGAAGCCGCCGCCGAGGATGGCGCCGCCCCCCTGCACGAAGGCCGACAGGCTGCCGCCGCCGAATTTCGAATACATGGCCTCCCAGTCGGCCAGCGTGGCGAAGCCCGCCGTGGTGCAGATGATCGCCGCCAGCGCCAGCATGCCTTCGCCCACCGAGCCGAAGTAACCGACGAAGCGCGCGTCGGTTTCCTTGTCCAGCTGCTTGGAGGTGGTGCCCGAGGACACCAGGCCGTGGAAGCCGCTGATGGCGCCGCAGGCGATGGTGACGAACAGCAGCGGCACCAGGCTGGGCGTGCCGGCGGGCACGTTGTCGTTGAAGGCCGGCGCAACGATGTCCGGCGCGCCGATCAGCACCGCGACATAAAGCAGCGCGAGGCCGAGGAACAGTTGCAGGCCGTTGATGTAGTCGCGCGGCTGCAGCAGCACCCACACCGGCAGCATCGAGGCGACGCCGGCATACACGAACAGCAGCAGGATCCACTGCGAGCGGGGGCCGAGGCCCATGACGCTCTCGGGCAGCACGATCGGATTGGCGTAGCCGACGAAGATCAGCGCATACAAGGCCACGACGCCGATGATGGATACCCACAGCAGGCTCATCTTGTAGCGGTAGATGAGCTGGCCGATGATCACCGCCACGACGATCGCGCCCCAGGTCGGGATCACGGCGGTCGGGCGCGCCACCAGCAGGTTGGAGATCACCACCGCGAAGGCGGCGTTGACCATCAGCAGCAGCAGGAAGATCACCACCAGGAACAGGTTGCGCGCCCGGTTGCCGATGACGTTGCCGGTGAGCGTGCCGATGGACTTGCCCTTGTTGCGCACGCTGGCCCACAGGGCGCCGAAGTCGTGCACCCCGGCAAAGAAGATGGTGCCGAGGATCACCCAGGCGAAGGCCGGGCCCCAGCCCCAGATGACGGCGATCGCCGGGCCGACGATGGGTGCCGCGCCCGCCACGGAGGTGAAGTGGTGCCCCCACAGGACGAACTTGTTGGTGGGCACGTAGTCGACGCCGTCGCGGAACTCGTGCGCCGGCGTGCGGAAGTCAGGGTCGAGCCGGTAAATCCGCTCGGCGATGAACTTCGAGTAGAACAAGTACCCGGCCGCCAGCATTCCCAGCCCGACCAACAGCAATGCGATTGAGCTCATTTTGTGTCCCCCCGGACAGCGTCAGTTGTTATTGTTTGCCCGCGGCCGCGAAGCGGGCCGGGTCGATCTCGATCCACGTGGCTTGCGCACGCGCACACACGGTGCCGTCGGCGCTCCAGATGGCGGTGCCGGCGCCGTGCTTGCGGCCGTCGCGTTCCAGCCGCCAGCCCCCGACGATGTAGGGCCGGCCGGCCTGTAGCGGGACGTCAAGCGCGGCGGTGAGGCGGCCGAGCACCAGCGGCTGCTCGAGTTCCTCCAGCCAGGCCCAGGCCCCGGGGCAGTCGAGCGCCGCCCAGACGAATTCGGGGCGCACGCGCCCTGCGGCGTCGGCCAGTTCCGGGCCGGGCTTCCAGGTACAGGCGACCAGCCCGTCCTGGCGCGCGTCCCCGGCAAAAATGCGCAGCCCGTCGCCCGGCTCGCGGCCGGTGCCGCAGACGAAACAGCTGGGAAAAGCGTGCTCTTCGAGGCCGTGGTAGCGCGCCGAGGCCTCGGTCGCTGCGGCGAGGCCGGGGCAGGGCGGCGGTTGCAGCTCCAGCTTTGCGCGGCGCCCCTCGGCGACGGTGAGTTCCCCGTCCAGCAGGGCGACGCCGTCCGGCGTGCGCACCAGGCGCAGCTCGCGCTCGAGCGGCGGCGGTCGCTTCAGCGTCACGGCCACGATGCCGGGAAGCGCGGCAGCCACGAGGCCGCAGGTGTAGCCGCCGTTGCCCGAGTCCGGCGGGCCGCAGAAGCGACGCGCCACGGTGACCTTGCCCGCTAACGTGTCGGACGGGTCGCTCATGCGTCCTTGGTCCGCGCCGGTGGCCGCAGCGGATCGCCGTTGAAGTTGTCGAGTCGGGCGTGCAGCCGTGCGACCTCGGCCTCGAGTTCGGCCACGCGCGACTCCAGGTCGCCGGCGTCGGGATGGGGCGCCGCGGGCGCCTCCTGCGGTGGAGCCGGCGCGACGGTCTCCGGCGCTTCGCCGGTGAAGAGCTGCATCCAGCGGTTCTCGCGCTTGCCGGGTTGTCGCGGCAGGCAGGCGACCAGCGGTTCCTCGCGTGCTGCGAGGCGCGCCAGCACCGCGTCGACCTCGCTCACGTCCCCGAAAGGGGCCAGGCGGGCGGCGTGGCTGCGCAGTTCCCCCGGCGTCTGGGGGCCGCGCAACAGCAGTTCGCACACCACGGCGACGTCCTGCGGCGTGAGCTGGAGTTCGCTGAAATGGGAGTTGCAGAAGCGGTGGCGGTAACGCGTGACCCGCCCGCCGATGCCGCCGCTGCGATCGGTGAGCAGGTGTTTCTTCATCAGCCCGTCCACCACACCTTGCACCGCGACCGCGTCCAGCGCCAGCACCGGGTCGCGATTGCTTTTCTGGTTGCAGGCCGTGACCAGGGCGTTCAGCGACAGCGGGTACTGGTCCGGCGTGGTGATCTCTTTCTCGAGCAGGCAGCCGATGACACGGGCCTCGAGTGGCGTCAGCTCTGTTCTCAAGGGTTGCCTCCTGGGGTGGGCTGCCGTCGTCCGGGACGCACAGCGGCGCCGGCCCCGCCGTTGGCCGGAGTGTTGTCACGGTAGAATACACATTTCCACCGCCCCGAAACTGCGTACATTCCCCATGTTGCTTCGCTTCGACCAGGTCTCGCTGCG
>CAYPTW010000107.1:0-7595 GCA_964413755.1 uncultured Thioalkalivibrio sp. | reverse complement strand
ACGTGGGGAAGAAGCTGGAGAAGCTCAGGGCCGGCGAAGCCACCTGATGTCGGGATTTTTTACGCCGTTTCCTGCCAATCGCGGCCGATCCATGGGGAGTCTGTCGGATTTCATTACACCGACGGCTGAGTCGTATCCCAACTGCCTGTTTATAAAGTAATTTCCTGGCTGGCATCAAATATGCATTCTGAAATATGTGAAATAATCCTCAAGGGCTCCAGGGCGCGGTACGACATACAAGCTCGCGACGCCGGAACCCAAGGCAGAGCAGGAAGAAAAATGATCAGCAAACTCAAGGTTTTTGCCATCGTGGCGGCTGGTGTCTTCGGATACGCCGCGACTGCGCATGCCGCGCCTATCGAACTGGGTCCCGGCGACATGATTTCCGCGTCCCCCGGGCCGTCGAACTGTGAACCGGAATGTGTTGAAGACGCCTTTGAAACGTCGGGCCTCGAACTCTTGTTCAAGGCAGAGGTCGGCACGTCTGAGACGCCGACGGAATACTCCGGCAGTTTCGGCTCTTCGTACACGGCGACCTTCGACAATACGCCGACCGATCCGGCAGATGTCCTGATCGAGTGGCTGATCGGCCAGCCGGCGATCAGTTGCGGGGAGTGCTATCTGGCGGTCAAGGGCGGGAATCCCGCGCCTAACTACTACTTCTACGATATCTCGGCCTGGGACGGCATGGACTTCATTCAATTGACCGGACTCTGGCCGGACCGGGGCGCTATCTCGCACGTGTCGATCTGGGGTGTAGCGACCGCCGTGCCGGAACCCGGCACTCTCGCACTGCTCGGCCTCGGCCTGCTCGGCCTGGGCTTCGGGCGCCGCCGGATGGCCGCCCACTAGACCGGACAAGAAAAACAAAGTCGACTTGGAAGCCCCGCAATCCGGGGCTTCTTTTTTTCGGCAAGGCGGCATCGTCCCCACTGCGGCTGCCCCTGATCATCCCGACCACCCCGCACTGGTAGAATCCGCGGCCTGAACCCAGCGAGGCCCTGAACCGTGTCCGATACCACTGCCCGCTCCGTCCGCACGCGCTTTGCGCCCAGCCCGACCGGCTTCCTGCACATCGGCGGGGTGCGCACCGCGCTGTTTTCCTGGCTGCAGGCACGCCGCCACGGCGGCGAGTTCGTCCTGCGCATCGAGGACACGGACCGCGCCCGCTCCACCGAGGAAGCGATCCAGGTCATCCTCGACGGCATGGAATGGCTCGGCCTGCGCGCCGACGAGGGCCCGCTGTACCAGACCGATCGCTTCGACCGCTACGCCGAGGTGGCGCAGCAACTTCTCGCCCAGGGCCACGCCTACCACTGCTACTGCAGCAAGGAAGAGCTGGACGAGATGCGCGCGGCGCAGATGGCCGCCGGCGAGAAGCCGCGCTATGACGGCCGCTGCCGCGACCGCAAGGAGCCGCGGCCGGGCGTGCCGCCGGTGCTGCGCTTCCGCAACCCGGCCGAGGGCCAGGTGGTGGTGGACGACAAGGTGCGCGGGCGCGTGGTGTTCGACAACAAGGAACTCGACGACCTGGTGCTGCTGCGCTCCGACGGCGTGCCGACCTACAACTTCTCGGTCGTGGTCGACGACATGGACATGGGCATCACCCACGTGGTGCGCGGCGACGACCACCTCAACAACACGCCGCGCCAGATCAACGTCTACCGCGCGCTCGGCGCCGAGCCGCCGGTGTTCGCGCACGTGCCGATGATCCTCGGCCCCGACGGCGCCAAGCTGTCCAAGCGCCATGGCGCAGTCAGCGTGCTGCAGTACCGCCAGGAGGGCTACCTCCCGGAGGCGCTGCTGAATTACCTGGTGCGCCTCGGCTGGTCGCACGGCGACCAGGAGATCTTCTCCATGCAGGAGATGGTCGAGCTGTTCGACATCGGCGACGTCAACAAGGCCGCGTCGAGCTTCAACCCCGAAAAACTGATGTGGCTCAACCAGCACTACATCAAGGAGGCAGCGCCGGCGCGCCTCACCCAGGAGCTGCAGTGGCAGCTGGAGCGGCTCGGCGTGGACTGCTCAGGCGGCCCGGCGCTGGAGGCCGTGGCGGAGGCCTATCGCGAGCGCGCCAAGACGCTGCACGAGATGGCCCAGGCGGCGATCTTCTTCTACCAGGACTTCGAGGCCTACCACGAGAAGGCGGCGCGCCAGCATCTCGGCGCCGGCGCGCTGGAGCCGCTGGGGCAGCTGAAGGACGCGCTGGAAGCACTGGAGGACTGGCAGGCGGGCCCGATCCACGACGTGGTGGCGCGCGTCGCCGAGGCGCTGGGGCTGAAGATGGGCAAGGTGGCCCAGCCGCTGCGCGTGGCCGTGAGCGGCGGCCCCGTATCGCCGCCCATCGACATCACCGTGGCGCTGCTGGGGAAAGAGAAGACCCTGGCGCGGCTGCGGCATGCCATCGTCCATGCGGCTGCCGCTGCGGAGGACAATGCCGAGCCGGGTTGAGGCCGGACCGGTGCCCGCCACCCGCGGCCGTTTCCGTCTTGCTCCCGGGGAACGGGTTGTTTATGATGCGCGACTTCGTGTGGGGCCATAGCTCAGCTGGGAGAGCGCTTGCATGGCATGCAAGAGGTCGGCGGTTCGATCCCGCCTGGCTCCACCAAGATCTCCAGCGGCCCGGCCGCAACTGCGTCCCCTTCGTCTAGAGGCCTAGGACACCGCCCTTTCACGGCGGCGACAGGGGTTCGAATCCCCTAGGGGACGCCACTTCCTCAGCTGCGCGGCATTGCGTCAAACCGCAGGGCGCTGCCGCGCTGCCATGATTCGCCATAATTCGTCCGCTCTTTGCCCGCCCCGGCCCATCGCCCTGCCCGCTTGCCGGCGCCCAATGGCGTCAAGACCAGGCAACAGGGAGCAGGCGAAATGCAGCACGAAGCACAATCCACGCCAACGGCGCCGGACCGGCTCGAGGTCCTGAAGCGCGTCGCCGCATTCTTCATCCTCCTGCTGCCGGGCATCGTCTGGTTCCCGGGGGATGCCGGCGCCAGTCCGCTGGAGCGCGGCGGCCTGTGGCTCAAGGCGGCCCTGGACGAGGACCCGGTCGCGGCGCTCAGCGTGGGCACCGAGGTGCGGGTGCGCGTCACGGGGCACACCGCCCGGGTCGAAGTGACGCAGCGCTTCAGCAACCCGCGCGACGAATGGGTCGAGGGCCTGTACGTGTTCCCGCTGCCGGGCGAGGCCGCCGTCGACACCATGGAGATGGAGGTCGGCGAGCGCGTCATCCGCGGCGTGATCCAGCCGCGCGAGGAGGCACGGGAGACTTATGAGCGGGCGCGCTCGGCCGGCCAACGCGCCAGCCTGGTGGAGCAGGAACGCCCGAACATGTTCACCACCTCGGTGGCCAACATCCCGCCGCGCGGCGAGGTCACGGTGCGCATCGCCTACCTCGCCGTGAGCGCCTGGCGCGACGCGCGTTACCACCTGGCGCTGCCGCTGGCGATCACGCCCCGCTTCACCCCGGGCCCGGCGCCCGGCATAGCGCCCGGCATGGCGCCAGGCCTCACGCCAGGCCTCGCACCTGAAGCGTCGCTAGACGCGCGGGCCACGCCGGAGCATGTCGCGCCGGGGCTGCAGACCGCCCGCATCGAGATCGAGCTCAACGCCGGGCTGCCGCTGGCCGCGCTGGAGAGCCCGAGTCATGCCATATTCATCGAGCAGGAATCCCTCCCCGGCGGCCACGAGCGCCACCGCATCGTCGCGCCGGCAGCAGCGATGGACCGCGCCTTCGAGCTCAGCTGGACGCCGGTGCTGGCGCCCGACACCCAGGCGGCGATCCATGTCGAGGAATTCGGCGGCGAGCAGTACGCGCTCATGCTGCTCGCGCCCCCGGCCGGGGTGGACGACCAGGGTCCTGCGCGGGAGGTGATCTTCATTATCGACACCTCCGGCTCCATGGGCGGCCCCTCCATCGAGCAGGCGCGGGCGGCGCTGGCGCTCGGCGTTGCCCGTCTCCGCGCCGTGGACCGCTTCAACATCATCGAGTTCAACAACGCGGCGCATGCCCTGTTCCGTGCGCCGCTGGCGGTGGATGCGAGCACGCGCAGCACGGCGCAGCGCTACATCGCGCGACTCAATGCCGACGGCGGCACGCACATGCTGCCGGCCCTGGAGCTGGCGCTGGGCATGCCGGCCACGCCCGGGCTGCTGCGCCAGGTGGTGTTCATCACCGACGGCAGCGTGAGCAACGAGACCGAGGTGCTCGCGCTGGCGGAACGACAGCTCGGCGACGCGCGCCTGTTCGCGGTGGGCATCGGCGCGGCGCCGAACGACTGGTTCATGCGTGAACTGGCGGCGGCCGGGCGCGGCACTCACACCTTCATCACGGACCCGGCCCAGGTCGCAACGCGCATGGTCGAGCTGTTCCGCAAGCTGGAGCGGCCCGCGCTGGTGGACCTCGAACTGCACTGGCCGCCGGGCATGCAGCCCGAACTGGCCACGCCGCTGCCGCGCGACCTGTATGCCGGCGACCCGCTGGCGGTCGTGGCGCGCCTCGGACCAGGGTCGGGTCGCGCCGCTACGCCGGCGGTCGCGGCAGGGATGGTGCCCGGCAGCGTCACGCTGCTCGGCTATGCGAACGGCGGCGCCTGGAGCCGCCAGGCGCCGCTGCAGCAGCTGCAAGGCGAGGCCGGCATCGCCCGGCTCTGGGCCCGCGAGCGCATCGCCGAGCTGTCACGGCGCAAGCGCCTCGCCGGCGGCGGCGCGACCTCGGGCCGCCTGGCGCGGGAACGCATCGACGCCGAGATCGAGGCCCTGGCGATGGGCTACGGCCTGGTCAGCGAGCGCACCAGCCTGGTGGCGGTAGACGTCACTCCCGTGCGGCCCGCGGACGCCGTGGCGCGCATGGCCGAGGCGCTGAGGCGGTGGCGCCGCGCAGGCTGTCGCGGCCACGGCTGCTGGCGCTCGCCGCGGCGCTGCTGCTGGCCGCGGCCGGGCTCGGCCAGGCCGGCTGGATCCATGCCAAGGCCTGGCTGGCCCAGGCGCTGATCGAACGGGCCTTCGCCAGTGGGGACAGTCCCTGGCCCTGGGCGGACACCCGGGCCGTGGCGAAGCTCCAGCTGCCGGGTGACGAGCAGCCGCTGTTCGTGCTCGCCGGCAACAGCGGCCGCAACCTGGCGTTCGGCCCGGCCCACGACAGCGCCAGCGTGCTGCCCGGCGAGCCCGGCAACAGCGTCATCGCCGGGCACCGCGACACCCATTTCCGCGCCCTCGCCGCGCTGCTGCCCGGCGACCGCATCGAGGTGACGCGACCCGACGGGCGTCGCTTCAGCTTCGTGGTGGCCGCGCTCGAGGTGGTGGACAGCCGCCGCACACGCATCGCGCTGGACGCAGCAGGGCCGCGCCTGACGCTCGTGACCTGCTATCCCTTCGACGCGCTCGATGCGCGCGGGCCGCTGCGCTACGTGGTGACGGCGCTGCCCGCCGGCGAAACCTGACCCGGACGACGGCACGCTCACCCGGCGGGCACGAGCCATGGCGGCCGCATCGTCGTATCATGCGCGCCATGAAGATGAACAAGCCCCTCCTCATCGCCGCCCTGGTCCTGCTGGCCGGGTACTTCCTCGCCACGTTCCTGGTCGGCCAGCGGGCCGAGCGGGAGATCCAGGCGCTCGGCGCGGCGCTCACCGCGCACGACGACGTGCAGGTGGCCCGCTTCGACTACCAGCGCGGGTTCTTCGGCGGCGAACTCGAGTACGACCTGTCGTGGGAACCGCAGGAGGCCGCTGAGGCGCTCGAGGCGTTGCGCGAGTCCGGCGCGCTGAGCGAGGACAGCCTGCGCATCCGCGGCAGCATGCAGGTGCGTCACGGGCCCTGGATCGGCGGCGGCTTCGGCGTCGCGGCTGCGGACACCGCGATCGCCCTGCCGGACGAGTTGCGCGGCGCCCTGCCGCAGTATCCCGGCGACGAGCCCATGTTGCGCGTGGCGAGCCGCATTTCTTTCGCCGGCATGCTGGCGGCGGACATCCGCGCCGTGGACTACGACGGGCTCGTCAACCCGCCGGAATTCGGCGGCAGCGCACGCGTCGTGCTGCAAGGGCTGGAGGCGACGCTGCGCAGCACACCGCAGCTGGATCGCGCGGAAATGGCGCTGCGGCTGGAGCGCGGCGTGGCGGAGGTGCGCGAGGGCACGGAGTTCTTCGAGCTGAGCATGGACGGCGTGTACCTCGATGCAGACGGCGAGGAGGCGCTGCCGCGCATCTGGGTGGGCACCAGCGGGGGCGGATTCGCGCGCCTGGCGGTGACGGTGAGCGGGAGCGATTTCGTCATGAACGAGTCGCGCATCGCCACCAACACCTGGATGGAGAGCGAACGCATCCATTCCACCAGCACCATGACCTTCGGCGAGACCACGCTCGCCGGCCAGTCCATGCGCGGCGGCGAGTTGACCCTCGCGGTGCGCGACCTGGACGCGGCGGCGACCTCGGAGCTGGCGCGCCTGTCGGAAGAGTTGGCGCGGGCCGCACAGGACACGGAGGGCCCGGATGCGGCGGAAGCCGAGGCCGCAGTGGAGCGCTTCATCGACGAGTTCGAGCGTCTCCTCGTGGCCGGGCCGAGCTTCGCGCTCGAGCGCATGAGCCTGGCGCTGCAGGCGCCGGATGACTTCACCGGGCACTTCAACCTGAGCGTGGAAGGCGTCACCGAGCTGTCGCTCGAGGCCATCGATGAGCTGGCGCGCGCGCTGCGCGCCGACGCCGAGTTCCACCTGCGGCTGGAGGCCATGCGCTACATCGCACAGGTCGTTGCAGCCGGCCAGCTCGGCGCGGACGCGAGCCCGGCCGAAACCGAGCAGGCGGCCGTCGCGCTTTACGAGCAGGCCCTGCAGGGCATGCGCGGTGTGCCGTTCGTGGTCATCGGCGAGGAAGACGTGACCGTGACGGCCGAGCTGCGCGACGGCGTGCTGTCCGCGGGCGGCGTCGAGGTGATGAACGTCGAGTCCATGCTGGCGGCCGTGCTGCGCGAGATGGCCCAGGGCGGGGACGCCGGTGCGGGCCCGGCCATGGGCGCAGGCGAAATGGACGCCACGGCGGAACCGCTCTACGGCCGCGTCGAGCTGGTGTTCGACTTCGTGCCCGACCCCTATGCCGTGGACGTGCTGGCCGGCGGCGCCGACAACCTGGAGACGCTGGTCGGCGAGGGCTGCATCGGGCTGGTGAACGGGGCGCGACCGGACCTGGTGCTGGGCTACGAGGCCGGGCCCAACCCGCTCTACATCTACGCCACCTCGGAATTCGACACCACCCTGGCGGTACTCGATCCGAACGGGCGCTGGCACTGCAACGACGACGCCCTCGGGCGCGGGCTCGACCCGGGCATCGAGTTCGTCGATCCGGCGGCGGGCGACTACGCCATCTGGGTCGGCACCATGGACGAGACCATGGTGGAGGCGGTGCTGACGATTTCCGAGTTCGGCATGCTGTAGGCGGAGCGCTGTCGAGCTAACCTGGATCAAGTCGGCCGCCGCGCAAAGTGACGCGCATCAGTTCGGCGCGGCAGGCCCGTGACGTGGGTCAAGAGCCTCGATTGACGGCACCCCGCGGGGGCCACTAGAATTCCGCGCCTTGCACGGGCGATTAGCTCAGCGGGAGAGCGCT
>CAYPTW010000106.1:0-7713 GCA_964413755.1 uncultured Thioalkalivibrio sp. | reverse complement strand
AGGTCGCGCCGCTGCAGGTCCTCCTCCAGCGTCACCTCCGGCGCCGCGTTCACCACGAAGCCGCGATAGCCGGGCCCGGTCTTGCGCTCGGTGCGCGCCAGGGCGTACTCCTCGCCGGTCTCCGGGTGCAGGAACACGGGGAAGTCGCGCCCCACCGCCTTGAAGCCGGCGCGCTCCATCTCGGGCTGGGTCGCGCCCACCACGACCCAGTCGCGGTCGCCCACCGGCAGCCCCAGCAACTCGTCGCGCACCGCGCCGCCGACCAGGTAAGTCTCCATGGCGGCATTGTATACGCGCGGCCGGAGCGCACCGCACGCCGCGCCGGACCGCAGCGCACGCGGCGCCGGACCGCACACGGCGCCCTTCACTCGGAAGTCTTTATCTCGCTCAGTGCGCCGTGTGCGTCCCGGCGCCGCTACCGATGCCACGCGTCCCTGCTATCTTTTCGTCCGTGAACCAGCTCCAAGCCACACGGGCGCACCGGGTCGCCCTCGCACTGTTGCTCCTGCTGCCGCTGGCGGGGTGCGGCACCGTGGGTTACTACGCCCAGGCGGTGTCGGGTCACCTCGGGCTGATGGCGGCGCGCGAGCCGATGGACGAAGTCATCGCGGATCCCGCCACGCCCGCGGCGGTGCGCGAACGGCTCGAGCTGGCGCAGGCCGCGCGCCGCTTCGCCGTCGACCAGCTCGGCCTGCCGGACAACGGCAGTTACACCAGCTACGTGCAGCTCGACCGCCCGGCCGTGGTCTACAACGTGTTCGCCGCACCCGCCTTCTCGCTCGAGCCGAAGCGCTGGTGCTTCCCGGTCGCCGGCTGCGTGGTGTATCGCGGTTATTTCGCGCGCGCGGACGCCGAGCGCAGCGCGGCGGGGCTGGAGGCGGAGGGCTGGGACACCTGGGTCGGCGGCGCCTCGGCCTACTCCACGCTGGGCCGCTTCGAGGATCCGGTGCTGTCGAGCATGCTGTATCGCGACGACGCGCGCCTCGCCGGCCTGCTGTTCCACGAGCTGGCGCACCAGCGGCTCTACATCAAGGACGACTCTGCCTTCAACGAGGCCTTCGCCACCGCCGTGGAGGAGGAGGGCGTGCGCCGCTGGCTGCTCGCCACGGATCGCGCCGCCGACCTCGCCGCGTGGCGTGAATCGCGCCGCCGCGCCGAAGCCTTCCAGTTCTTGCTCGCCCGCACCCGCGGCCGGCTGCAGGTGCTGTATGCCTCCGGCGCCGGCGAGCCCGAGATGCGCGCCGGCAAGGCCGCCGCCTTCGCCCAGCTCGAGACCGAGTACCGCGCGCTCAAGGACTCGTGGGACGGCTGGACCGGTTTCGACCGCTGGTTCGAGGCCCCGCTCAACAACGCGCGCCTCATCCCCTCGGCCACCTACCGCGCGCTGGTGCCCGCCTTCCGCATCCTGCTGCTGGAGGCGGACGGCGACCTCGAGGCCTTCTATGCCGAGGCCGAGCGGCTCGGGGAGCTGCCGCAGGCGGAGCGCGAGGCCGAGATGCGGCGCCTGCTCGCCACGGCGACGCCCTGACCTCAGCCGCACCCGGGCCCTGACCCCGAAGACCTGACCGCGGGGCCGCGCCGTGCAAGGCGCCCTTCGTTCGGAAATCTTTATCTCACTCAGTGCGCCTTGCACGTCCCGGCCCCACTGCCATGTTGCAGGGGGCCGGTTTCGGTTGCGCACAGAGGCTCCGGCGCCAATGCCGACGCCTCCGGGTTCCGCTGCGGTGGGCCAGCCGGTGACGGCCGTGGTCCGCCAAGGCTCGGCCCGCTGACGCTCGACCCGATCACGGACACATCCGCCAGCCCGCCAGGCCGGGCGCGCGACCGTCGGCCGCCGCCCCGGAGACCCGGTGCGCCACGGAATCCTGGCGCCTGCAACCTGGTAGCGGGGTCGGGACGTGCAACGCTTACTGAGCGAGATAAAGATTTCCGAGCGAAGGGAGCGTTGCACGGCGCGGCCCCGCGGCCAGGGACAGGGCCGATGTCCGTGCGGTCAGGGTCGCGGTCGCGGCGGCACCGGCCGCATGGCGTCTGCGAGCCGGGCCGTCTGCCCCGTCATGCGCCAGTGGAACACCGCTTCGGCCGCCAGCACGCGCTGCACGTAGGCGCGCGTCTCGGTGTACGGCACCGAGTCGATCCAGGCGTCGGCCGGCAGTGCGATGTCCTCCGGCAGCCAGCGGTCGACCCGGCTGGGTCCGGCGTTGTAGGCGGCCGTGGCGAGCACGCGGTGGTCGTCGTAACGCGCCAGCATGTCGGCCAGGTAGGTGGTGCCGAGGGTGATGTTGGTCTCGGGGTCGATGAGGGTCGGGCGTCCGCCCCATGGCAGGCCGGCGCGGCGCGCCAGCTGGCGGCCGGTGGCGGGCATCAGCTGCATCAGCCCGAGGGCGCCGGCGCCGGAGCGGGCGTCGGGCACGAACAGGCTCTCGCTGCGCGCGACGCCGAAGGCCCAGGCACTGCCGATGCCGGCGCGCCGGCTGCGTTCTTCGAACAGCGGCTGGAAGGCCAGCGGGAAGCGCAGCTCGAGGTCGTCGTGCGCGCCGGCCACGGTGGCCGCGGTGATGGCGCGCGAGTACCAGCCCCAGCGTTGCGCGAGGATGCCGGCCTGGGCGCGCTCCTCGGTCGACATGCGCGCCAGGGCCTGCTGCCACTCGATGCGGCCGTAGGACTCGAGGCCGACGTGGAACAGTTCGCGGCTGCGGATGACGTCCGGGCGCTGTTCCAGCAGGGCGATGACTTCGGCGCGCGCCGGCACTGACGCGGCGCCCCACTGGTACTCCGTGCCGAGCCGGTCGGCGGCCATGAAGCTGTAATAGCCGCGCTCGTTGGCGAGGGACGCATAGACCATGCGGGCCTGTTCCACGCGGCCGGTCTCCTCCAGGGTGCGGCCCAGCCAGTAGCGCCATATCGGCGTTTCCGCGGCCGCGGCCGGCAATGCCGCCAGCGCATGCTCTACTGCAGCCCAGTCCTGCTGGCGTATGGCGACACGCACCGCCCACGCGCGCGTGTCCTCGTCGTGACTCGCCGCGGGCAGTTCCTCCAGGCGCGCTGCTGCCCCGGGCAGGTGCCGCCAGGCATGCACCAGGGCGATGCGGCGGTCGATCCGGGCCTGCTCCTCGGGCGTGAAGGCGAAGCGCTTGCGGAACGCCGGCCAGCGCTCGGCGGCGACCTCCGGGTGGGTGGCGGCCATGCGGTGGAAGCCGTACAGCAGCAGGGCACGCTGGCGCGGCTCGTCGCGGCGGCCGGACGGGGTGCGCAGCCGGTCCACGGGATCGTCGTGAACTTCCTGCCAGCGCGCCACTTCGGCCAGCGCCGCGTCGCCGAGCGGGCGCGCCAGCCAGCGCGCGAGACGGAACTGCCCGGCTTCCAGCGCCAGCGCCATGCGCGCGCGGCGCGTCTCGGCGTCGATGCCGCCGTTGGCGTCGAGCCAGGCGAACGCCGGATCGCAGGCATCAGGCTGGCTCACCGGAGCCAGCCAGCGTGCGCGTACCGCTGGTGCCAGCCCGTCGACGCGCCCCAGCGCGATGCGCGCGCTGAAAGCATGGCAGTCGAGCACGGTGTTGCCGCTGCCGGCGTAATGCGCCTCGTACAGTGCGAGGTAGTCGCGCCAGGCCTGGCGCTGCGCCAGCGAGGCCGCCCACTGGCGTCTCAGGCCGGGCGCGAAGCCGAGGTCGTCGTGCGCCGCGAGGAAGCCTGCCACCTCGGCGTCGGCGACCTGTCCCAGGCGGCTGCGCAGCCAGGCGGCGCGCAGGTCGGGCTGCAGCGGGTAGCCCGCGAGGTCTCCCAGCAGCGGCTCCACCGCGTTCCACTGCCCGGCCTCCGCCTGCGGCAGGGCGGTGCGGAAGGCTGCCCGTTGGGCTTCCAGCCCGGCGTCCGCGGCGAGGGTGGCGTGCGCGGGCGTGCCGGCGCAGAGCAGCGCCAACAGGGTGAGCAGGGCGATGTGCGGCATGTGTGCGGGGCTCCCGGGCGCGACTGCGCCCTCGCGGGGTGGTTGGCGAACCATTATGCTCGCCTGCCAGACGTTCTCAACTGGAGCGCGCATGCCGGCGCCGCTTGTCCTGCTGTTGCTGTTCCCTGCCATCGGCGCGCTCTCGGGCCTGCTGGCGGGCCTGTTCGGCATCGGCGGCGGGCTGGTGATCGTGCCGGCCCTGAATGCGGTCTTCGTCGCCGGCGTGGTGGCGGTGGATCCCGCGGTGCGCATGCACGTGGCGATCGGCAGTTCGCTGGCGGTGATCGTCTTCACCGCCGTGTCCTCGGTGCGCGCGCATCACGGCTATGGCGCGGTGCTGTGGCCGGCGGTGCGCGGCCTGGTGCCCGGCGTGGTGGTGGGCGCGCTGCTCGGCGCGTGGGTGGCGGATGCCCTCGCGACGCGCGCGCTGGAGGTGGTGTTCGGCGTCTTCGTGCTGCTGATGGCGGCGCACATGGCGCTGGCGCCGCGCGTGGCGGCGGCCGCTGCGCGCGGCCTGCCCGGACTGGCAAAGAACCTGGGTGCGGGCACCGGCATCGGCGCGGTATCGGCGCTCGGCGGCATCGGCGGCGGCATCATGACAGTGCCTTACCTGGCGTGGCACGGCGTGCCGCTGCGCACTGCGGTGGGCACGGCTGCGGCCTGCACCCTGCCGGTGGCGCTGTCCGGCGCCGCGGGCTACGCCTGGGCGGGCTGGACGGCGCAGGTGCCGTCCTGGTCGCTCGGTTACCTGTACTGGCCGGCCGTCGCGGGGATTGCCGTCGCGGCGGTGCTCACCGCGCCGCTCGGCGCCCGGCTGGCGCACCGTTTGCCGGTGCGCCAGCTGCGCCTGTTGTTCGCCCTGCTGCTGGTCGTCGTGGCCGTCGACATGCTGCGGGGCTAGCGCCTCCTGCTCAGCGGATGGGCAGGATCAGGTTGGCGTTGCCGCGGCGGATGTTGAGCAGCAGCGACTGGCCCTGCGCATGGCGCCTGAAGTCGCCCAGGTTCTCCACCTTCTGCCGGTTCACGCCGGTGATGATGTCGCCGGGGCGCAGGCCGCGCTGCGCGGCCGGGCTGCCCGGCGCCACGTTGGCGACCAGCACGCCGGACTGGCCTTCGAAGCGCGGCGAGCTGGCATCGAGCGTCTCGAGCTCGGCGCCCTGCAATCCCGGGTGCAGCTCTTCGGCTGCCACCTGTTCGCTCGCGGCCTGCTCGCCCAGCTTGGCGCGCACGGTGCGCTCGCGGCCGTCGCGCAGCACCTCGAGCACCACGGTATCGCCGCTGCGCTTCAGGCCGACGGCGTTGCGCAGCGCATTGGCGTCGTCGACCGTCTTGCCGTCGACCTTGCGGATGATGTCGCCGGCCTGGATGCCGGCCTTCTCGGCCGCCGAGTCGGGCATCACCTGGGATACCAGCGCACCCTTGTTGTCCTTCACACCATAGGCCTCGGCGATGTCCGGCGTGATGGTGTAGATGTTTACGCCCAGCAGCCCGCGGCGCACCTCGCCGAACTCGAGCAGCTGGTCCATCACGGAGCGCGCCATGTTGGCGGGGATGGCGAAGCCGATGCCGATGTTGCCGCCGCCGCGCGAGATGATGGCGGAGTTCACGCCCACCAGCTCACCGCGCAGGTTGACCAGCGCGCCGCCCGAGTTGCCCGGGTTGATCGAGGCGTCGGTCTGGATGAAGTCCTCGTAGCCTTCCGGGTTGATGCCGGAGCGCCCCAGTGCGCTGATGATGCCGGAGGTCACGGTGTGGCCGAGGCCGAAGGGGTTGCCGATGGCGACGACGAAGTCGCCGACGCGGGCCTCGGAGGAGTCCGCCATCTTCAGCTCGGACAGGTTCTCCGCCGGGATGCGCAGCAGGGCGATGTCGGAGGCCGGGTCGGTGCCGATGATCTCGGCCTTGAAGTTGCGGTCGTCCTGCAGCGTGACGTCGATCTCGTCCGCGCCGTCGACCACGTGCGCGTTGGTCAGCACCAGGCCTTCCCGGGCGTCGATGATGACGCCGGAGCCGGCGCTCTGGGTCTGGCGGCGCTGCGGCTGGTCGGGCATGTCGAAGAAGCGACGGAAGAAGGGGTCGTCCATGAAGGGGTTGCTGCCGCGCAGCTCGACGCTGCCCCGCGTGGCGATGTTCACGACGGCCGGCGCGGTGCGCTCGACCATGGGCGCGAGCGAGGGCATGGGCGTGCCGTCGACCATGGACGGCAGCTGTGCCTGGGCAGGCGCTGCGGCCAGGGCGATCAGCCCGGCCAGGATGACGAGGGGGCGTGCAGTCATTGGATCAGTCTCTCCAGCGGTGTGTCCGGCTATTGTCCGGGAGAAAGGATGCCGCTGCGACCCGGGAGGTCGCAGCGGCGACATGTGGGCTTCGACCGGTGTCGCCGCCCGCAGTTCACATCCCTTGCATGTAGCGGTATATAGCCTAGTTGACGTCGACGTTGATCCGCCGCGGCATGACGCGTTCGTGCTTCGGGATCACGACTTCGAGCACGCCGTTGTGGCTCTTCGCCGTGATGCCCTCGGCGTTGGCCGTGTCGGGCAGGGTGAAGCGACGGAAGAAACGCCCGGCGACGCGCTCGACGCGGCGATAGCCGCCCGCGTCGTCCTGGCGGGTCTCCTGGCGGCTGCCGCTGATGGTCAGCACGCCGTTCTCCATCGTCACCTCGATGTCTTCCGGCTTCACGCCGGGGATGTCGGCGTGCAGCAGGAAGCGGTTCTCTTCCTCGCGGATGTCCACCGGCGGCGTCCAGTTGGCGACGCTGCCGCTGGTCTCGTCGAGGCCGAGCCGCTGCTCGAACAGGCGATCGATGTCTTCGTGCAGGGAGCGCATCAGGCCCCAGGGCTGGTAACGGATGAGGCTCATGGTTGACCTCCTTGATCGGGTCGGGTTGAAGTGGATCATGTGCTGCTGAATAGGGGCTGAAAGGCGTTTTTCAAGCCCCCGGGAGGCGCCTGGCGGGGCCCTGCGGCGACAATGCAGGGACACAATATCTAGTGTTGCGGCGCAGCAGGAATTTTTTTGAATCGGTGTGCGCCCAAACCATAGAGGGATTCTATAAAAGCTACAGAACCTGCTGTTATATAAGCATATTTACATGGCAAACCAATTCGGTCGAAATGCTTGACAGCACCCCCCGCGACACTTACCTTAACCACCCCGTAACACAACATATTGTGTTTGGCCGCCAGCGGCATCACGCGCGGCCCGCAGGGAAGACACGGAAACAGGCAAGCATCGCCCGGGGGGGGTACGAGGCATAATGAAAACCGCGCTGCAAGAACAGGTGATTCCGGTGGAGTCCGTCAACGACATCCCATTCCAGGCCGCATCCCTGGACATCTGGGAGAAGAAGTATCGTCTCGTCGCCAAGGACGGGACCGTGCTCGACCGGACCATGGACGACACCTACAAGCGGATCGCCCGTGCGCTGGCCGATTGCGAGTCCGAGGACCGCCGCGAGCACTGGTACGAGCGCTTCACCTGGGCCCTGCGCAACGGCGCCATCCCCGCCGGCCGCATCGTTTCCAACGCTGGTGCGCTGGCGCACAAGCCCGCCACCTCGACCATCAACTGCACCGTGTCCGGCACCATCCGCGACTCGATGGACGACATCCTCGACAAGGTGCACGAGGCGGGCCTGACCCTGAAAGCCGGCTGCGGTATCGGCTACGAGTTCTCCACCCTGCGACCGCGCGGCGCCTACGTGTCCGGCGCCGGCGCCTACACCTCCGGGCCGCTGTCGTTCATGGATATCTACGACAAGATGT
>CAYPTW010000105.1:0-7754 GCA_964413755.1 uncultured Thioalkalivibrio sp. | reverse complement strand
GCGAATGCACGTGCTGTTAACATTGGGGCTCCCGTAGAGGCACAGGCCGTGATCCTCCGAATTCTCACCGCGCCCCGGCGCGCCCGTCAAATGCGCCTGCCTCGCGCGCCGGTCCCCGGATCCCGGCCATGAAGTGGGCAGGCAAGCTCACTGGCGCGATCATCGGTTCGCTGGCCGGCCCCGTCGGTGCGGCCGTCGGTATCTTCCTCGGGCACCAGTTCGACCGCGGCATGGCGCGCCCGGGGCCGCGCGAGCGCCTCGGATCGGGTGACGTCGGCCGGGTGTTCTTCGCCGCGACCTTCGGTGTGATGGGGCACGTGGCCAAGGCCGACGGGCGGGTCAGCGAGGCCGAGATCCAGGCGGCGCGCGCCATCATGAGCCGCATGCGACTCACGCCCGAGCAGGTACAGGCGGCCATCGGCTTTTACACCGCGGGCAAGGCGCCCGACTTTCCACTGCACGACACGCTGGCGCGCCTGCGCGACGCGCTCGGCTCGCGGCGTACATTGCGTCGCGCCTTCCTCGAGATCCAGCTGGAGGCCGCGCTGGCCGACGGCCAGCTGGGAGCGCAGACGCGCGACGTCCTGTGGCGGATCGCCTCCGCGCTGGACCTGAGTCGTGTCGAGATGGCCCAGGCGGAAGCGCTGCTGCGGCTGGGACGGGGCTTCGGCGAACGCCAGACCGCGGTGGCGACGCGGCCGTCCACCGAGGACGCCTACCGCGTGCTCGGGCTGGGGCCGGAGGCGAGCAACGCGGAAGTGAAGCTGGCCTACCGGCGCCTGATGAACCAGCATCATCCCGACAAGCTGCGCGCCCGCGGCATGCCGGATTCCATGATCCCGATGGCGGAGGCCAGGACACGCGAGATCCGCGCTGCCTGGGAGACGGTGCGCACCGCGCGCGGCATGCGCTGAGACTGGCACAACAGGGTGGGGCGGGAGGCCGGCTTGGGTTAGAGTGTCGGCGCCACGACCCACCAGCCGGATGCTGCCATGTCGGACTACCGCATTGCTCCTTCTATCCTGTCCGCCGACTTCGCCCGCCTCGGCGAGGAAGTCGACGCCGTCCTCGCGGCGGGCGCGGACATGGTCCACTTCGACGTCATGGACAACCATTACGTCCCCAACCTCACCATCGGTCCCATGGTGTGCGAGGCGCTGCGCAACTGGGGCGTCGAAGCGCCCATCGACGTGCATCTCATGGTGCGCCCGGTCGACGGCCTGATCGAGTCCTTCGCCAAGGCCGGGGCCAGCTGGATCACCTTTCATCCGGAGGCCAGCGAGCATCCCGACCGCAGCCTGCAGCTGGTGCGCGACCTCGGCTGCAAGTCCGGCCTGGTGTTCAACCCGGGCACGCCGTTGCACTGGCTCGACTACCTGGCCGACCGCATCGACATGATCCTCATCATGTCCGTGAACCCCGGCTTTGGCGGGCAGAAGTTCATTCCATCCGCCCTGCGCAAGATCGCCGCGGCGCGCCGCTTCATCGACGACAACGGGTTAGCGATCCGCCTCGAGGTGGACGGCGGCGTGAAGGTCGACAATATCGCGGAAGTGGCGCGCGCCGGCGCCGATACCTTCGTGGCGGGTTCCGCCATCTTCGGCTCGGCGGACTACGCCAGCACCATCACCGCTATGCGGCGCGAGCTGGCGGGAGTGGAGGCCGACGCCGACTGAAGCCGGCGTCGCGGTCAGGTGTTCTGGGCCCGTTGCTGCGGGCGGACGCCGTGCACCACGATGGTCTTGCCGCGCGCATGCAGCAGGCCCTGTTCCTCGAGCACCTTCAGCACGCGGCCCGCCATCTCGCGCGAGCAGCCCACCAGGCGTGACAGCTCCTGGCGGCTTACCTTGATCTGCATGCCATCCGGATGCGTCATGGCGTCCGGCTCGGCACACAGGTCCATGATGGCGTGCGCGATGCGCCCGGTGACGTCGACGAAAGCCAGGTCACCCAGCTTGCGGTTGGTCCGCTCCAGGCGGGTGGCCAGCTGGGTGGCGAGCTCGAACAGGAGGCCGGGGTTTTCCGCGGCGACCTGGCGGAAGCGCGCGTAGGTCATCTCCGCAATCTCGCAGGGGGTGCGCGTGCGCACCCAAGCGCTGCGCGTGGGCTGGTCGCGGAACAGGCCCATTTCGCCGAAGAACTGGCCCTTGTTGAGGTAGGCCAGCACCATCTCGTTGCCGTCGGCGTCCTCGATCATCACCTCGACCGAGCCGTCGACGATGTAATAGAGCACATCGGGCAGGTCGCCGGCATGAATGACGGCGGTTTTGGACGGTATGGACCGGATACGACAGAGCCCCAGAAAGCGGCTCATGGCAGGAATCTCGTTCCCCCTCCCTACGGACTCAACCATTCGCTGGCCTCGCTGCTTCTTATGTAAAAAGCCTTACGGCGCGCACCCTTTTAACCTACCGCTGGTGCAAGGGCAAGGGCGGCCGCGGGCTGGAAGGCTCAGATCCAGTACGCGGTGCGCGTCATTACTTTGGACATCAGCGTCATCAGGCCCTTGGCGGGCGCCGGCAAGGGCAGGCCGCCCGCGGCGCGCGCCTCGGCGCCGTGATGCGCCTCGTCGATCTTCATCTGCTCGATAATGGCGCGGCTGCGCTGGTCGCCCGGGGGCAGCCGGCCGAGGTGCTCTTCGAGGTGGTTGATGACTTGCGCCTCGGTCTCGGACACGAAGCCCAGGCTCCAGCGGTCGCCGGCGAGGCCGGCCCCCGCGCCGAGCACGAATGCGCCCGTGTACCACAGGGGTCCGAGCCGGCTCGGCGTGTCCCGCAGTTCCTCGAGTCGCGCCTCGCACCAGGCCAGGTGATCGAACTCTTCCACCGCAGCCTGCTCCATGGCCTCGCGCACCGTCTCGAGCTGCGCCGTGAGCGCCTGCCCCTGGTAAAGGCCCTGCGCCATGACTTCACCGGCATGGTTGACGCGCATCAGCCCGGCGGCGTGGCGCCGTTCCCGCTCCGTGAGCGTGTGCTCCGGGATGTCGCCCGCCGGATTGGGCCGGGACGGTGGGGGCGGCGGACCGAATACCGTGCGCACGGCCTGGTCCAGTTGTTCCAGCGCCCGGTCCACGGGCGTGAGCTTGCGCGCGTTCATATGCCTGATTCTAGCGCAGCGACGACCAGTGATGCGGGATGCAGCACCGGGACGTCGAGGCCGGCGCGCGCCAGGCCGGCCTTGAAATGGAGGGCGCAGCCGACATTGCTAGTCACCAGCGCGTCCGGCGGTGCACGGCGCAGCTCCTCGAGCAACGGTTGCAGCAGGGTGTCCGCCAGCTCCGGCTGGCTGAGGAAGGTCTCGCCGGCCGCGCCACAGCACCCGGCGGGCAACTCGCGCACCGTCACGCCGGGCAAGCGCGCCAGCAGCCTGCGCACGCTGTCGCCGGTGCCGGTGACGTTGCGCTGGGTGCAGGGGACGTGCAGCACGATGTTGCGATAGCGGCCGGCGCGCAGTTCGAGGGGCGCGTCGGCGAGCAGCTCGGCGGGATCGACGACGCGCCGCGCCAAGGTTTCGCCGTCGGGCCCGGCCAGGCGACCGTAATCCAGCAGCGTGGCAGCGCAGCCGGTGGCGCAGCTCACGACCGGCGCATCCCCAGCGAGGGCCCGCAGGTTGCGCCGCGCGGCGCGCGCAGCGGGTCGCGGGCGCCCGGCATGCTGGTCGATGGCGCCGCAGCAGCCCTGGCCGCGCGGCGTTTCGACGCGCCAGCCGGCCGCCTCCAGGGCGCGACGGACGTCGTCCAGGGTGGCGCCATCCAGCGCCGCGCCGACACAACCCGTGAACAGCAGGACCCGGTCGCCGGCCGGGTGCCGCGATGCCTGCCGCAGCGTGCGCGGCCCGCGCGCATCGGCAGGCATCAGGCCGGCAGCGCGCGCGGGCAGCCCGCCCAGCATGTGCGCCAGCTGCTGCATCCCCGGCAGCCTGCCGAGCCGGGCGGCGATGCGCAGCAGGCCCGGCCGGCGCAACAGCGCTGCAAGGATGCGCCGCGCCGGCCCGGCGCGCACGCCGCGCTCGGCCAGCATGGCCCGCCCGGCATCGATCAGCTCGCCGTACGGCACACCGGCGGGGCAGGCGCGCTCGCAGGCGCGGCAACCGAGGCAGCGGTCGAGGTGCCGCACCAGGGCCGGGTCGGCGTCGATGCGGCCGCCGGCGAGTCCCTGCATCAGCGCGATGCGGCCGCGCGGCGATTCCCCTTCCACGTTCTCCACGCCGTAGGTCGGGCAATGGGGCAGGCACAGCCCGCACTTCACGCAACGATCGGCGAGTTCCAGCGGGAAGCGGGTCGGCGGCGCGTCAGGCGGCATCAGGCGGCATCAATCAGGTAAAACCCCGTGCTGGGTCGGGCATCAGGACTTTGGTATTCTATCCGGCTTCGATTCAAGGGCGTGGCGCCCCGCGGGAGACAACTAAAGTGGACAACATGGTAATTCGACTTCCGGCATGTGTGCTTGCATGCGCTGCGCTGGCTGGACTGCCGGGGATGGTCGCGGCGGAAGAGGACGCTACGGGCTTCAACGGTCGTACGGCCTTCAGCTTCGCCCAGGCGCGCGGCAACACGGACAACCAGGCGATCACCGGCGAGGCCGAGGTCGAGTACAAGACGGGCGGGCCCTGGATCTACGACGGCAAGCTCGGCTTCGTCACGCGCGAGGAGGACAATGTCCGCACCGAGGAGCGCTACGAGTTCCGCGCCACGGCCAATTATTACTGGACGCCGGAGAACTACTTCTACGGCCGGCTCGACTGGCGCAAGGACAACTTCGGCGGCGTGCGCGAGGAGACCCTGCCCAGCATCGGTTATGGCCGCGTGCTGATCGAGCGGGAGAAGCACCACCTGAAGGGTGAGTTCGGCGTCGGCTACCGCTTCGCCGAACTGTCGGACGGCACCGAGGAAGAGGGCGTCATGCTGAGCACCGGCCTGCGCTACCTGTGGAACCTGTCCGAGACCACCGACGTGTTCCAGAACGTGCTGGTGCAGTGGTCCTCCGACAACACCTTCGTCGAGAGCGAGACCGGCCTGACCACCAGCCTGGTGGGCAACCTCAACGGCCGCGTAACGTATCGTGTGCGCCACAACACCGACGTGCCCGTCGGCACCCGCAACTCTGACTTCCTCACCACCATCGGTCTCGAGTACAAGTTCTGAGCCATGGCCTGGTACCGCAACCACCTTTTCTTCTGCACCAACCGTCGCGAGGACGGCCGGCCCTGCTGCCAGGAAGCAGGGGCGGAGCAGGCGCGGGCCTGGGCCAAGGCCCGGGTGAAAGAGCTGGGGCTGGCGGGGCCGGGCAAGGTGCGGGTCAATAACGCGGGCTGCCTGGACCGCTGCGAGGAGGGGCCGGTGGCGGTCGTGTACCCGGAGGGCGTCTGGTACACCTATGTGGACCAGGAGGACCTCGAAGAGATCATCCAGGAGCACCTGGTGCACGGTCGCGTCGTGGAGCGCCTCAGGCTGCCCTCGGAGCCGCCGGGCGACGGGGGCTGAAACCGCGGCCCCATGTTTTTTATGGGTTTTTGCCGCAGGGCAGGCAGGGCGAGGCATCCCGGCCCTTGCATGGGGCGGGGTCGTGGATTATATTTCCCTGCTTTTCGCCTGCCGCTCATCCTTTTTGGAGCTGGGACATGAAGACTTTTTCCGCCAAGCCGGAAACCGTGCGCCGCGACTGGTTCGTGGTGGACGCCTCGGGCAAGACGCTGGGCCGGCTGGCTACTGAGCTGGCGCGCCGCCTGCGTGGCAAGCACAAGCCGGAGTTCACGCCGCACGTCGACACCGGTGACTACATTGTGGTCATCAACGCCGAGAAGGTGCGCGTTACCGGCAAGAAGATGTCGGACAAGGTGTACTACCACCACACCGGCTATATCGGCCACATGAAGTCCGAGACGCTGGACAAGCGCCTGCAGCGCGCTCCCGAGCAGGTGCTCGAGGAGGCCGTGAAGGGCATGCTGCCGAAGAACCCGCTCGGTCGACAGATGCTGAAGAAGCTGCGCATCTTCGCCGGTTCAGAACACACTCACCAGGCCCAGCAGCCCCAGGCGCTGGAGATCTGAGTTCGCCAGGTAAATATATGAGCACCGACATGAATTACGGCACCGGCCGTCGCAAGACCTCCACGGCGCGGGTGTACATCCGTCCCGGCAAGGGCAGCATCACGGTCAACAGCAAGCCGCTGGACGAGTTCTTCGGCCGCAAGACGGCGCGCATGATCGTCCGCCAGCCGCTCGAGCTGACCCGCACGGATGACCGCTTCGACGTGGAAGTGACGGTGCACGGCGGCGGCACCACCGGCCAGGCCGGCGCCATCCGCCACGGCCTGACGCGGGCGCTGGTAGAGTACGACCCGTCGCTGAAGCCGTCGCTGCGCCAGGCCGGGTTTGTCACGCGTGACGCCCGCGAGGTGGAGCGTAAGAAGGTCGGCCTGCGCAAGGCGCGTCGCGCCACCCAGTACTCGAAGCGCTGATCACGGAGACGCGCTTCCCGAATTGGGGGATCGTCTAGCGGTAGGACTACGGACTCTGACTCCGTCAACCCAGGTTCGAATCCTGGTCCCCCAGCCAAACGAGAAAGCGGGGCCCCGAAAGGGGCCCCGCTTTTTCGTTGGGGGAGCAGGATGAGAACCTCGGGTTCGATCGGGAGCTGCGCGTGAGCGCAGCGACCAGACGGTGGAGCGAAGCGACGCCGCCCGGAGGGGGAGGGCCGCAGGCCCGACTCAATCCTGGTCCCCCAGCCAAACGAGAAAGCGGGGCCCCGAAAGGGGCCCCGCTTTTTCGTTGGGGGAGCAGGATGAGAACCTCAGGCCTGGTCCGAGGTCAGTATTCGATGCGTCGCACGCCCGAGTCGGTGGCGGCCAGTGTGAGGTGCGCCTTCTGGTGCCCGAAGATACCGACCGTGACCACGCCGGGGATGCTGTTGATGCGATCTTCCAGTGCGACGGGGTCGACGATGTCGAGGTGGCGCACATCGAGGATGACGTTGCCGTTGTCGGTAACGAATCCCTCGCGGTACTCCGGCAGTCCGCCGAGCTTCACCATCTGGCGTGCCACATAGGAGCGCGCCATGGGGATGACTTCCACCGGCAGGGGGAACTCGCCCAGCACGCGCACCACCTTGCTGTCGTCCACGATGCAGATAAACCGTCGTGAAGCGGCCGCGACGATTTTCTCGCGCGTCAGGGCGCCGCCGCCGCCCTTGATCATGTGCCCGGCACTGTCGATCTCGTCAGCGCCGTCGATGTAGAGGTCGAGGTCCCCGGTGCTGTTCAGGTCGCTCACGGGGATGCCATGTGCCTGCAGTCGCTGGGTGGTGCCCTCGGAGCTGGACACGACGCACGCCAGCTCGATGCCGCGCTCCGCCAGTGCGTCGATGAAGCAGTTCACGGTCGAGCCCGTACCGACGCCGAGGCGGCATCCCTCCGGGACCTCTGCCGCTGCGGCGTGACCCACCGCAATCTTCTTGCTGTCCTGGTTCATGATGTCGTCATGCCTCCTGTTCAGGGGCGCCGAAAAAACCGAGGGCCGAGCCGCTTAGCGCGGACCCGGCCCCCGAATATTGCAGCGGCCCCGGATTCAGCCGGGGCCGCGAGGCGGATACGCCTATTTCTTCTTCGAAGCCGCCTTCTTCTTCGAGGCTACCTTCTTCTTCGTCGCCGGCTTCTTCTTAGCTGCCGGCTTTTTCTTGGCAGCAGGCTTCTTCTTAGCTGCCGGCTTCTTCTTGGCTACGCGCTTCTTCTTCGCCGCCGGCTTCTTCTTCGCGGCGG
>CAYPTW010000104.1:0-7890 GCA_964413755.1 uncultured Thioalkalivibrio sp. | reverse complement strand
TCGTCCAGGCTCTCGTTCTGCGGGATCAGCTCGAAGCCGTCGTAGTAACGGAAGCCGACCTGGCCGAACAGCGACAGGTCGGCGAAGCCCCGCGTGTCATAGCCGCCGGGCTCGTCCACCTTGACGTGATAGGGAAGAAAGACGTAGCCGGAGAACCATGAAGTGAACCCGTGGCCGAGGCCGAGCATGAGGTAGTTCGAGTACAGGCCCTCGGGCTCCGCCGGGTCCGGGTTTTTCAGCTCGAACGAAGAGTAGTCCATCTTGCCGTAGAGCAGTGTGCTGCCGGCGGGCAGTACCGAGGAAGTCGCCGCCTCGATGGTGGCGCCGGGCCCGGCAAGGCCCGCCGCGCCGAGTCCGGCGACGCCGTGATGGGCGAGCGCGGGGCCGGCGGCGAGTGCGAGCAGGGCGGGCATGACAACAGCTGCGGGTTGGCGAACGGACTTGCGGCGCATGGCTTACTCCATGACGAAATGCAGGGTGGTGGCATATACGGTTGTGTAGTCCCCGGACGTCGCAGCGGGCACGCGGATCGAGGCGCTGATGAACTGCAGCCCCGCTTCGCGCAGGCGCAGGTTCAACTGGCCGTCCGGCCCGCTCACGCCGCGGATTTCGCCGCCATAGGCCACGTTGGCCCCCGGCTGCGGCCGGCCTCCCAGCGTGACGAGGAGGCGGAGCTTGCGGCCGGGCTCCAGGTCGAAGGGATTCTCCAGCGGCACCAGTTCCAGGCCGTCACCAAGGGGCGCAGCAAGACCCGCGTCCCAGGCCTCCAGGCGCTTGGTCGATTCAACGGAACGCCAGGCGCGGACGACGCCGGCGAGGCCATCCGGAGGCTCGTTCCGGGTGCCCTGCACCGTGGTCGTCCAGATCCCGGAAGAAGCCTCGACCCAGAGCGCCGCACATGCCGCATCGAAACGCGCCGGATAGCCGGCGGTCACCGGCAAGGCCTGCGTCTGCCCGGCCTCGCTCCGGCACAGGGCGCGCTGCACGAAGTGCGGATCGTAGGAAAGGGTCGCGGCGCCGTCGTGACCACCGGGAGCGTGTCCGTACCTGAGTTCGTGGCCGGTCGGCCCCGGCTCAAGCCAAAGGTCGTGGGCGCTCGCCAGGGGCGGGAGGAGGAAAAAGACCAGCAGGCCGCAGAGTGTGCGCATGGCGCCTTTTCACCAGTATGAAGTTTTTGTAGTACCTCATACTAGTCTCCCCGCATGGCGGGAGAAACCCCTTTTTGCTAGGGATTTTCCGCAGTGCGGAACAGGGCAGCGGCGCTCCTGACGCCGTCGGACAGCACGATCTCCAGCTCGCCCTCCGGCGCCGGAACCGTGACCTCGCCGTCCCGGTCGAGGGCAAGCACCGCTCCGGTGGCAGGGTCGCGCAACTGCAATAACTCGAAGCGCTCCGCGTCCCAGGTCACTGCGACCCGGCCGTCGGACAGGGCCGCAAGCTGCACGCCCCGCGCGCCGGTGAGACCGGCGATCAGCTGCTCTCTCGACCACGCAGAACGACCCAGTACGTAACGCACTCCGCCTGCCTGCAGCACGACCTGCGCCAGCGACGAAGCGTCTGCGGAACTCAGGGTCACGGGAAACACGAAATAGCGCTCGGCCCGTCCACTCACGCCGGCGAGGGCCTCGTTGCCGAAGCGGAGGTCGAACACGATCGCGCCGTCGTCGGCCATGCCATACAGGACGTACAGGTCGGAGGCGCCGCCGTTGTCGGCGGCCGCTGTCGCCATGGACACCACCGGCTCCAACCCGGCTCCGGCGTCACTGATCCAGCCGCGCAACAGCACCGCCTCATGCGCCAGCAGGCGGGACTCGACGCTCATGGCGCGCGGCTCGGAGGCGAGCTGCGGCATCCCGCTACAACCCGCCAGCGCGAGCCCGAGCACGAGCAAGCCGGCCCGGGTGGCGGCGCGCGCCCCGCGCGATGCGGCCCTCACCGGACTTCCTGCGGGATTTCGCGCCGCGTACGCAGGCCGTCCGAAAGCAGCACCTCGGGATCGATGGCGGCAGCGGAAACCGTGTCGAAACTCAACTCGCCGCTGCGGCCGATGCCGACGATGGCGCCGGAGCGGCGATCACGCACCATCGCGACCGGGTTACGTGCCGTGTCCCAGCCGATGCGCAGCCCGCCGCCCGCCGTGCGCTGCATTGTGCTCGTAACGCCGGCAGCGTCCGCCAGCTGCTCTACGCCGGCCGCGGGCATGTCACGCCGGGCGGATTGCTGCGCGGAACCGTAAGGACTGTTCAGCTCCACCCGGTCCAGGGTCGCCAGCTGCGCCGGGGACAAGGGAACGAACCAGGCAAAGTGCCGCTCTGCCGCGTCGCGCGCATGCGGCACGGCCGCGCCACCAAAGGCAAGATCGAACAACACGCTGCCGTCCTGCGCCACACCCCGCAAGCGATGCGGGCCATCAAGCTCCGGCAGCATGGGCTGTGCCTCCAGCGCGAAGCCCGGGTTCAACTCCACGCCGTCGCTGTTCACACGGCCCCACAACAACAATCCGGACTGAACCTCGGACAATACGTCTGCCAGGGCATCTGCGCCGCCGTCCGCAAAAGCCTGTGCGTCGCGCAGGCGCCAGTCGAGAATTCCGGCGTAAGTGTAGTCACTGGTCCAGCGCGGCTGGCAGTAACCCATGTAGTCGAAAAAGGTGGTGGCGCTGACCAGCACTTCATCGTCCAGGTTATAGCCGGTGGCGCCGATCCTGGCACCGTCGTAGGGGTAGTCCGGGTCGACACCGTCCGGATCACCGCAGGGACTGTGCTCGCGCCCGAGGTTGTGTGCCAGCTCATGGGCCACGGTCTCGGACGCCCCGGGCAGCCGGTCGTAGGACAACCCGGAGCGGAAGAACCGCGACGGCGAGGAGGGGACATAGGCGATACCCGCCACCGGCAGACCGGGAATGTCCGGCACGATACCGTGATAGTAGCGATCACCGGCCGAGGCCGCGGCACGCACGGCCTCGAGGTCGCTCAGCAGCCCGCTCACTTCGTCGATGTCGGTGAGGTCCCGGTCGGTGACCAGCGGCGTGCTGCGGACCTCGCCTTCCAGTGCGCCGACGGGCAGCCACAGGCGGGTGTCGGTGAGGAACTGCTCCACGGTGGCGGGAAAGATCTCACCGGTGGCGTCGTGCTGCGTGGCGCGCACCGGGATGAAGAGCATGCGCAGCGGCGGCAGCTCCTGCACGAGGATCGGCGCCTGGCCTGCCTCGCGGGGAAAGCGCATGCCCTCGCGCGATGCCAGCGCGATCTCCTCGTCGGGATCCAGGATCGCCTCGACGGCGAGGCCCGGCTGCACCTCCTCGGGGGTGAGCACGATGTTCCAGGTCTGGCTGAGCACGCCCAGGACGGGATCCACGGGCACGCGGCTGCCCGGCGCGGGCAACCTGCGCTCCCACAGCTGCGCGCCGTCATGAAACAGGCGCAACAGGACGTCAGGCGCCTCCGAGTTGGTGCGCGATGCCCGGACGACCACGCGCAGCAAGCCCTCGCGGCCGGCAACCGCGGCGATGTCAGCTCCGGCCGACTGCGTGGCCTGGTTGAGGCGCACCGCCTCGATGGCCAGCTCGAGCGGCGGCAGTCCTTCCGCCAGGAAGCTGATGCTGCCCACGCCCGTGATGGAGGCGCTGACCTCGTTGACCCCCAGCTCACTGCCCAGGGTCCAGGACAGCAGGCGCGCAATGCCGTCGGCATCGCTGGTGGCGGAGGTGCTGGAAATCAGGCCGCCCCCCTGCTCCACCGAGAAGTTCACGATTGCACCCGGGACGGGGTTGTCGAACGCGTCGGTCACGCGCACCGCCGGCGGATTCGCTACCGGCTGGCTGGTATCGCCGCTCTGCTCCTGGATGCTGGCGGGCAGAATGGCAGCTACGGGTCCGGGTGCGGCCGTGGCCGTGAAACGCACGTCTCCGGCCGCCCCTGCCACGGAGGCGACCAGGGAGTTCAGGCCGGCCTCCGTGCCCAGCACCCAGCTGGTCGGCCGCGCCCTGCCGTCGGCGCCGGTGTTCACCGTGCCCGGTGTCACCGAGGCCCCGGCCTGCCCGACGCTGAACGTGACCGCTGCGCCGGACACCGGCGCGCCGGAGCCGTCCAGCACTCGTACCCCCGGCACCTGGTCCACCGGCTGTCCGACCACGCCGCTGGAGCTGCCGGTCCCGTCGGCCAGCAGCTGCAGCGATGCACTGCTGCCACCGCCCCCGCCGCCGCCACCACAGGCGCTGAGCAGGAACAGGGACAACAGGAGCGCTGCGAACTGCCCGAGGGGGCGTACGGCGTCGGCGAAAGTCGTCGGATAGGTCATGCGGCATTTCCTCACGCGGCGGTCTCATCCCATCCGACTTATGTCGGCGGCGCCCGGAAAATCTTTCGCCCGGGCACCCGGCAGGGATTCATCCGCCGGGGTCGTCCGGCGGGGTTGTCCGGCGGAATTATACTGGCTGCGGAAAATCCCTAGCGACAGCCGCTACCGGGCGGCCTATGTTCACGCTGTACGCGGACGGATTCCAAGGCAGTGTGCAGCCCGGCCCAGCGCCGGTAGCCGACCCAGAGAGGGTCCAGCGCACACCTAAGACCTGCAGCGCCCGGCGCTGGTCCGACCGCGGCACCGGTGCACGGCCATGCGCCCGGACACCGCGCCGAGAACAGCTGCAAGGCAGCCTCCGGCGCACCGCGGAGACACCCCGCGACACGGTGACCTGAACGGCATGCATGGGGACCGCACACCGTGAGCGAAAGGGGTCGGCCTGCCGGCCCCTTTCTTTATGGCGCTCTCCATGACTGGGGTATCCTGAGGCCCTGGCCGCGGCAGGACCCCCACATGTCTCACGACTCGCGCTTCGAAGAACTCGAGCTGAAGCTGGCATACCTGGAACGCGCCAACCAGGAGCTGAGCGACGTCATCTATCGCCAGCAGCAGTCCATTGACCAGCTCGAGGCACGGCTGAGCCGGCTCGCCGACCGGCTGCAGGCCATCGAGGAAAGGCCGCGGGACTACGCGTCACAGGAAGAGACCCCGCCCCATTACTGAGCGGCCTGCGCTCAGCCGGCCCGCTCTGCGGCCAGGCGTTCCTGCAGGTCCTCCAGTTCCAGCCATCGTTCCGCCAGCCGGTCATGCTCGGCCTGCTTGGCCGCCAGCGTGTCCAGGGCCGGCTGCGTCCGTTCCCAGGGCTGGGCGTAAAACTCCGGTGCGGCGATCTCCGCCTCCAGCCCGGCGATCTCGGCCTCGAGCGCCTCGATCCGTGCCGGCAGTCCCTCGAGCTCGCGTTGCTCGCGGTAACCCAGCTTGCGCGGCTTCGCCGCCGCCCGCGCCAGCGCCTGGTCCGACGCCGCGTCGTCATCACCCTTCGCCGCCCGGGGCGCATCCATCTGCGCCAGCTCGCGACCGCGCCGCAGCCAGTCGCTGTAGCCGCCGGCGTATTCGACAATCTGCCCGCCGGGCTCGAATACCAGGATCTTGTCGACCACGTTGTCGAGGAACGCGCGGTCATGGCTGACCACGATCAGCGTCCCCGTGTAGTCGGCCAGCCGCTCCTCCAGCACCTCCAGCGTCTCGACGTCGAGGTCGTTGGTCGGCTCGTCCAGCACCAGCAGGTTGCTCGGCCGCGTGAACAGCTTGGCCAGCACGACCCGGTTGCGTTCGCCCCCCGACAGCGAGGCCACCGGCGTCAATGCGCGCTTGGCAGTGAAGAGAAACCCCCGCAGGTAACCGACCACGTGCTGCGACTTGCCGTTGATGACGACGTAGTCCCGACCGTCCCCGACGTTCTCCGCCACGCTCTTGGCCGGGTCCAGCACGCCGCGCGTCTGGTGAAACCACGCCACCTCCAGGTTGGTGCCGTGCTTAAGCGTGCCGCTCTGCGGCTCCAGCTCGCCGAGCAGCAGGCGCAGCAGCGTGCTCTTGCCCACGCCGTTGTTGCCGACCAGCCCGATGCGATCGCCGCGCATGATCTTCAGGTCGAGCCCCTCGATCAGCGGCGTGGCGCCGAAGCCGAAATGCACGTTCTTCGCCTGGATCACCTTGCGCCCCGACAGCTCCGCCTCGCCGATGGTGATGCGCGCGGTGCCGGGGCGCCGGATCCTTTGCCCGGCCACTTCGCGCATGGCCTCGAGCGCCCTCACCCGGCCCTCGTTGCGCGTGCGCCGTGCCTTGATGCCCTGGCGGATCCACGCCTCCTCTTCCGCCAGCTTGCGGTCGAACTCGGCGTTGTGGCGCTGCTCCTCCTCGATGGCCTCGGCCTTGCGGCGCAGGTAGTCGCGATAGTCGCCGGGCCAGCTCACCAGCTTGCCCCGATCGATTTCCACGATGCGCGTGGCGAGCTGCTGCAGGAAGGCGCGGTCGTGGGTGATGAACAGCACCGCGCCGGGCCAGTTGGCGATGCGCTGCTCCAGCCACTGGATCGACGACAGGTCGAGATGGTTGGTCGGCTCGTCGAGGAGCAGCAGCTCGGGCTTGCTCACCAGCGCGCGGGCCAACGACACGCGCCGTCGCCAGCCGCCCGAGAGCTCCCCGAGGCGCTGCTCGCCCGGCAGCTGCATCTCGCTCAGCATGGTGTCCACCACGCGCTCCACGTGCCAGCCGTCCACCGCGTCGATGCGCCGATGCAGTTCCTCCAGCGCCTGCAGCCCGTGCGCGTCGAGTTCGTCGCGCGACAAGCGCTGGTACTCGTCGACCAGCGCGCGCACCGGCGCCAGCCCGCCCATCACCGCCTCGCGCACCGTGAGCTCGAGCTCGCCGGGCAATGACTGCTCCAGCCGGCTGATGCGCAGGCCCGCGCGCGACAGCACTTCGCCGGCATCGGGCGCAAGCCCGCCATCGACCAGCTTCAGCAGCGAGGTCTTGCCGGCGCCGTTGCGGCCGATCAGGCACACGCGCTCGCCCGGGTCGATGGCAAAGTCGGCGCCGGAGAGGATCACCTGGTCGCCGAAGCGCAGCGAGACCTGGTCGAAGCGAAGCAACATGGGGAATGTACGCAGTTTCGGGGGCGATGGATTGTGTATTCTACCTCGACGACATTCCGGCCAGCGGCAGGCCGGGGTCTTGGTGCGTCCCGGACAACGGCAGCCCAGCCCAGGAGGCAAGTCTTGAGAACAGAGCTGACGCCACTCGAAGCCCGCGTCATCGGCTGCCTCGTCGAGAAGGAAATCACCACGCCGGACCAGTACCCGCTGTCGCTCAACGCGCTGGTGACGGCCTGCAACCAGAAGAGCAACCGGGATCCCGTGCTGGACCTGGATGCAACCGCCGTACAGGGCGTCGTGGACGGCCTGATGAAGAAACACCTGCTCACCGACCGCAGCGGCGGCGTCGGCGGGCGGGTCACGCGCTACCGGCACCGCTTCTGCAACTCCCATTTCAGCGAACTGCAGCTGCAACCGCAGGAACTCGCCGTGCTGTGCGAATTGCTGCTGCGCGGCCCGCAGACGCCCGGGGAGCTGCGCAGCCGCGCGGCCCGCCTGGCCCCCTTCGCGGACGTCAGCGAAGTCGACGCCGTGCTGGCGCGGCTCGCGGCACGCGAGGAACCGCTGGTCGCCTGCCTGCCGCGCCAGCCCGGCAAGCGCGAAAACCGCTGGATGCAGCTGTTCACGGGCGAGGCGCCGGAGACCGTCGCGCCGCCCCCGCCGCCTGAGGCGCCCGGCACACCCTTCACGCCCGGCCCCGACGCCACCGACCTGGAAGCGCGGGTGGCCGAACTCGAGGCCGAGGTCGCACGGCTGCACGCCCGCATCGACAGCTTCACCGGCGCTGCGCCCGCACAGCCGCAGCAGGACAGGGACGCGTGAGCGAAATACCGGCCACGGCGCTGCGCAACGTCACGGTCGCGCGCCGCTTCTGCGGCCCGCCGGACTCGGGCAACGGCGGCTACACCTGCGGCCTGGTGGCCGCAGCGCTCCC
>CAYPTW010000103.1:2658-7921 GCA_964413755.1 uncultured Thioalkalivibrio sp. | reverse complement strand
CGCCCACCGCCACGCTGGCGTTGTACTGGCCGAGGAAGCTGCCGGCGATGCTGAAACCGCCGTTGCCGCCGCCGCCGCCGATGCTCTGCGCGAGGATGCCGCCGGCGCTGTCGCCGGCCGTCCAGACCGTGCCCGTGTTGACGACGTCGACCGTCTGCGCGTCACCACCGTCACCACCGGAACCACCCACGCTGACCGAGGCCGCCACTGCGCTCTCGCCGCCGCCGGTGAGCGAACCGGCCACGCTGAAGCCGCCGTTGCCGCCGCCGCCGCCCACGCTCTGCGCGAACAGGCCGGTGGCGTCCTTGCCCAGGGTCTCGATCACGCCCGCGTTGACCACGTCGACCACGCCGCCGTCGCCGCCCGCACCGCCGCTGCCGCCGAGGCTGAGCGAACCGGCCGCGGTCTTGGCGCCCGTCCCGGCGACGCTGAAGCCGCCGTTGCCGCCGCCACCACCGACGCTCTGCGCGTACAGGCCGATGGCGCTGTCGCCCTCGGTGAGGAGGTGGCCGCTGCTGCTGACGTCCACGCGCTCGGCCGTGCCGCCGCCCGCGCCGCTGCCGCCGAGGCTGATGCTGCCCGCGCCCGTGCCGGCACCCGCGCCGGCGATGCTGAAGCCGCCGCTGCCGCCACCGCCGCCCACGCTCTGCGCGAACAGCGCGTGGGAACGCGTGCCCTGGGTATGCACCGAGCTGCTGCTCAGCACGTCGACCGCGCCGCCGGCGCCGCCCGCGTCACCGCTGCCGCCCATGCTCACCGCGCCACTGCCGGTGCCGGCGCCGCTGCCGCTGATACTGAAGCCGCCGCTGCCGCCACCGCCGCCCACGCTCTGCGCGAACAGGCCGACGGCATTGTCACCCAGCGTGGCGAGGAAGCCGTGGCTCTCCACGTCCACCTTCATGCCGTAGCCGCCGGCGCCGCCGCCACCGCCGAGGCTGATGCTGCCGGCGCCCGTGCCCGCGCCGGAAGCGCCAATGCTGAAGCCGCCGTTGCCGCCGCCACCGCCGACGCTCTGCGCCAGCAGGGCATGCGCGTCCGTGCCCCAGGTCTGGATGTCGCTCTCACTGAACACCGTGACTTCGTTGCCGAAGCCGCCGTCCGCCGCGCTGCCGCCGAGGCCGAAGGTGCCGGCGCCGGTGCCGGCGCCCGCGCCGCTGATGGCGAAGCCGCCGCTGCCGCCGCCGCCCCCCACGCTCTGCGCGAACAGGCCGATGGCGCCGCGACCGATGGTGGTGATCGCGCCGTGACTGGTCACGTCCACCACGCCCGCGTTGCCGCCGCCTTCGCCCTTGCCGCCGAGGCCGACCGCGCCCGCACCCACGCCGCCGCCTGCGGCCGCGATGCTGAAGCCGCCGCTGCCGCCGCCACCGCCCACGCTCTGCGCCTGGATGCCGTGCGCCTCGGCGCCGAAGACATTGATGGCGCCGTGACTTTCCACCGTCACGCCGGCCGAGTCGCCGCCGCCGCCGCCGTCGCCGCCGAGCCCGAGGCTGAAGCCGCCGAGTCCGCCGCCGCTGCCGGCGATGCTGAAGCCGCCGTTGCCGCCGCCGCCGCCGATGCTCTGCGCGAACAGGCCGACCGAGCGCAGGCCGCCGGTGCTGATGTTGCCGGTGCTGGTGACGTTCACTGCGCTGCTGGCGCCGCCGGTGCCGCCCTGGCCGCCGAAAGCCAGCGCCACGCCGATGCCGTCGCTGGCCGCGCCGGCGATGCTGAAGCCGCCGCTGCCGCCGCCGCCGCCCACGCTCTGCGCAAAGATGCCCTGGGCCTCGTCGCCACGGGTGCTGATGTCGCTGCCGCTGGTCACGGTCACGCTGTCGCTGTCGCCGCCGCCACCACCGTCGCCACCGACGCCGACCGAGAAGGAGGCGCCGAGACCGACCGAGGCAGCAATGGCGAACCCGCCACGGCCGCCGCCGCCGCCCACGCTCTGGGCGTCGATGCCGCGCGCGCGGTCGCCGCTGGTGGAGATCGCGCCTTCTGCCGTGTTCACCGTCACGGTGCTGCCCGGGCCGCCGTCGCCGCCCGTGCCGCCAATGGCGAGGGCGCCGAACAGCCCGGCCGCGACGCTGTTGCCGCCGCTGCCGCCGCCGCCACCCACGCTCTGGGCGAAGATGGCGCTGGCGTCGTCGCCATGCGTGGTCAGCGTGCCGGTGTTGCTCACCTGCACGGCCGCGGCTTGCCCGCCCGTGCCGCCGGACCCGCCGATGGAGAACCAGCCCACGGCCGAGCCGCCGCTGCCGCCGCCACCGCCGATGCTTTGCGCGAACAGGGCCTCGGCCCAGGCGCCGCCGGTCTCGATGCTGCCCTGGTTGTCGACCGTGACGCTGCCGCCGTCGCCACCGCCGCCGCCCGCGCCACCGATGCTTACCAGGCCGCCCGTGCTGCCGCCGTCACCACCGCCGCCGCCCACGCTCTGCGCGTACAGGCCGCGCGCGAAGCCGCCGTAGGTCGTGAGGCTGCCCTGGTTCAGGGCCGTGACCTCGCCGCCGTTGCCGCCGGAGGCGCCGTCGCCGCCCACGGCCACGATCCCGCCGGCGCTGCCGCCGGCGCCACCGCCGCCACCCACGCTCAACGACACCAGGCCATGCGAGCCCGCGCCGTGCGTAACCACGCTGCCGCCCGCAAACTGGGTTACGGACACCGCGCCGCCGCTGCCGGCGCTCTCGCCGTCGCCGCCGCGCGAATAGAAGATGCTGCGGCCCGTGCCGCCGCTGCCGCCGAAGCCGCCCACGCTCTGGCCGAACAGGCCGAAGGCGTCGGCGCCCCAGGTGGTGATGGCGCCGCCGCTGCGCAGCGTGACGTCGCCGCCATCGGTGGCCTGGCCGCCCGCGCCCGCCGCGCCGAACAACCAGCCGCCGCTGCCGCCGCCACCGGCGTTGCCACCAGCGCTCTTGGCCCAGATGCCGTGCGCCGCGTCGCCATGGGTGGTCACCGTCCAGTCGCCCTCGACGTGGACGCTGCCGCCGCGCCCGCCATAGCCGCCCAGCGTACCGCCGGCAAACACGCCGCCGTCACCGCCGACGCCGCCGTCGCCACCCTCGCTGATGGCGAGGATGCCGCTGCCGTAGTGGCCGAAGGTCTCGATGGTGCCGGAGCCGGTCACGGTCACGGCCATGCCGTCACCGCCCGCGCCGCCGCGCCGGCCGCCGTAATAGAAGCCGCCCTCGCCGCCGTCTCCGCCGCGGCCGCCCTGGCTGTGCGCGAGCACGCCGATACTGGCATCCGCCTCGGCATCCTCGGCGGGCTCGAAGCGCGTGATCACCGCGCCGTCCACGCGCAGGTTCACGTCGCCGCCGTCATTGCCGTCACCGCCGGCCGTGGGCGGACTCGTGCCAAAGCTCCAGAAGCCCCCGCCGTCGCGCCCGTCGGTGCCGCGCTGGCCCTGGCTATGGGCATACACGCCATGCGCCGCTGCACCCGTAGTGGTGATGGTGCCGCCCAGGTGGGCCAGGTTGACGGTGCTGCCGGCGCCGCCGGACACGCCGCGTGCCTCGCCGAGCAGGCCGGGAACCGAATTATCGATGTCCGGGTCCGGATCGGTGTCCACGCGCCCTTTCACGTACACATCGAGGTCGGGCCATGCGATGCCGCTGTTGGTCTCACCGAATTCCACCAGGCCGAAGGTGTCGAAGTCGACGAAGGTCCGGGTCACCAGCGTGCCGCCGACGTTCTCCACCCGGGCGCTGAGGTAGCCGAGCTCACCGCTGCGCAGCGGACCCGCGCCGTCACGGTAACCGTCGAGGGAGACGAGCACCTTGACGGTACGCGCCTCGCCCTCGGCGAGGTCGTCGAAGTCCGTGCCCGGGTCGAAGCTGAAGCTGCCGTCCTCGTTCACGGTGAAGTTGCCCGCGGTCGCACCGTATTGCACCTCGTTGGTAGGCGTCAGCTGGTCCGGGTCCACGTCTCCGCCGAGCTCGACGATCTCGACGATGCGGCCGGCGAGCGTGACGCCGGCATCCGCCGTGACGGCCTGCAGCTCGCCGCCGTCCGGATCGGCCACGCCCACCAGGCTGAACGTGATGCCGGTGGCAACGAAGTTCTCCAGCGCGGTGATCATCGAGTCGGGGTAGCCGCTGGTGCTGCTATAGCCGTAGATGCCGTGCGCGCCGCGACCGGCGGTCGTGATGTCGCCGTAGTTCTCGGCCGTGATGACGCCGCCGGAGACGCCCGGCGTGCCGGGTATCGGGACGTTGAGCAGCGCGTCGTTCGGCGGTATGGGCGCCTGGCCGATGCTGTTGAGATAGATGCCGCGCGCCGCATCGCCGGTGGTCGTCAGCACCACGTTGGCATCGGGGGCGCCGGTGTAGAGCACCAGGTCGCTGCCGCGGTCGCTGGTGAAGCGGATCGCATCGCCGCTCGTCTCGATGGGCCCCGCCAGCTCGTCCACCCGCACCGGCTGCGCCACGGGCGGGGCGATCAGCGCGATGCCGTCGGACTGGTCGCCGCGGCAGTCGAGCTCACCGGTCTCGGTGTTCGGCACGCAGGGATCCGGCGCAGCGAACAGGCACGGTGGCAAGGCCAGGAACGCGGCCAGGGATACCAGGTAGATGGGGGCGGTGCAGCGAATGCGAGCATCGTGGGCGTGGCGGGCTGACATGGCGCGTTCCTCTGGTGAACAGCGCCGAAAACTCCGACGCCGGAACGCGACCACGGCTGCGAACGCCGCCAACGCCGCGTCCACCCTGAAAGCTAGTCCCCCCGGGTACTTGCGCCCTGACCTGCGTCAATAAACGTGACCTGTTCCGCCGCCGCCGTTACCCTTGCCCCATGTACGAACCCGGCGACAAGCGCTTCCAGCAGCGCCTGCTGAACATGCTGTGGTACAGCTCGCTCGGCGGGCCGCTGGTGGTGGCGGTGATCCTGCTGGCGATCCCTTACGGACCGATCGTGGAGTGGTTGCCGCGCCAGGTGCTGTGGAACGGGTCGCTGGTGGCGCTGGCCTTCCTGCTCGCCAGCGCGCGTGCTTTCACGCGGCGGCGCCTGGAGCCGGACCGCGTAGTGGCGGGGGCGAAGCCGTGGCGCGAGCTGGAGCACGGCGACGTCGAGGGCGAGGCGTTCGTGCGCGTGCAGTTCGCCAGTATGCGCACCGCCGCGCTGCTGGACGTTATTCCGCTGCTGGTTCTGGTGCTGGCCATCCTGCATGCCCAGCCGCTGCTGGCGCTGGTGGACGGCGTGCTGGCGCTGGTGGCCGCGGCAGTGGCGAAGCCGGACTTCGTGAATACCCTGCTGGCGACCGAGTCACGCCTGCGGCGCGGCTGACACC
>CAYPTW010000103.1:0-2558 GCA_964413755.1 uncultured Thioalkalivibrio sp. | reverse complement strand
CTATGCGCCTTGCAGGAGATCGCCGAGCTGGTTCTCGAGCCGCTCCAGGTCGGGCACCACCGGGGTCTCGTTCAGCACCTTGAGGCGGCACAGCACCGGCGCATCCTCGGGCAGGCCGTTGCCATTGCCCTGGCCGGGATCGAGCTCGACGGCATCCTCCGCCAGGCGCACCAGCTGCGGCAGGCCCTGGCACAACAGCGCCATGCCGCCGCGCCGCAGGCGCCCGGTCAGGCTGCGCAGGATGACGGCGCGGCTGCGGCCGCCGATCTCCGGCACCGGATCGCCGCAGGCGGCCTCGAAGGACACCAGCGGCACCATGCGTTCGCCCCAGGCGACTTCACCCAGCAGCCAGTCGGGCTCTTCCTCGCGCAACTGCATGCGGCCGAGGCCGATCACCTCCGCCACGCAGGCGCGCGGCAGCAGCAGCCGCCGGCCGACCAGCGGCAGCAACAGGCAGTGCAGCAGCGCTTCCTCCTCGGCGGGGACTTCCGGGGACTCAGTCATGGTCGCTCTCCGCGCGTGACGCTTCTTCGCCCACCAGGCTGCGGATGGCCTCGAGCAGGTCGTTCTCCTGGTACGGCTTGCCGAGGTAATGGTCGACACCGATCTCCATGGCGCGGGCGCGATGCTTCTCGCCCACGCGCGAGGTGATCATGACGATGGGGATGTGCCGCAGGCGCGGGTCGTTGCGCACGTGGCTCGCCACCTCGTAGCCGTCCATGCGCGGCATCTCGATGTCCAGCAGCATGATGTCGGGCATGTGTTCCTGCAGCAGCGCCACGGCGTCGACGCCGTCCTTCGCCGTGATCACGCGCATGCCGTTGCGCTCCAGCAATCGTTCGGTGACGCGGCGCACGGTGATGGAGTCGTCCACCACCATGACGAAGGTGCGCTCGTCTTCCTTGGTCTTCACCGGCACCGGCGCCGACGGCTCGGGCGCGCGGGCACGGGCGCGGATCAGCGCGGCCACGTCGAGGATGAGCACGATCTTGCCGTCGCCGAGGATGGTGGCGCCGGCCACGCCGCGGATGCCGGCCAGCTGCGGGCCGAGCGGCTTCACCACGATCTCGCGCGCGCCCAGCATCTCGTCGGTGAGCAGCGCCGTCGGCCGTTCCGCGGCGCGCACCAGGATCGCGGACACGGTGCCGGCTTCCGGCAGCGGCGCCGCCTCGCCGTCGACCAGCGCCGCGACATGCTCGAAGCGGTACTCGTTGTCGCCGTAGCGGAAGGGAATGGAGTGCGGGCCCAGGTAGCGGCCGAGCTCGGTGGCCGGCACGCGCACCACGCCCTCCACCGCCGGCAGCGGCAGGGCGTACCACTCGTCGCCGGCACGCGCCACCAGCGCCTGGGTGATGGCGCGGGTGAAGGGCAGGCGGATCTCGAAGGTCACGCCCTCGCCCGGGCGGTTGTGCACTTCCAGCGCGCCGCCGAGCTGGCGCACTTCGCTCGCCACCACGTCGGTGCCGACGCCGCGGCCGGCGCCCTGGCTGAGCTGCTGCGCGGTGCTGAAGCCCGGCCGCAGGATGAGCGCCGCGGCGGCGTCGTTGCTGAGCTGCTCGTCGCGCGCCACCAGCCCGAGCGCCTGGCCCTTGCGGCGGATCGCTTCGAGGTCCAGGCCGGCGCCGTCGTCGCTCACCTCCACCACCACCTCGGCGCCCTCGCGGCGCACGCCGACGGTGACGCGCCCGCTCTCGGGCTTGCCCACCGCGGCGCGACGCTCCGGCGACTCGATGCCGTGGATCACCGCGTTGCGCAGCAGGTGCTCGATGGGGCCGAGCATGCGGTCCATGATCTGGCGGTCGAGCTCGGCGGTGCCGCCGACCACCTGCAGCTCGGCGCGGCGGCCGAACTCCGAGGCGACCTGGCGCACCAGCCGCGACAGGCGCTGGGCGTGCCGGTTGAAGGGCACCAGGCGGGTGCGCATGAGCCCGTCCTGCAGCTCGCTGACGGCACGCGACTGCTGCACGATGAGGTTCTCGGCATCGCGGATGCGTTCGCTGAGCAGCTGCTGGATGCTGGCGACGTCGCTGGCGCTCTCGGCCAGGGCGCGCGACAGCTGCTGGATAGTGGAGTAGCGGTCGAGCTCCAGCGGGTCGAAGTCGCCGCGCTGGTCCACTTCGCCCTGGTGGCGATGCAGGATCTGGGTCTCGGTCTCGATCTCCATCTTGCGCAGCTGGTCGCGCAGGCGCACGAAGGTGGCGTTCAATTCATCGAGGTTGAACTGCACCGAGCCGAGCTGGTCTTCCAGGCGGCTGCGGTAGATGCCCACCTCGCCGGCATTGTCGAGCAGCTTCTCCAGCAGGGCGGCGTCGACGCGCGCCAGCTCCTGGCGCGGCAACGCACCGGCCGGGACCGGCGGCGGCAGGTGCGGGGCGGGTTCGGGCGCAACCTCGGGCTCGGGCGCAAACTCGGGCTCGGCCGGGGCTGCGGGCTCCGGCTCCGGCTCCGCTGCCACTTCGGGTTCGGGCTCCGGCTCGGGTGCCACTTCGGGTTCCGGCTCCGCCTCGGGTGCCGCTTCGGCTTCGGCTTCGGGCTCTGCCTCGGGCTCTGCCTCGGGC
>CAYPTW010000102.1:0-7933 GCA_964413755.1 uncultured Thioalkalivibrio sp. | reverse complement strand
GAGCTGTGCTTCGTCAGCCAGCCGACGCTGAGCGCCCAGGTGAAGAAGATGGAGGAGCAACTCGGCGTGCAGCTGGTGGAACGCGGCCAGTCCGTGCGCCTGACCGAGGTCGGTGAGCGCATCGTCGAGCGCGCGCGGCGCATCATCGCCGACGCGCGCGAGATCGAGGACATGGCCCGCAATGTCCAGGACCCGCTGGCCGGAGAGCTGCGTGTCGGCCTGATCCCGACGGTCGGCCCCTACCTGCTGCCGCACATCGCGGCGGCGCTGCGTGCCCGCTTTCCCCGCCTCAAGCTGCTGCTGCTGGAGCACCAGACACAGCGGCTGGTGGAGCTGCTGAAGAACGGTGAGCTCGACATGGCGATCCTGGCGTTGCCGCTGCCGGCCGAGCGCCTTGCCACGCGCGCGCTCTACGAGGAGCGCTTCCAGGTCGCGTTGCCGGACGGGCATCCGTTGGCCAGGCGCAAACGACTCGGTCTCGACGACCTGGACGGGCAGACCTTGCTGCTGCTCGAGGACGGGCATTGCCTGCGCGACCAGGCGCTGGAGGCATGCAGCCTGGCGCGCGTGCGCGAGGCGCCCGACTTCCGCGCTACCAGTTTGGAGACGCTGCGCCAGATGGTGGCCTCGGGCATCGGCATCACGCTGCTGCCCAACCTGGCGGCTGAGCCCTACGGCATCGGCACGCCGGGGCTGACCCTGCGCCGGCTGCGTGATCCGGAGCCGTCACGCACCATCGCGGCCGCCTGGCGCCCCGGTTGCGCACGCGAGGAGACCATCACCCACCTGTGCAGCGCCATCGAAGGCCTGATGCGCGACGTCGCAGCGCTCTGAGCGTCGCCCGCACAGCCGGGCGCCCAGGACGCTAGTAGCCGCGCAGCACGTTCGCGGGCGGGTGGGTGACGACCGTCCGTGTCGCGAGGACGCCGGTCCCGCCGACCACGAACACGCCCGCGAGCAGGCCCGCCAGCCATACCGTCGGATCAGGCGTGAACGAGAGGTTGAACACGCGCTCAGCCAGCAGCCAGGCCACGGCCGTCGCGCCGGCCGCCGCCAGCACGCCGGAGATCAGCCCGAGCGCCGCAAACTCGACCGCCACGCCGGCAAGCACGACACGCCGCCGCGCCCCGAGCGTGCGCAGCATGGCGCTCTCGTAGAGCCGCTCCTCCCGCGTGGACTGGATCACCGCGAGCATCACCAGCACGCCGGCGCCGAGGGCAAACAGGAACACGTACTGCACCGCCAGCGAGGCCTGGTCCATCACATCCCGCACCTGGGCTATAGCGGCTTCGAGGTCGATGACGGTGACGCTGGGGTAACTGCGCACCAGCTCCAGCACGTCGCCGCGCCGCTCCCGGTCCACGTGGATGCTGGCGATGTAGGTGAGGGGATAGTCCTGCATCAGGCCCGGCGGGAACACCATGAAGAAGTTCGGGTTGAAAGAGTCCCACTGCACCTCGCGCAGGCTGGTCACTTTCACTTCCAGGCGCTCGCCCGCGATGTCGAACTCCAGCAAGTCCCCCAGGCTGATGTCGAGGTCGCGCGCGAAATCGACCTCCACCGAGACCTCGGCATCGTCGCGCGTCGGCCACCAGCGCCCGGCGACGATGCGGTTGTCCGGCGCAGGTTGCGCCGCCCAGCTCAGGTTGGCCTCGCGGTCGATGAAGCCCTGCGCGCGCGGCGAGGGATACTCCCGCTCGGCCACGGGGACACCGTCGATTTCAGTCAGGCGCGCGCGGATCAACGGCACCAGCTCGTCCGCGCCGAAGTGCTCCTCCAGGTAAGCCTGCACGCCGTCGGCTTCCTGCGGCTGGATGTTGATGAGGAAACGGTTGGGCGCATCCTCCGGTAGCGTGGCGCGCCACTGCTCCAGCAGGCCGGAGCGCACCAGGGTGAGCAGCAACAGCACCATCAGCCCGATGCCGAAAGCCCCCACCTGCACCACGCTCTCGCGCCCGCGCCGCGCCACGTTGGCGAGGCCGTAGCGCCACGCTGCGCCACCGCCACGCAGGCGGCCGGCCAGCCAGACCAGCAACCACCCGCCGAGCGCCAGGCCGACCACCACTCCGGCAGTGCCCAGGGCCAGCCACCCGACCAGGCGGGGGTCACGCACCTGCCAGGCGAGCAACGCCAGCACCCCACCGACAGCCGCGCCATACAGCACCATCGGGCCAAGCGCCGGCGGCATGAGGTCGCGCCGCAGCACGCGGCCGGGCGGAGTGCGGCACAGTTCGATGATCGGCACCAGGGCGAAGCCCGCCAGCACCAGCCCGGCCAGCACCAGGCCGCCGATGGCCGGGGCGACGGTCGGCGGCGGCAGGTCCTCGGAAACCAGTCCGGCGAGCAGGCGCACCAGGCCCTCCTGCGCCAGCCAGCCCAGGCCGATCCCCAACAGCGAGGCGGCGAGCCCGACCACCAGGAGCTGCACCAGCATCGCCTGCAGCACGAAACGCCGCGGCGCGCCGACGCACTTCATCAGTGCCACCGTGTCCATGCGCCGGCTGGCAAAGCGCCGCGCCGCCATGGCCACGGCCAGGGCGGCAATGAGGGCGCTCACCAGCGAAGCGAGGCCGATGAAGCGGCCCGCACGCTCCACGGCGCTGCCGATCTCCGGCTGCGCATCCTCGATGCCGCGCAGGCGCTCGCTCACGCCCAGCTCGACACGTTCGCGGAACTCGGCCAGCGCCGCGGCGTCGCCGGCCAGCAACAGCCGGTAAGACACCCGGCTGCCCGGCGCGACCAGGCCGGTGGCTGCGACGTCCTCGAGATTGACGAGCAGCGTGGGGGCCAGCTCGGCGAAGCTGAAGCCCTGGTCCGGGCGATAGTCCAGCAGGCGCGTGATGCGCAGTTCCGAGCGCCCGAGCTGCACCGTAATGCCCGCGTCGGCGCCCAGGCGCGCCAGCAGCCGTGGGTCAGCCCAGGCCTCGCCCGGCGGCGGGACCTCGTTCACGGCCACCGACTCGGCCTCCATGGCGGCACTGACCTTGAGCTGGCCGCGCAACGGATAGGCGGTGCTGACCGCCTCGATGTCCGCCAGCGCGGTGGCATCACCGGCGACCACGACGCTGGGGAACGACGCCGTGCGCGCCGTTTCCAGCCCCAACTCGCGGGCCAGCAACTCGTGCTCCTCCGCGATGGGCCGGTTGGAACGCAGCACCAGGTCGGCGGCAAGCACCTCGGCGCTGCGCGCCTGCACGCCCTGGCCGACCCGGTCGGTGAAAAAGCCCACGGCCGTCATGGCCGCGACGGCCAGCGCCAACGCGGCAGCGAGCACGCGCACCTCGCCGGACTTCAACTCCCGCGCCACCTGGGACAAGCCGAAGACGATACTTCTCAAAGCAGCTTCCCCGCGTCCATTTCCAGCTGGCGGTCGCAACGGTCCGCCAGCGCGCGGTCATGGGTCACCAGCACCAGCGTCGTGCCGTGCTCGGCGTTGAGGCGGAACAGCAGGTCCGCGATCCGGCCCCCGGTGCGCGTGTCGAGATTGCCGGTCGGCTCGTCGGCAAACAGCAGCGAGGGCCCCGCCACGAAAGCCCGGGCGATGGCGACACGCTGCCGCTCGCCGCCCGACAGCTGGCGCGGGTAATGCCCGACGCGCGGGCCCAGACCGACCTCCTCCAGCGCCGCGCGCGCCTGGCGCCGCGCATCCCGGCGCCCGGCGAGCTCGAGGGGCAGCATGACGTTCTCCAGGGCCGTCAGCGCGGGCACCAGGTGGAAGGACTGGAATACGAACCCCACCTGCTCGGCGCGCACCGCAGCACGACCGTCCTCGTCCAGCGCCGTCAGCTCGCGGCCATTGACCCAGACGTGCCCCTCGCTCGGCAGGTCGAGGCCGGCGAGCAGCGACAACAAAGTCGACTTGCCGGCGCCGGACGGGCCGAGGATGGCCACCGACTCGCCGGGCATGATCTCCAGCTCGGCGTGGTCGAGGATGGTCAGTTCTCCCTCGGGGCTGCTAACCTTCCGGGTCAAACCCTGAGCCTTGAGTACCGGCGTACGCCCGGTCGCTTGTTCCATGAAAAGAATCCTTTTCCTGCTATTCATCCTGGTCGCACCGGCGGCAGCCGCAGCGCCGACGATCCTCATTGTCGGCGACAGCCTCAGCGCTGGCTACGGGCTGGCCATCCACGAAAACTGGCCGGCGCTGCTGCAGGAGCGCCTGCAGGCCTCCGGCTATCCGCACCGCGTGGTCAATGCCAGCATCAGCGGCGACACCACCAGCGGCGGGCTGGCCCGCCTGCCGCGCGCCCTGGAACGCAACGCGCCCGCCCTGGTCGTCATCGGCCTGGGCGGCAACGACGGGCTGCGGGCCATTCCTATCCCGGAGATTCGACGCAACCTGGCCAGGATGATTCAACTTTCTCAAGATTCGGGTGCCGAGGTGGTGCTGGCGGGGATCCACATCCCGCCGAATTACGGCCCGGCCTACACGGAAGCATTCCACCAGCTCTATCATGAGCTGGCGCAAGAATACGGCACCGGGCTGGTGCCTTTCATCCTCGACGGCGTGGCGCTGGAACCGGGGCTGATGCAGGACGACGGGCTGCATCCGACGGCCGCGGCGCAGCCGCGTATCGTGGACAACGTGTGGCCCGAGCTTGTGACCCTGCTCGGGGGTACAATCCCGGGTTCAGACCAATAATTACAGCGGAGTCGCGGGGGAGCGATGGACAAGATCTGGCTTCAGGAATATCCGGAGGGCGTGCCCGCCGAAATCGACGTCAACGAATTCCCCTCGCTGCGGGAGTTCCTCGAGCAGTCGTTCAGCAAGTACAGCAGCCTGCCCGCCTTCACCAACATGGGCCATTCGATCAGCTTCGGCGAGCTGGACGAGATGTCACGTTACCTGGGCGCCTGGCTGCAGAAGAACGCCGGCCTTGCCAAGGGCGACGCCGTCGCGGTCATGATGCCGAACGTCATCCAGTACGCCGTGGCCGTGGCCGCCATCCTGCGTGCCGGCCTGACCGTGACCAACGTCAACCCGCTGTACACGCCGCGCGAGCTGGAGCACCAGCTGAAGGATTCCGGGGCCAAGGCCATCATCCTGGTGGAGAACTTCGCCTCCACCCTGCAGAAGGTGCGCCACAACACCCCGATCAAGACCGTGGTCGTGACCGCCATCGGCGACATGCTGCCGGTGCCGAAGCGCCACCTGGTGAACTTCGTCATCCGCAAGGTGAAGAAGATGGTCCCGGCCTGGGACATCCCGGACGCCGTGCCCTTCCACAAGGCCCTCAAGGAGGGCAAGTGGCAGACCATGGACACGCCGCCGCTGGGCCACGACGACATCGCCTTCCTGCAGTACACCGGCGGCACCACCGGCGTGGCCAAGGGCGCCATGCTCACGCACCGGAACATCATCGCCAACCTGCTGCAGGCGCGCGCCTGGCTCAGCGTGACCGTGGTCGAAGGGCAGTCCGTGGTGATTACGCCGCTGCCGCTGTATCACATCTTCTCGCTGACGGCGAACTTCTTCGTCTTCACGCTGATGGGCGGCAACAACATCCTCATCACCAATCCGCGCGACCTGCCGGGCTTCGTCAAGGAGCTGAAGAAGCAGAAGTTCACCTTCATCACCGGGGTCAACACACTGTTCAACGGCCTGCTCAACACGCCCGGTTTCGACGAGGTCGACTTCAGCCACCTCAAGGTCACCCTCGGCGGCGGCATGGCCGTGCAGGCGGCGGTGGCGGAGCGCTGGAAACAGGTCACCGGCAAGCCGCTGGTACAGGCCTACGGCCTCACCGAGACCTCGCCGGCCGCGTGCATCAACCCGCTGACCCAGAAAGAGTTCAACGGCTCCATCGGCGTGCCCATCTCGTCTACCGAGGTGAGCATCCGCGACGAGGACGGCAACGAGCTCGGCATCGGTGCGGTGGGCGAGATCTGCATCCGCGGACCGCAGGTCATGGCGGGCTACTGGAACCGGCCGGACGAGACGGACAAGGTGATGCTCGAGGGCGGCTGGTTCCGCAGCGGCGACATGGGCCGCATGGACGAGCGCGGCTACATCTTCATCGAGGACCGCAAGAAGGACATGATCCTGGTCTCCGGCTTCAACGTGTACCCGAACGAGGTCGAAGGCGTCGCGGTGACCCACCCGGCGGTCCTGGAGGCCGCCGCGGTCGGCATCCCGGACGAGAAGTCCGGCGAGATGGTGAAGCTGTTCGTGGTCTGCCGCGAAGGCCAGAGCGTGACGGAAAAGGAGCTGATCGCCTTCTGTCGCGAAGGGCTGACGGGCTACAAGGTCCCGCGCAAGGTGGAGTTCCGCAAGGAGCTGCCCAAGACCAACGTCGGCAAGATCCTGCGCCGCGCGCTGCGCGACGAGCAGGGCTGAGGGCGGGACCCCTGCCTATGAAGCACGCACTGCCGAGACCGCGGCGAACCCTCCTCCTGGCCGGCGTGCTGTGCCTTGCGACCGCCCCGACCGGATGCAAGGCCGGGACCGGCGGGGCCGATGAGAGCCCCGATCCCCGCCTGCAGGGGCGGGAGATGTCGCGCCCCTTGCCGGAGCGCGTGGAGCTGCCCGAGCCGTCGGGGGAACAGGCCTTGCCGCCGACCGATCTGCTGGCGCGGGTCCTGGCCGACGCCGCGGAGCGTACGGGCCTGGCGCGGGATGCGCTCGCAGTGGCCGACTCGCGCCAGGTGACCTGGAGCGACGGCTCGCTGGGCTGCCCCGAGCCCGGCATGAACTACACCCAGGCGCTGGTACCCGGCTGGCACGTGCTCGTGGCCGCGGGCGAGGCGATGCTGGATTACCGGCTCGCTGAGCAGGGTTACTTCAGGCTGTGTGAGCCCGGCCGCTTGAAGCCGGACCCGACGCAATAAAAAGGGCCCCTCCGAAGAGGGGCCCTGCAAATGCTCGGGTTACCGGTCAGCGCTTGTCGCCGCGCTTGCCCTTCCCTTTGTCCTTGTCCTTGTCCTTTCCCTTGCCCTTGCCTTTGCCCTTGGGCGGCTTCTGCTCGAACAGGATCGCCTCCGTCTCCAGCGTCGCGCCGCCGCGCGCGCCCTCGCCACGGTCACCATTGGTGATCAGCAGCAGGCCTAGCTCACCCGGGTTGGTCCCCTCGGTGCCGAAGTCCGTCACCGTCATCTGGCCGCTCTGGCCTGGGGCCAGGTCGGTCAGGTCGCCGGTGAAGAAGCGCTCGCCCAGCGGAGCGAAAGTCGTCGGCGCGGAATTGAAGGAACTGCCGAAAGACACGTCTGCTACATAGGCCTCTGCGTCCATGTTGGCGAAGAACGGTTGGTTGCCGATCTGCGAGTTGCACGCCAGCAGCACCTGGTTGGCCGAGTTCGTCGCATGCTCGGTAAAGAAGAAGGCGTTGCCAAGGCCGGTACTCAGGTCCACTGCTACTGTCACGGTGCGCCAGTCGCCCGGAAATTCGATAGGGTTGAAGAAATTTAGCGATAGATTAAAGACGTCGTAGTCCGGCACGCCGTCCTGGTTCACGTCGAGCAGGACGCCCACGAGGCCCGGGAACAGCGAGTAGGCCGTGCGCTCCCACAGGTTGAAAGCGAATCCCATGAGGTAGTCGGTAACTCCGTCCGGCGCTCCGCAGAAGCCGTCCGGGACCAGGAAGGTCTGCACGCCGAACGCGCGAATCGACGGGTTGGGGAACGACTCACCCGGACCACCGTTGGGCAGCCGGGGCAGGCTCAACATCAGCGAGTAGGCGTCGTTCTGCGCCGTGCCCGCGCCGGTGTTGGTGAGCGTGATCAGGTCACCGCCGTCGGAGATCTTGGTCTTCGACGCGTGGACCCGCGCAGCCTGTCGCGGCAGCACGTGCCAGGGCATGGTGATGGGCGTCGCCTTACGACTGTACTTCAACGGCTTGAACACCAGGTGGCCGTCATACTCGTTGCGCGTCAGGTTGGCGCCGCTGTAACTGGTGCCCGAGTTAAGGAAATTGCCCTCGAGGTTGGCGCCGCGGAT